>JAHEDH010000042.1 GCA_024641285.1 bacterium | reverse complement strand
CAGACCTCGCAGCGAACACGCCGATCGATGCGATCATCGCGGCCGATGACGCCGGGGTGGAGATCGCCGCCCGGGCATCAGAGCTCATCGGCCTGCCCTCGAGCCCGCTGGCCGCCGTCCAAGCGACGCTCGACAAGGCCGAAATGCGCAGGCGCCTGGATGCGCTGGAGGTCGCCCAGCCGGATTTTGAAGTGGTCGACATGTCCACGGTCGCCGATGCGGCCGATCGGATCGGGTTCCCGGTGGTCGTCAAACCGAGGACCCGCAGCGCAAGTGTCGGCGTCGTGCGGGCCGATGACCACGACGACCTGCCGGCCGCTGCCCAGATCGCAGCGAGGCACCAGAGCTCCCACGACGGCTCGGACCTCTTCCTGATCGAGCGGTTCGTCGGCGGGCCGGAGATCTCGGTTGAAGGCCTCATCTGGGACGGCCGCGTCGAGATCCTGGCGATCTTCGACAAACCCGACCAGCCAGATGGCCCCGTGTTCGAGGAGACGATCTTCGTGACTCCCACCTCGCTCCCCCGCTCGACGGTCGTCGAGGTCGAGCGGACGGTGGCCGCCGCGACGCGGGCGATCGGGCTCACGCAGGGCCCGATCCACGCGGAGCTTCGAATCGAGAAAGGCGTGCCGATCGTGCTCGAGGTGGCCGGTCGGACGATCGGTGGCCTGTGTGGGCGGAGCCTCACCTTCGGCCTGATGGGAGACTCACTGGAGTCGCTGGTGATTCGGCAGGCGCTCGGTCGGCGCAAGCCCGGCTCGGCTCGTCTTCCCGGCGCCAGCGGCGTGCTCATGATCGGGGTCCCGACGGCGGGCCGGCTGGCGCGGATCGAAGGCATCGACGTGGCGCGAGCCGTCGCGGGGGTGACCGGAGTCGAGATCTCGGTACCGATCGGCGCGACGCTCGTTCCAGTGCCCGACGGCGACCGCTACCTCGGGTTTGTGTTTGCTCGCGGGTCGGAGCCATCCGACGTCGTCGAGTCGCTCAGACGGGCCCAGAGGCACCTCACCGTGGTGGTCGATCCCTGAGGGGCCGGATCAACAGGCGGGCACGTTCACGGCAAGCCCGCCGAGGCTCGTCTCCTTGTATTTGTGGTGCATGTCGAGCCCCGTCTGCCGCATCGTCTCGATGGCCACGTCCAGCGAGACGAAGTGCTCCCCGGTCCCCCGCAGCGCCAGCGATGCGGCGGCGATCGACTTGATCGCTCCGATGGCGTTGCGCTCGATGCAGGGCACCTGCACCAAGCCGCCGACCGGATCGCACGTCAAGCCGAGATTGTGCTCTAGGGCGATCTCAGCGGCGTTCTCGACCTGCTCCGGCGATCCGCCCAGGACGGCCGCCAACCCTGCAGCGGCCATCGCCGATGCCGAACCGACCTCGCCTTGACAACCGAGCTCTGCTCCGGAGATGCCTGCGTTGGCCTTCAGCAGTGAGCCGATCGCGCTGGCCGTCAACAGGAACTCGGCATGCGGATCGGCCACCTGCATCGCACAGAACTCGTCCGCGAACCGCAGGACTGCCGGCACGATGCCGGCGGCGCCGTTGGTGGGCGCCGTCACGATCCTGCCGCCGGCGGCGTTCTCCTCGTTGACCGCGGTGGCGTACACCCCGGCCCAATCGCTGGGGCCGGTGGGAGGGAGGCTCCGGTCCGTTTCGGTGAGGTCGAGGCCGAGATCCCGCGCCCTGCGCCGAATTCCGAGTGCGCCGGGAAGCGTGCCGGTCGCATGCATTCCTCGGTCGATCGACTCCCTCATGACCTCGGCGATCCGCGCCAGGCGCGTTCCGGGGTCTTCGCCGTCGGGGTCCATGGCGGATTCGTTCCGCCTCGCCACCTCGGCGACGGTCATCGCATGCGATGCGCACAATCGCAGCAGCTCCTCTGCGGACCGAAACTGATACGGGACTGGGGCCGGGCCCGCCGGCGGAGCATCGAGGCGCCCGTCGATGACAGCTACGAGAAACCCTCCACCGATCGAGGCGAAGGTCTTGGACGTGGATCCGGTCGTGATACGTAGCACATTGGGGTGGGCCGGATCGATCTCCTGCCTGCGGACGATGTCGTGCTCTGGGTCGAACCCGATCTCTCGCCCGTCGGCGAGCGACAGGCGTCTGGTCTCCCTCACGACTCTCGGCAGCTCCCAGACGAGATCGAGCGGCACCGTGGCGGGGTGATGGCCGGAAAGGCCGAGCATGATCGCCCGGTCGGTGCCGTGTCCGAAGCCCGTCAGCGAGAGCGATCCGAACAGCTCGACCCGGACGGCGTCGTCGATCGCGGTCGACATCTCGAGCGCAGCGAGCATGGGACCGACGGTGTGGGAGCTCGACGGGCCGATTCCGACCTTGAACAGCTCGAACGCACTCGTGTAGGTCACGATCGCCCACGAGCGCCACGGATCGGGGCGCGGGAGCACCTACCGGGCGTGGTCACCCGAAGAACGTCTGTGCGACGTCGTACAACTCGTCGTCCACGCCTCGGATCTCGGAACAGCCCTCGGAGAGTGGGACCGCGACGATCTTCGATCCCCGCATCGCGACCATGGTGCCGTGCTTGCCCTCGGCGGCGAGATCGGCAGCGTGGGTGCCGAGCCGCGTCGCCAGGACGCGGTCGAATGCGGTGGGCGTGCCGCCCCGCTGGAGGTGACCGAGCACCGTCACCCGCGTCTCGTACCCGGTCAGATGTTCGATCACCGGGGCGAGCTGATACGCCACGCCACCCAGTCGGTCGAACCCGAATGCGTCCTTCTGCAATTCGACCTTCACCGGCGGGTCGACGCCTTCGGCGACCACGACCACGCTGTAGTTCTTGCCGCGCCGGTGCCTACGACGGATCAAGGCCGCGACCTCGTCGATGTCGTACGGGATCTCGGGGATGAGGACCGCCTGAGCGCCACCTGCGAGGCCGCCGTACGTTGCGATCCATCCTTTGGTCCGACCCATGACCTCCACGAGGATCACGCGGTTGTGTGCCTCGGCGGTGGTGGTGAGACGGTCGATCGCATCGGTCACGATCTGGACGGCCGTGTCGAACCCGAACGTGAAGTCGGTGCCGCTGATGTCGTTGTCGATCGTCTTCGGCACACCGATCACCCTGGCGCCGTCTTCGCCGAGCCGAAGCGCCGTGCGAAGCGTGCCGTCGCCTCCGATGACGACCAGGCTGTCGATGTCGTTGCGCTTGAGCGTCCTGGCAACGCTCTCGTAGCCGGACCCGTGCACGTAAGGATCCTTGCGCGACGTCCCGAGGATGGTTCCCCCCTTTGCGAGGATGTCGTCGACATCCCGGCGGTCGAGAAGGCGGACGTCGCCGTCCATCAGGCCTTCCCAGCCGTTCATGATCCCGACGACCTCGGCGTCGTACTTCTCCTGGGCCCGCAGGACGAGGCCGCGGATCACGGCATTGAGGCCGGGGCAGTCACCGCCGGCGGTGAGGACTCCGATGACACTCAACGCGGCACCCCGATGCTCCGCCGCACGCACGAGTGTGCCGTTCCGTCGGTCGGATGGCGCTTCGGCAGTTGTCTCGATCGATGGTGCACGGGCACGAGGCTACTCAGTAGAGGAACATGGGCTTGCCACCGACGTGACGGATGTTGGGTCGGTAGTTCTCCGAGTCGTACATCTCGCCGACGTCGACCCGCTTGACGCCCTCTCCGATCAGCGAGATCGGGACGTTGGTGTACGTGCCGCCCCGCAAGGCGACCATTCGGCCCGATTGCCCTTCGATCGCGAGGTCGGTGGCCATCACCGCATAGTTGTTGGCGACCATGAGATCGAGCGAGTCGGGGCTTCCCGACCGCATCAGATACCCGATGGTCTGATTGATGATGTGGATGCCGGTGACGGACTTCAGCATCGCACCGACCTGCTCGCCGACGCCGCCGAGCTTGCGATGACCGTAGGCGTCGGCCTCGCCTCGGACAGACAACGACCCGCCTTCGATGACCGCTCCCTCCGAGACGGTGACCATCGCGTAGTTGCTGGGGTTGGCCTTCCGATCGGCGACCAGGAAGGCGGCCAGCCTGTCGATGTCGACGGGCACCTCGGAGATCACTGCGCGATCGACGCCTGCGAGGTAGGCCGTGATCAACGACGTCTCACCGCTGTATCGCCCGAACAGCTCGATCACGGCGATGCGCTCGTGCGAGCCGGTGCTCGTCCGGAGATTGCTGATGAACTGCACGCCGCGGGTGACGGCAGTTGAGAAGCCGATGCAGTAGTCGGTGCCGTGGACGTCGTTGTCCATCGTCTTCGGGATGGCGATCACGGGGACGCCTTCGTTGTGGAGACGGAGTCCGTACGACAGCGTGTCGTCGCCGCCGATGGGGATGAGGACGTCGATACCGAACGCCTCCAGGACCTCCATCGCGTGCGGCGTGAAGTCGTACGGCGGCTCGGTGCCGGGCGGCGGCGTGAGGAAGGCGGGCACGTCGGCGGCTTTCACCTTCCCGGGGTGCGTCCGCGAGCTGTGGAGGACGGTACCGCCCGAACGGTCGATGGTGCGGACCCACGCCGGGTCCAACGGCTGGGAGAACTCCGCCAGGGAGGCAGGGTCGTCGGGGTCGACGTAGAGCAGACCCGCCCAGCCGCGCCGCAGCCCCAGCACCTCGTGGCCCTGTTCGGCCGCCCGGTTGACGACGGCCTTGATGGCCGCATTGAGTCCGGGGACGTCACCACCGCCCGTCAGGATTCCTATCCGCATCGTCGATCCTCCTCAGGCGATCGTGACGTCGTTGCAGAGGTACACGTCTTGGATCGCGTTCAGCAGTGCCACGCCGTCGTCCATCGGCTTTTGGAACGCCTTGCGACCGCTGATCAATCCCGTGCCACCCGCCCGCTTGTTGATGACCGCGGTGGCGGTGGCGTCCTGGAGGTCATGGCTGCCGGAGGCGCCGCCGGAGTTGATGAGACCCATGCGGCCCATGTAGTTGTTCGCCACCTGGTACCGGGTGAGATCGATCGGATGGTCGGTCGTCAGCTCGCTGTAGACCTTCTCGTGGGTCTTGCCCGCTTTGATCGCCGGATAGCCCCCATTGTTCACCGGCAGCTTCTGCTTGATGATGTCGGCTTCGAGGGTCACACCCAGGTGGTTGGCCTGACCGGTGAGATCGGCCGATGCGTGATAGTCGACACCGTCGACCTTGAAGGCCGGATTGCGGAGGTAGCACCAGAGCACCGTGAACATCCCGAGCTCATGGGCTTGCTGGAAGGCAGCCGACACCTCCTGGAGCTGGCGCCTCGACTCTTCGGATCCCCAGTAGATCGTGGCTCCGACACCTACGCAGCCCATCTCGAAGGCCTGCTCGACCGAGGCGAACGTCGTCTGGTCGTAGATGTTCGGAGTGGTCAGGAGTTCGTTGTGGTTCAACTTGAGGATGAACGGGATCTTGTGGGCGTACGAACGCGCCACCGCTCCCAGCACACCGAGGGTGGAGGCCACCGCATTGCAGCCTCCGTGGATCGCCAGCTCGCAGATGTTCGCCGGGTCGAAGTAGACCGGGTTCGGCGCGAAGCTCGCTCCCCCGGCATGTTCGATGCCCTGGTCGACGGGAAGGATCGAGACATAGCCGGTCCCCGACAGGCGACCGTGACCGTAGAGCGACTGGAGGTTGCGGAGGACGGCGGGGCTTCGATCCGTCTTCGACGTCACCCGATCGATGAAGTCGGGGCCTGGCAGATGGAGCTGATCACTGGGAATCGTCCCACACGAGTGGCCGAGCAGGTACTCCGCCTGATCGGCGAGCACTTCCTGGATCGCGGCGTACGAACTCATGCTGGCTCTCCTCGACTCGGATCTCGACGACTCCCCCGGCTGGGCCGGTGACGAGCCGCACCGGGGGCGTCACCGGCTGATCGTACCGCAACCCGCTCGAGCCCCGGCACGGCCGGAAGTCCCTCGCGGGTAGGCGTGCGCTCGGTGTTGGAGGCCATCAAATCGGCGTGGACAGCCTTCGACACGTCACGGGGCTGCATCGGATTCGGGAGCGAAGCTGGACCCGTGCGATCGCGGCGGTGGACCTCTTTCGCTCCGAAGGAGATGAAGACAGCACAGCAGGGTCCCTGTGTCGACCGACACCGCACACGAACCCGGCCACGGCGATCACAACGAGAGCACGCCCTGGATGCTCTCCATACGCTCGACCCGGCCTCTGATGACGTCGCTCGACCCGTCGATGAGCGCCTGGGTCTCCTCGAGGACCAGGGCGATCGGGAACAATCTGATGAAGGAGTCGCTCGTCGGCTCACCGGTGTCGGTCAGATTCCATCCGACCATGACATCGGTCCGACCGGCGAGCAGCGCTTCGATGGCGGTCAGGCCGAATCGCCCCGCGATGAGCCGGTCGCGGAACGACGAGTTGCCGCCGCGGACGAGATGCCCGAGAACGGTTCCACGCACCTCGAGGTTGTCGATGTCCTCGAGTTGTGCGACCACCTCGTCCACCAGCATGTGCGTGGGGATCCCGACCCCCTCGGCCTTGATCACGAGCGTCCTGCGTTTGTGCCGCTCCGACGAGAAGCTGTGGCGAATGCACTCTGCCACGGCATCGACCGTCTCGTCGAAGCTCTTCGACACTTCCGGAAGCAAGACGGCGTCCGCCGCCGTCGCTGCGGCAGCAGCCATGGCGAGATAGCCACTGTCACGCCCCATCACCTCGACGATGAAGGCCCTCCGATGGGAGCGGGCCGTGTCCGAGATCCGATCGCACGCCTCGACGATCGTGTTCAATGCCGTGTCGACGCCGAGCGCCTCTCTCGTGAGACCGATGTCGTTGTCGATCGAGGCGGGGATGCCGACGACGGGGATCTCCATCTCGTTGGCGATCGCGTGCGCTCCGGCGATCGAGCCGTTCCCGCCGATGACGATGAGCCCGATGCAGTCGAGCGCGCGCAGGTGCTCGGCGGCCTTCGCCCGGAACTCCGCTTTGTGGAAGCGAGGGCACCGGCTCGAGCCGAGGATCGTCCCGCCGAGCGGCCCGGCGCTGTCGACGTCCGCAACGGGAACGCTGACACCACCTCCGATGCGACGGGTGAGCGGTCGTGAGGTCCCGTCGATCAACCCGTCGTAGCCGTCGAGGATCCCGACCACATCGAGATCGCGAGAGGCTGCGACCCGCACGACGGCCTGGATGGCGGCGTTCATGCCCGGCGCATCGCCTCCTGAGGTGAGTACTGCAACTGATGCCATTCGGTTTCCTGGGTGGATCGCGCGTGACAGTAGTGATCCACGATGCCCTGTCGGCGACATCGTGACGCAGTCCGGTGCCGATTGCGCCGTCGCCGTCGGTACGGTGGGTGCAATGAACCCGATCACTGCAGAAACGATGTGGAGCATCCCCCGGGTCGGCTCGCCGGAGCTGTCGGGGCGTTGGATGATCATTCCCGTCACCGCCTGGAACGAGCGAGCCGAGAAGATGGTCACACGGCTCTACCGGACGGGGCCTGACGGTGGGCCGGCCCGGCCGATCACCTCCGAGGACTCGGATGCGTCCAGCCCGGCACTGTCCCCCGACGGTTCGACGGTCGCCTTCGTGAGAAAGGTGGACGGAAGGCCTCAGCTCCACCTGATGGCGATCGACGGGGGCGAACCGGCCGCCCTCCCGGATGTCGAGGGCTCGGTGGTCGGAGCGACGTGGGCGCCCGACGGCGCCCATCTCTACGTCGTGAGCAACGTGGGGGCTACCGAGACGAAGGGCGTGCACATCACCGACAACGCGCTCTATCGCTACTGGGACCGGTGGCTGACCGACGGCAGCCGACCGCACATCTTCGAAGTGGACGCGACCGGGTCGGTTGTCCGTGATCTCACCCCAGACCAGGACAAGTGGATGCGGTGGGAGAACACCGGAGACCCGGTGGCGGACATCGCCGTCTCGGGCGACAGGCTGGTGTACTGCGCCCTGCGCCCCACGCCGCCCTATCGCGATCTACGGTGGTCGGCGTTCTCGATCGACCTGGAGAGCGGCACCGAGCACGAGCTCACGCCCTGGCTCGACGGTCACGCCTCACGTCCCCGATTCGGTCCGGATGGAGCGTTGATGGTGGGCCTGCAATTCACTCCCGACTACTACGCCGACCCCGTGAGGTTGGCGAGCATCGATTCGGACGGCGGTCACGAGCTGCTCGATCTCGGCGGATGGGATCGCTCTCCCGTGAGCTGGGAGTGGCAGGAGGATCGCCTCCTGCTCACCGCAGAGGACCGGGGCACGATCAGGTTGTACGCCTGGGACGGCGGTGGCGAGCCCGTCCCCCTGACGACCGGGGGGTCGGTGAACGGGTTCGACCATGCCGACGGCCGGGTCGCCGTCTCGCACGCCACGCTGGTGAGCCCGCCCGAGATCCACCTGGTCCACCCATCGGGCCTCGAACGCATGACATCGTTCACTGCGGCGGCTCTCGAAGGCATCGATCTGCCTGACATGTCCGAGATCAGCGTGCCGAGCAGCGAGGCCTCTGCGGTCCAGGTCTACCTGCTTTCGCCTGGCGGGAATCCCGGTCCGCTCGTCCACATGATTCACGGCGGGCCTCACGGCATCTTCGGCGACCAGTGGCACTGGCGCTGGAACGCCGCCGTGTTCGCCGGATCGAGCTACACGGTGGCGCTCGCCAATTTCGCCGGCTCGACCTCGTTCGGCGACGAGTTCGCTCGATCCATCCACGGGGCATGGGGCGACCGTCCTGCAGCCGACATCGAGGCCGTCACCGACCATCTCGTCGAAGCGGGTCTGGTGGACCCCGAGCGGATGGCGATCACCGGGGGTTCATACGGTGGATACCTGGTGAGCTGGCTCATCACGCAGACCGACCGCTACCGGTGTGCCGTGGCGCACGCAGCCGTCACCGATCTGCCCTCGATGTACGCATCCGACATCACGATGGGACGTGCGCGGGCGTATGGAGCCGAGGCATGGGACGATCCCGAGCGGGTCCAGCGATGGAGCCCGATGTCGCACGGCAAGCACGTCAGCACGCCGACGCTCGTCATCCACGGCGATCGCGACTATCGCGTCCCGGTCGGACAGGGTTTGGAGCTCTACGGAATGCTGCATGCCAAGGGCGTCCCGACCCGACTGGTGCACTTCGACGCCGAAGGTCACTGGATCCTCGACCGCGAGCGGTCACTGCTCTGGTATCGGGAGGTCGGCGCCTGGCTCGATCGCTGGCTGTCGGCATGAAGTCCGGGATCGTTCTTACGCGCACGATCGCGCGTAAGAGGATTTTGTCATTTGGTCTCCCGAGGTGCTGAACACGGCCGTCATCGTCATCGGGGGGGAAAGCCTTCCGCTGGAGGCGCTCGACGAGATCCCGGACCGTCGTTGGGTGCTCGCTGCCGACTCCGGTCTCGACCATGCAGCCGCCATCGGCCTCGATGTCGATTTCCTGGTCGGCGACATGGACTCGGTCGACTCCCAGAGGCTCCAGGAGCATCGAGGCCCGGTGGATCTACATCCGATCGACAAGGACGCCACCGATTTCGAGTTGGCGCTCGACCACGCGATCGAACGCCCCAACATCGAGCGAATCGTCGTCCTCGGGGGTCGAGGGGGCCGGATCGACCATTTCCTCGCCAACGCAGCCGTGATCGCCTCCGAGCGGTATGCCCGCTGCGAGATCGAGTGGATCGCCGGAGCGGCGCGCATCGTGGTCGTCCGACATCACGCCCAACTGCACGGAGTTCCTGGCCAGACGGTGTCACTCCTCCCCACCGGCGGGGATGTGACCGGGATCTCGACCAGCGGTCTGCGGTGGGAACTGGACGGCGACGATCTGCGATTCGGGTCCACGCGTGGCGTCTCGAACGGTTTCGCCAGACCGGTTGCCACCGTGCGGATCACCTCCGGGTGCCTGTTGGCCGTGGTGCCGGAACCGGACGATGGGGGTAGCCTCGCTTGATGCCCGCCAGGCATCTGACACTCGGGTTCGGACTGGCAGTCGCCATCCTCCTGGCCGCCTGCGGCTCTGGCGACCCCACCGACGCTGCCGCGGTCGAGCCGCCGTCCACCACGACGACCCTCGCCCGCATCGGAACCGCGTCCACCGATGCGGCCCCGGCGGTCCCGACCACCACCGTCCCCGAGGCCCCTCCGGCGACGACTACGCCACCCGACTCGATCGCCGCAGTGACGTCCGGTGAGACGGAGGTGTACACCAAGATCGGTGACAGCGAGCCCTTCCGAGTGCTCCCCGAGAAGACGATTCTCGGGACGCCGACCGTGGTTGCGGTCATCGACGAGTTCCCCGGCTGGGTCGAGGCACTCCTCCCCGGAAGGCCGAACGGCCAAACGGGGTGGATCCGCGCAGCCGACGTGGAGGTCTTCACTCTCGAACGCGAGGTTGTCGTCGACCTCGCCGAGCGCCGCCTGGTGGTGCTGAGCGACGGCGAAGAGGTCTTCGAATCGGCCGTGGCGGTCGGGTCGGAGGTCTCACCGACTCCGACGGGCACGTTCTTCGTCACCGACGCCGTGCGGCTCACCAGCCCGAACGGGCCGTGGGGACCCTACGCCTTCGGGCTGTCGGCACGGTCCGACGTGGTGACGGAGTTCAACGGGGGTGACGGCATCGTCGGAATCCACGGCACCAACCAGCCCTGGTCCATCGGCGAAGCCGCCTCGCTCGGCTGTGTCCGGCTCCCCAACGACGTGATCGAGATCCTCTGGGACATCATGGCCGTCGGCATGAAGGTGACGATCAGAGCCTCGGCCTAACGGCCTCGCAGCTTCCTGCTTCCTGCTTCCGGCTTCCAGCTGTGGGCCTCGCTTCGCATCGGCGCTGTCGGCCTCCGGCGCAAAGGGCCCTGCGGGCGCAGCCAAGCCACGTTTCAGTGTCTCTTGCAGCGAGGTCGGCGAGAGCGTGCGAAGCACCCTCGGCTTGAGGCCGCCAGGCCGAACCCAAGCTTGAGGCCGCCAGGCCGAACCCAAGCTTGAGGCCGCCAGGCCGAACCCAAGCGTGAGGCCGCCAGGCCGAACCAACCTCTCCCGACTCACTCGTCCAACAGTCGGCAGCCAACAACTACGCGACCGCTTTCGACATCGAACTGGCCCAGTCGATCGCTTCGAGATAGGCACCGGAGACGTCGGCGGCCGGGAGGCCGATCGACGGGAGACTGTCCCATTCGGCGCGCTCGTAGGCGATCGCCGCCTCGAGCACCAGGCCCTTGATCCCGGTCCGGCTGACGAGCGCCTCCACGACGTCGGCGGACAGAGGAAGCGCTTCGACCACCTCCTCCATCGGGCGGTCCGCCAGGGCGTCCAACACGCTGAAGATCCCGACGGTGAAGAACGAGTCAGGGTCGTGGCGGCCGAGCCGCTCGCCGATGAGCTCGCACATTCTCGCCCGGCTCAGACCGAGCGTGAGCAGCTCACGCGGCTTGTGGTCGTGTGAGGCCAGGACGAGGACGCTCGCGAGCTCGGTCACCTTCCTCGTGCCGAGCAGGATCACTGCCTCCCGGATCGACTCGACGTTGCGGTGCAGTCCGATGGCGGCCGAGTTGAGCAGCCGCAGCATCTGGAACGCCAGGCTGGGGTGGTTCTCGACCCCGCGGGCGACGTCGTCGATCGTGATGTCGGGACGATGCAGCTCTGCAAGCAGGCCGACGAGGCGCCCGCGTCCCTCGTCCAGCCGCCGACCGGAGACGAGCTCAGGTCGAGCGAAGAAGTAGCCCTGGAACAGTTCGAATCCGAGGCGGGCGCACTGGTCGAACTCTTCGGCCGTCTCGACCTTCTCGGCGAGCATCGTGATGCCCATGGATCGAAGCACCGATGCCGTCTGCCCCAGTTCCTCCGACGTGAGGAGCTGGAGATCGACTTTCACGATGTCGGCGAAGGGAAGCAGGGCGTTGCGACCGTCCTGCAGGGTGAAGTCGTCGAGCGCCACCCGGTAACCCAGCGTGCGCAGCTCCCGAATCGCTTCGATCAGATCGACGTCGATCGCGGCGTCCTCCAAGATCTCGGCGGCGACCCGCGACGGGGGGAACGACAGGAGCGCACGTTCGAGGATCGTCTCGCGAGGCAGGTTGACGAACCCCGGCTTGCCGGCGAGCAGGTCCGGGAGGTCGAGATCACTGAACGCACTTGCGAGCACCTGTGCCGTCGCCGATTCGCCATCGACGACCCCGGCGCTGGAGCTCTCCGGGCCACCGCGGTAGAGGACCTCGTAGGCGCACACGTTCCGCCGCCGATCGAGGATCGGCTGTCTGGCGAAATAGGTGTCGACGAGCATGCGGTTCCAATTGGGTTGCTGTCTTGAACGTCGGCATTTCAGGGCGCTTCTTAACGGTCTGGGCCGCCCGGGATCAGGATTGGAACTGCCGACCCAGCAGGTTGATCTCCTCGTTGGAGCTCGCGGGAACCTCGAAGGCGCTGATGTCACGGATCTCCTCGAGGTGCTCGGCGAGCTCCTCGACACTCGGGACGCGCTTCGCCCCGGCGAACCATCCTTCGTTCATCCCGATGAAGAACCTGGCGTATCGGCCGCCGCCGGCCGAGAAGATCTCGTGGGTGTGGCGATTCTGCTCCGAGCACAGGTACACGACCATCGGCATCACCTGGGCGGGGTCGACGAAGTCGGCGAACGCACCGAGCAGGTCCTCGGTCATCCGGGTCATGGCGACCGGAGCGATGACGTTCGAACGGATGTCGTACTTCTCACCTTCGATCGCCAGGACGTTCGACAGCCCGATGAGACCGGCCTTGGCGGCCCCGTAATTCGCCTGACCGAAGTTGCCGAGGATGCCCGAGTTGGAGGACGTGTGCACGAACCTGCCGTACCCCTTGTCCTTCATGTGGGCGAAGGCCGGCCGCGAGACGTTGAAGGCCCCGCGAAGGTGGACATCGATGACTGCGTCGACCTCCTCGGCGCTCATCTTGGCGAAGCTCTTGTCCCGCAGGATGCCGGCGTTGTTGACGACGATGTCGACCGTGTCGAATGCTTCGAGCGCCTTCTCGACGATCGCCTCGCCCGTTTCGGGCTCGGAGACCGAGTCGTAGCTCGCAACGGCTTCGCCGCCCGCGGCCACGATCTCGTCGACCACGGCATCGGCGGCCCGCGTCGAGGCGCCCTCGCCGTGGACCGCTCCCCCGAGATCGTTGACCACGACCCTCGCACCGCGGCGTGCGAGTTCGAGGGCATATTGGCGACCCAGCCCTCCCCCGGCCCCGGTGACGATGGCCACGCGTTCGTCGAATGTGATCGTGTCGGTCATGGTTCCTCGCTTGTGATGGTATGGCGGGTGTCTCGCCGCCTCCCGGCCGGTTCGTTCAGAGCCCGAGGCCCTTTCCGATGATCTCCTTCATGATCTCGGTCGTCCCCCCATAGATCGTCTGCACCCGCGCATCGCGGTACGCCCTGGCGATCGGATACTCCTCCATGTAGCCCCACCCACCGAAGAACTGGAGGCAGGAGTCGACGACCCGCTTCTCGAGCTCGCTGCACCACCACTTCGCCTTGGCCGCGTCGTCGGCGCCCAGCTCACCCTCGTTCAGGCGCTCGACCTGGGCATCGAGAAAGGCCTGGCCGACGTCGAGCTCCGTGCGCATCTCGGCCATGCGGTGGCGGATCACCTGATTCGACCCGATCGGAGCCCCGAAGGCGGTGCGCTCCTTGACGTACTCCAACGTCCAACGGAACGCCGTCTGGGCGTGGGCGAGCGAGCCGACGGCGAGCGACAACCGCTCCTGTGGGAGGTTGTGCACGAGGTGGTAGAACCCCTTCCCTTCGTCCCCGAGCAGGTTGTCGACCGAAACGTGCACATCGTCGAAGAACAGCTCGGCGGTGTCCTGGCTGTGCAGCCCGATCTTGTCCAGGTTGCGTCCTCTGCTGAACCCTGCCATGCCGTCTTCGACGACCAGGAGGCTCACTCCGGTGTGACGCTGGGTCGGGTCGGTCTTCACCGCCGTGATCACCAGGTCGGAGTTGATGCCGTTGGTGATGAACGTCTTCGATCCGTTGACGATGTAGTGATCGCCGACGCGGAGCGCCGTGGTCGAGATACCGGCGAGATCGGAGCCGGCCCCTGGTTCGGTCATGGCTATGGCTGCCATCAGCGAACCGTCGACCAGACCAGGCCCCCACCGTTCCATCTGGGATTCGGTGGCGAACTCTGTGAAGTACGGCAGACAGACGTCGTTGTGCAGCGTGATGCACATGCCGGATCCGAACACGTCTGCTGCCATCGTCTCCTCGGAGATGACGACGTTGAACCGGAAGTCGCCGACCCCCGACCCGCCGTACCGCTCGGGCACTGCCATGCCGAGGAGACCCTGCTCTCCCGCCGACCGGAACATCGCCTTGTCGACGAGGCCCTCGCCTTCCCACGTCAGGTGGTTCGGGGCGATCTCGCGTTGGATGAAGGTGCGGACGGTGTCCCGGAACAACTCGTGGTCTGGTTCGAACAGCGTCCGTTTCATGTCTGCTCCCCGTCGATGAGTGATTCGAACAGCTCCGCCCAAGTCTCGACAGCGGACTGCTGACGTGACTCATCGGTCCGCAGGATCGCGGTGAATGCCGCACCCCGCATGAACTGGAGTGTCAGTTCGATCGCGGTCTCGAAACGCGGAGCACCTGCGACCCTCGGCCCGAACAAGGTCGCGAGCACCCCGGACATGGGCTTGCGCAACTCGCGCTCGGATGCCGCCAGCGCTTCTCTCAGCTCCGGATCGGTACGCGATGCGACCCACAGCTCGACCGTGGCTGTGAAGAGACGGCCCTGAAACGACTCCCACAGCAGCCCGATGGCCTGTGCGACCCGATCGTCGTCCTCGGAGAGCCCATCGGCGATCCTGCGGAGGTTCTGTCCCCGTTGCTCGGTGAGGTGTCGTACCGAGTCGACCATGAGATCGGCCTTCGAGGCGTAATGGTGCATCAGGGCCCCGCGGCTGACACCTGCGCGCTCCTGAATGGCGCTCGTGGTCGTGTTGGAGTAGCCAAGCTCGACGAGACAGTCGACGCAGGCGTCGAGGAGGCGGAGCCGGGTCTCGGCGGATCGCTCTTCCTGAGTTCGACGGGCTGACACGCGGTTGAAGATATTCGCCGGGACCGCAGCCAACAAACCGACCGGTCGGTCTGTGACGATCGATGGCATTCCGCGTGCACCAGCCGCTGCGAGCATCGAGGGGTGACGGCCGGCGGTGTGACGTCAGGGCTGCGCGAGCACCCGCGCCAGGAACGATGCCATCTCGGCGCGCGACACCGCATCGAGCGGGCAGAACGACAGCGGATCGGTCTCACATCCGAGCGTGACCCCGCTGTCGTACAAGGCGTCGGTCGCAGGTGCGTAGAACGCATCGAACGGGACATCGACGAAGGCGGTGAGGTCCCCGATCGGGGCGATCGCATCGAACGCCCGATCGAGGAAGACAGCCATCTCACCACGAGAGACCGGGGCATTCGGGCGGTACGTGCCGTCGGTGTAACCGGTGGCGATGCCGAGCTCGACCATCCTGGCGATCGCATTCGTGTACCAGACGTTGGGCGCCACGTCGGCGAACACACCCAGACCGGTGGTCGGCTCGACGGCATCTCCGAGCGCCCTCGAGAGGAACACCGCCATCTCGGCTCGGGTCACGGGGGCGTCAGGGCAGAACCGGCTGTTGAGAGGAGGGTTGCATCCGAGCGTGACCCCGAGCGAGGCGATTGCGGAGATGTTCGCCTCGTGGATGTTGCCGTTGTCGTCGATGAACCGCTCGGACACCGTCGAGCCGGTCACCGTCAAGGTCCAGCGACCGTTCGACTCGGAATCGACCCTCACCAGCGCTCCTCCGACCGGGAAGCTCTCACCGACTCCGAACACGTGCACCGCGCTCTCGGGGTCGTCGATCGCCGGGACCGGCGTCGTGCGCCGATCGGCTCCCCAGCAGATGAAGTCGATTTCGGCGCCACAGGCCGGGCCGCGCTGGTCGATCTGGTACACCTCGATGCCTTCGGACACGATCCCGGCGTCGTACCCCGACGCCGAGCGGGCGCCGATCATCGTGAACACGCCCTGGATGTCCGTCGGCAGGACGAGCATCTGCCGGCCGGTCGTGCCGAGGCTGGAGAGCTGATATTCGGCCGTGTAGCCGCGATGGAACACCGTCGCCGAGGGGAGCCAGCCTGCCGCGTACCGATTGATGGCGATCGTCCCGACGTCGAGAACGGTCAGGCTGCCACCGCTCATGATGTCCATCGGGTTGTCGTATTCGTAGGTGACGCCATTGATGAACTTCGTCAGCCCACCGTACGAATGCGGGAACTCCAGAGTGTGACCCAACTCGTGGGCAATGGTCGTCAGCCTTGCATCCGGCAGCCCGGCGGACGGCACGACGGTGGTCGCCCCGACAACCATGATCCGGCCATTGTCGGGGAAGGTGGTCGGACAGTCGAAGGTGTCCTCGCACGCAACCCCGGCGGTTGCGTATCCACCCGAGTAGGCGGCATCGACGATGACCAGCGCGCCGGCAGCCGATCCGCCGGCATTCGCCGCAGCGAGCGACTCACATTCCGTCTGGAATGCGATCAGGTCGGGCCACCCGGAGGGGTTCGATGCAGTGATCGTGCCGCCGGGCACGAACTGCGGGAGATAGACGCCGCCAGACAGCCAGGTGTAGTACGGCTGAACCGCGGCGTTGATCTGGGCAACCGTCGAGGTCAGGTCGACGGCGATCGCTCCGTCGGGAACGTCGCAGACGAAGACCTCGATGACATCGGTGCCGCTGGCGTAGACCCGGGCCTGGTCGGTGAAGGCGAGAAGGCCGAGTGGATCGGCGTCGTAGGGGTCGACCTGAGCGGTCGCGGTGAGCGGCACGACGAGCAGAGCGGCGACCAGCGCGCAGAACAAGCGGATGCTCGATTTCGACTTCACGGATTCCCCTCTGGTCGGCCGGCGCCGACTTCAGCCGATCACCCCCGACGCCTTCAACTCGGCGATACGCGCCGCCGAGAAACCGACGTCGGAGAGAATGGTACCTGTGTTCGCGCCGGATTCGACCGGGCTGCCCACCTCCGGGCGATAGCCCGAGAACCTCGGGGCAGGCGCCGGCTGGCTGATGCCGTCGACCTCGAGAAACGTACCGCGGGCGCGAAGATGTGGATGGTCGATCGCCTCGGCGATGGACATGACCGGAGCGACACAGGCGTCGCTGCCTTCGAACACATCCACCCACTCGGCGCGAGTGCTCCCGGCGAAGGCGCCAGTCATCTCGGCGCGCAGCTGGGGCCAGCCGGACAGGTCGTACTGGCGGGTGGCCCAGGAGCCGTCGAGACCCAGTCGGGCGATCAGCTCGGAGAAGAACTGGGGCTCCAATGCGCCCACCGCCATATGGCGGCCGTCTGCCGTCCGATACACGGAGTAGAACGGTGCGGCGCCGTCGAGGACGTTCGACCGCCGCCCGTCTCTCCACCAGCCTCCGGCCCGCCCGGCGTGCATCATCGACATCAGATTGGCGACGCCGTCGACCATCGCGGCATCGACCACCGTCCCGACACCGGTCGAGCGCGCTGAGATGACGCCGGCGAGCAGCCCAACGACGAGGAACATCCCTCCCCCGCCGAAGTCGGCGACCAGGTTGAGAGGGATCTCGGGATCTTCACCGCCGATGGCACCGAGTGCGCCCGCCACGGCGATGTAGTCGATGTCATGACCGGCGGTCGATGCGAGCGGCCCGTCCTGACCCCACCCGGTGATCCTGCCGTACACCAGCGCGGGGTTCACGGCGAGCGCCTCGGCCGGGCCGACTCCGAGCCGCTCGGTCACGCCGGGACGGAAGCCCTCGATGAGGGCATCGCTGGATCTGAGCAGTTCCAACAGGACCGAACTTCCGGCTTCGGTCTTGAGATCGATCTCGACCATCGCCTTGCCGCGGTCGTGGATCCTGGAGCGGAGCGGTGCGGGGAACAGCTCCACCGATCCTCCGACCCGATCGACTTTGATCACCCTCGCCCCCATGTCGGCGAGGACCATGCCGGCATACGGGCCCGGCCCGATCCCGGCCAGCTCGACGACGGTGACGCCCACGAGCGGCCCCGGGGCGTCAACCGGCATCGTCACCACGACGCGCGGTACTCGGAAGCAACGGCGAGTCCACCAGTTCATATCGCTCGATGGCCGTCGCAACGAAGGCCTGAACCGTGGCGGCGACCGGAAGCGCCAACACGGCCCCGATCCCCCCGAACAGCGAGGCGCCGGCGAGCACCGAGCCGACTGCGACAGCCGGGTGGATGGCCATGGCACGCGCCGTGATGCGAGGCGCGATCACGAGGTTCTCCAGCTGCTGATATCCGATGAGCAGACCCAACACCCACACGGCGTCGATCGGATCGTTGACGAGGGCGACGAGCACCGGCAGGAGCGCTGCGATGTAGGCGCCGATCACGGGAACGAACTGGGACAGGATCCCGACCCACATGCCGAGAACCGCTGCGAACGGAACTCCGAGGATCGCGAGGAACACTCCGGTGATCACGGCGGAGATGACAGCCAGCACCAGGCGCGAGTAGATGTAGCCGCCGGTCTTCGTGACGGCGATCTCGTAGATTCGCAGAGTCTCTCGTTGTTGATTCGGAGGGAGGAACCGGAGGACCGCCTCGCGCAGTTCCGACGCCTCCGCCAGCGCGAAGTATGAGAACAACGCGATGGTGAACAGATTGAACAACGCACCGAAGACGGTGTTGCCGACTGCGAAGAGCCCGTTGGCGAGGCTCCGGCCGTATCTCGAGAGCAGTTCCGAGGTGTTGCCGAGCTGTTCTTCGACCTGTTGGTTCACCAACTCCAGATCGATGAGGCCGCGATCCGATGCGAACTCCGAGATCGACTCGAGATACCCGGGCAGGTTCTCGACGAGCGCCGAGCCCTGAGACACGAACAACGGAACCAGCGAGACCACGAACAGCAGCACCGTCACAAACGATGCGAAGAAGACGACGAGGCTCGAACGTCGCCGGCTCCAGCCGCGCTTGGTGAGGAACTGCACCGCCGGCTCCAATGCGATCGAGATGAAGAGCGCGATGAGGACGGCGAACAGCAGGGATCTGAGCCGATAGAGAACCCACAGTGCAGCGGCCACTCCGAGGATGCCGATCGCAACCTCCAGGGTGGCCTTGCGCAACCAGGGCGGGGGCCGGTCGTTGACCGTTTCCATGGATGCCGAGGGTAGGAGGTGAGGCGACGTGGAAGGCGGATCAACGAGAGCTTTACACTCCCGGACCAGGGCCGCCATGGCCCCAGAACCTGACGCAAGGACACGATGATCCCCGACCGCACCTCCGGCCTGCTCCTGCACCCGACGTCGCTGCCAGGCCCCTACGGAAGCGGCGACTTCGCCGCCGGCCCGTGGTTCATCGACCGTCTGGCCCAGATGCGCCAGTCGTGGTGGCAGATGCTCCCGATCGGCCCGACCGGCTACGGCAACTCGCCGTACCAGTCCCCGTCGACGTTCGCCGGCAACCCGCTGCTGATCGGGTTCGAGCCGCTGGTCGGTGAAGGGCTCCTCACGAAACGCGAGCACCGGTCGATCGGAACGATCCCCGACGGAAACATCGACTTCGACACCATGATCCCGCTGCGAACCGGCATCCTCGACCGCATCACCAGCAGGTTCCCGGACCGGGCGTCGAGCGCCATGATCGCCGCGTTCGAGGCCTTCGTCGCCCGACACGGTCCGGTCTGGTTGGACGACTTCGCAGTGTTCACGGCCATCAAGCGGGCGAACGGTCTCAGGCCCTGGTGGGAATGGGACCGGTCACTCGCTCAGCGGGTTCCCGAGGCGATGAGCGAAGCCGCGGATGCGCTGTCCGGGCGCATCGACCAGGTGAAGGTCGAGCAGTTCCTCTTCGACCGTCAGCTGCACGACGTCCGGGCGCTGGCAGCGGCGAACGGCGTCGGCCTCATCGGCGACATCCCGATCTTCGTGGCGCACGACTCCGCCGACGTCTGGGCGAACCCCGATCTCTACCACCTCGACGACCAGGGGATGCCGACCGTCGTCGCCGGTGTGCCTCCCGACTACTTCTCGGTCACCGGCCAGCGATGGGGCAACCCACTCTACGACTGGGACCGCCATGTCGCGACCGGGTTCGTCTGGTGGGAAAGCCGCCTCCGACGGATGTTCGAGTTCTTCGACCTCGTCCGGGTCGACCACTTCCGGGGATTCGCCGCTTCGTGGCACATTCCGGTCGATGAGCCGACCGCCGTCAACGGCAAGTGGGTCGAGGCGCCGGGACAGCAGCTGTTCGACGTGCTGGCGTCACGGTTCCCGAGTCTCGATGTCATCGCCGAGGACCTCGGGCTCATCACCGCCGACGTCGAAGCGCTCCGAGATCGCTACAGGCTGGCAGGCATGAAGGTGCTGCAGTTCGGCTTCGGGACCGAGTCGGCTCACGCCATCTCCGAATTCCGACCGAACGTCGTGGCGTACACCGGCACCCACGACAATGACACCGCCCGGGGTTGGTTCGACAGCCGACCCGAGGACGACCCCGCCGAGCTGGAGACCGCGATCGAAGAGCTCGGTTCGAGCGCAGAGACGTTCGCCTGGGATCTGGTGGCGGCCGTCATGGAGTCGGTTGCGAACACGGCCATCATCCCGGTACAGGACCTCCTGGGCCTCGGAACCGAGGCCCGGATGAACGAGCCGGGCACCACGGCCGACAACTGGAAGTGGCGTCTCCTCCCGGGTCAACTCGACGCTGATATCGTCGAACGGATGGCCCGGCTCACCGTCGAGTCCGGCCGGGCCCGGGAGGAGACCCGGTGACAGATCCGATCGTGTGGGAGCTCGACGCCGAGTCGCGCAGGCTCAACCGGACGGCAGAGTTCATGGCGATCCACGGCATCGACTCCTACGACGACCTCGTGCACCGTTCGCAGGACGACCTCGAGTGGTTCTGGGATGCCGTCGTGCAGTTCCTCGGGATCCCGTTCTCGACTCCGTACACCGAGGTCCTCGACACCTCGAGGGGCATCGAATGGGCCAGGTGGTTCGTCGGGGGAACGGTGAACCTCTCGGAGGTCTGCGTCGACCGCTGGGCGGCGAGCCGGCCGGACGCGGTCGCAATCGTTTCCGAGCACGAGGACGGGCGCTCGGAGTCGATGACCTTCTCCGAACTGCTGGACGCCACGTCCAGACTGGCGGGCGGGCTCCGGGATCTGGGTGTGGGTCGAGGTGACGTGGTCGGCGTCTACCTTCCGATGTCGGCGGAGGCTGTCATCTCGCTCTTGGCGGTCGCCCGGGTGGGGGCTGTCTTCGTGCCGATCTTCTCCGGATACGGATCGGAGGCCGTCGCCGCCCGCATCGAAGACCCTCGGCCGGCCGCGGTGATCTGCGCCGACGGATACCTGCGGCGGGGACAGCTGGTTCACATGAAGGAGATCGCCGATCAGGCCATCGAGTTCGTCGGCGGAGTGCCCACGGTGATCTGGGCGGATGTCGCCGGCCGCACCGACACGCCGACGGTGCCGGGCCGGGATCACCGCTGGGCGGACGTGATCGCGCAATCGGAACCGATCGACTCGGTCGAGACCGAGGCAGAGGCCCCGGTGCTGTTGGCGTACACGTCGGGAACGACCGGCCAACCGAAGGGCGCAGTGCACACCCACGGCGGTCTCAGCGTGAAGCTCGCCCAGGAGGGAGCGTTCCAGGCCGACGTCCGGCCCGGCGACAAGATCATGTGGGCCACCGACATGGGCTGGATCATGGGCCCGTGGATGGTGGTTGCCGGGCTCGCCAACGGCGCCGGGGTGGTGACCTTCGACGGGGCGCCGAACCACCCGGCACACGACCGCCTCTTCGAGATCGCCGCCAAGCACCGGTTGGCCTTCCTCGGGATCTCCCCGACGTTCATCAGGTCGATCCAACCGCACGGATCCGAGGCGATCACCCGACACGACCTGTCGTCGCTTCGGGCGTTCGGTTCCACCGGCGAGCCGTGGAACCCCGATCCCTGGTGGTGGCTGTTCCGCGACGTCGGAGGGAGCCGGATCCCGATCCTCAACATCTCGGGCGGCACCGAGATCGGGGCATGCATCCTCAGTGTCAATCTGCTCCAGGGGCTCAAGCCGGTCTCGCTCGGCGGACCGTCCCTTGGCATGGCGGCGGAGGTGCTCGACCAGAACGGCCATCCGATCACCGAGGCGGTCGGGGAACTGGCCGTCACGAAGCCCTGGCCCGCGATGACCCGCGGTTTCTGGGGAGATCCCAAGCGCTACCTGGACACCTACTGGTCACGATTCGAAGGTGTCTGGGTCCACGGCGACTGGGCGTCGATCGACGCCGACGGCTTCTGGTATCTCCATGGCCGCTCAGACGACACGCTCAACATCGCCGGCAAGCGGATCGGGCCCGCCGAGATCGAGTCGGCTGCCGTCGAGCTTCCCGAGATCGTCATGGCCGCGGCGATCGGCGTCCCCGACGACGTCAAGGGCGAGGCGATCGCCGTCTACGTCGTCCCAGCCTCCAACGTCGATCTCGATGCCGAGTCACTCGCGGCGAGGGTGTCCGATTCGATCGCCGAGATCCTCGGCAAGTCGTTTCGACCGAAACACGTCGTGGTGACCGCAGATCTCCCCCGCACCCGGTCGGCGAAGCTCGTGCGGAGGGCGGTCAAGGCCCTGGCGCTCGGACAGGATCCAGGAGATCTGTCCTCGCTCGAGAACCCCGAGTCCCTCGACAACATCACGGCCCTGCCATGAACTGGTCGCCCAGCCAGTACCTGCTCTTCGCCGACCATCGCCTGCGACCCGGCCTCGAGCTCCTGGCCCGGATCCCCGACATCGATCCGGGTGTCGTGTTCGACCTCGGTTGCGGACCGGGCAACCTGACACGGGAGATCTCGAATCGGTGGCCGAAGGCGCGGATCGTCGGCGTGGACTCATCTCCGGAGATGATCGCACGGGCCGCGGCCGATCATCCGTTCCTGGAGTTCGAGCACGCCGACATCGAGACATGGACACCGGAGCACGAGGTCGACCTGATCTTCTCCAACGCCACGCTCCACTGGCTCGATCACCACGGCCGCTTGTTCCCGCGTCTGTTCGACTTCCTGCGTCCTGGCGGCGTCCTCGCCGTCCAGATGCCGAACAACTGGTCCGCCCC
>JAHEDH010000041.1 GCA_024641285.1 bacterium | reverse complement strand
CGGTGGTGTCAGTTCCCTCCCGGCAGCACGTCGCCCAACGGCGACCTCATCGTGCGGACCATCGTCGGTGTTCTCGGGCTCGCCTTCGTGTTCCTCCCGTACATCCCCGGTCTGCGAACACGCCTCCAGCGCCTCGGCGTCTACGACCCGATCTGGAGGAGGCACTACGCAGATCTGCGGTCACCGATGCAATCGGTGACCGCCGACACCACCCGATCCACAGCGTCGATCGGATGATCCCGGCGCCGGGAAGGAGTTCGCCACCGCTACCGCTGACGACACAGGACCGCAAGGAGATGACATGACATGACGAAACTGCCGAGAAGCGAGTGGATCGAGTGGTGTGAACGTGTCAGCAACGAGCCCGCCTTCCATCTCGAGACCCTGGAACCGAGCCATCTGCGGATTCTGCACATCGACTACGCGCCGTTCGACGACATCCTCGAAATGGACATACAGGAAACCGACGCGGTCAGGCGACGGCTGATCGACCATCCCCAGCACATCTACGTCGACGATCCCTCTGCGGGAGGAGGGATGCTCGTGTTCATCGAGTCACCGGATGAGTTCATCTCGTTGATCGCTGCCGTGTCGGATGGATCGTGAGCGTGCCCGCGACGGCCGACGACGTCTCGATGAGGCCCTGGCGCTCCGGGTGGTCCGTCGTGCCGGTGTCGATGTTGCCTTCTCACCTCGAGAGAGGCAGTCGTGTGAGCGGTACGATCGAAGGAGATCGTGAAACTGCACAGGCCGGATGAGGCCGCACCCGCGACGACAACTGGTCGAGAACCGCCGATCCCCTTCTGGGCGGTGCCGGTCGAGGCGCTGACCGCCGCGCTGGGATCGTCGCCGGATGGTTTGAACAACGCCGAGGCAGCCGAGCGCCTGCTGCGTGATGGCCCTGGGACGCTGAGCGAGCGGCGCAGTCGTCGCGGCATGCGCCTGCTCCTCGCACAGTTCACGAGCCCGATCATCCTGATCTTGATCGCTGCAACCGCCGTCTCGATGGGACTCGGAGACGTGATCGACGGTGGCATCATCCTTGCGATCATCGCCGCGAGCGGGCTGCTCGGATTCTGGCAGGAACATGCGGCCAACAGGGCGGTGGACGCCCTGTTGGAGCGTGTGCGGGTGAAGGTCACCGTTCGCAGAGACGCAGAGCCGGTGTCGGTCGCGCTTTCAGAGGTCGTGGTCGGGGACGTCGTGATACTCACAGCCGGTGACGTGGTACCCGGCGATGCCCGGATTCTCGCCTCTCAGAGCCTGCTGGTGGACGAGACGACCCTGACGGGTGAGTCGTATCCAGTGGAGAAGACGCCGGGGACGGCCCGGGCCGACGCCCCTCTTGCGGAGCGCACGAACTGCCTGTTCCTCGGGACCCACGTGGTGAGCGGTCGGGGCACGGCCATTGTTGCCAAGACCGGCAGGGCGACGGAGTTCGGGGCTGTCACCGCGAAACTGGCCGAGCCGGATGTGGTCACGGGGTTCGAGCGGGGCGTGACCCGATTCGGTGTCATGTTGGTTCGGGTGATGCTGGTGATGGTGACATCGGTCTTCGTGATCAACATCGTTTTGTCGCGACCCTTCCTCGAGTCGTTCCTGTTCTCGCTCGCACTCGCCGTCGGAATCACGCCGCAACTCATGCCCGCGATCGTCAGTGTGAGCTTGGCGGCAGGGGCGCGTCGCATGGCGACCGAGCGCGTGATCGTCAAGCGGCTCGACGCCATCGAGGACTTCGGCGCCATGACGACCCTCTGCAGCGACAAGACGGGCACCATCACCGTGGGATCCGCCCGCCTGGACGGAGCCCTGGACATCGCTGGTGCGCCGAGCGACGAGGTTCTGCGTCTCGTCCGGCTCAATGCCGGCCTTCAGAGTGGATTCATGAATCCACTCGACGCAGCGGTGCTCGCCGGAGCCGATCCGATCGACCGTTCGTTGTGCCTCGACGAACTGCCGTACGACTTCCAGCGCAAGCGGCTCAGCGTCCTGGTCGCCGATGGCGCCGACGCACGGCTGGTCACCAAGGGTGCATTCGAGTCGATCGTCTCGGCGTGCGCCGCAGCGGAATCGGGTGGGAACGTCGTGCCGATCGAGGAGGTCCTCGAGGAGCTGACCAGCCGTTTCGAGAATTTGAGCGCGGACGGATATCGCGTGCTGGCGGTGGCCGACAAACAGCTCTCCCGACGCGAATGCAACCTCGCCGATGAGGTGGCGATGACCCTGCGCGGGTTGCTGGTGTTTCACGATCCCCCCAAGCCGGGCGCCGCCGAAGCGATCCGGGATCTTGCCGACCAGGGCGTCACCGTCCGCCTCATGACCGGCGACAATCGGCTGGCAGCGCACAAGATCGCAACCGACGTCGGGCTCGACGCATCGAATCTGGTGACCGGTGCCGACGTCGAACGGCTCGACGATGCCAAGCTCGCAGAGCTCACCCGAACGGTCTCCGTGTTCGCGGAGGTGGAGCCCGCCCACAAGCAGCGCATCGTTCTCGCGCTCCGGGCGGATGGACAGATCGTCGGGTTCCTCGGCGATGGCATCAACGATGCTCCGGCCCTTCATGCTGCAGACGTCGGCATCTCGGTCGACTCCGCAGCCGATGTCGCCAAACAGGCCGCTGCAATCGTGCTGCTGGACAAGAGCCTCTCGGTCGTGTTGGACGGGATCCGGCTCGGACGGCAGACCTTTGCGAACACGCTCAAGTACATCCGGGTCACCACCAGCGCCAACTTCGGCAACGTGCTGAGCATGGCTGCCGCCGCGCTCTTTCTGCCATTCCTCCCGCTCCTCCCCCGACAGATCCTCCTGCTCAACTTCCTCTCCGACATCCCCGGGATCGCCATCGCGGGAGACGCCGTGGACGCCGAGCAGTTGACCAGACCCCGGTCATGGAGTCTGCGGTCGATCCGGAACTTCATGATCGCCTTTGGCCTCATCTCCACGTCGTTCGACCTCGCCACCTTCGCCGTCTTGCGACTCGGGTTCAATGCCGGCGAGGAGCTTTTTCGGAGCGGGTGGTTCGTCATCTCCACGATCACGGAGCTCGCCGCGATGCTCGTCCTGCGTACCAATCGGCGCTTCTACCGCAGCCGCCCCGCCCGAGGGTTGCTCTGGTCGAGCGCCGTTGTCGCGGTGATCACGGTGGCGCTCCCGTTCACGTCGATCGCCGCCCAACTCGGGCTCTCTGCGGTGCCGGCCAAGCTCCTCGCGGTCCTCGTCGGGCTCAGCCTCCTGTATGTCGCCGCCAATGAGACGGCGAAGACGTGGATCTCGCCCCTCGATTGATGGCGACGCGAGTCCGTCGCCGAACGGGACGGCCTACTCGGGCGGGAGATCCTCGAGCAGCTTCATCTCGTGTTTGGCCAGGACCTCGATGATGCGGTCATTCCTGGGCATCTGCTCGAACGGCCATTGCGCCGAAGCCGACGCCATGGGGATGCCGATCTCCTCGAAGAACTCGGGTTGGTGGACCACCGGCGCGTACAGGGCGAGCACCCTGCCACGGGTGTCACCGACGTTGCGGAATCCGTGAGGCACGTTCCCCGCCACATGGACCGTCGAACCGACGGTCGCCTCGATCGTGTACTTCTCGCCGTCGTTGTGCTGCCCGTAGACCTCGTACTCGCCCTCGAGTATCCAGAACGTCTCCTGGGGGACGTGGGTGTGGAGGAAGGCCGGCCCCCCACCAGGCTCACTGGTGATCTCGGTCAAGAAGTACGCGTTGTCCGACTCGTTGGCGGTGACCTTGAACGTGACCACGTCGCCGAGAACGAACAAGGCCTTGCCCTCACCGGGCCCGAGTGAGAAGTGTTGCCCATCTGTGCTCATGCGCGTGCGCCCTTTGATCGGTGGAACGTGGTCGCCCTGGGGCACCACTGGGTGGATTCTCCCAGACCCCCGCATCGGGTTCCGGCCAGAGCACGCCCTTTCTGGCCGTGTCGGATTTCCCACCGCTTTCGAACGCCTCGGCGTTCACCCGTTCGCAGCGCCGCCAGTCGGCAGCCAGGTCACGTCGTGGCGTGGGAGTTGCTCCCCAGCGCTGTCCGGGGGAGCCAATACGAACGCACCGTCGATCCTCAGCGTCTCGCAGCCGAGCTCCCAGTTCGCACACCAGATGCCAACCGCGACCGGGGCGTAGTACCGCGAGGTCGTGGTGGCGAGGAAGTGGACGGCGGACACGGCGCCATCTCGATCGGTTGCCACGACTGCTCGCGTCGTTTGACCGTTGTAGGACGAGGGCGCCCATTCGCATGCCTCGAACGTGCGACCGAAGCGGGAGAAGGGCGGAGCACTCGGGTCGATGGGGTTCTCGAGGTCGAAATCGGAGAAGAAGAGCTCATCGAGCGCATGGCGGTGGTTCATCCGCTGGTTGAACACTCGAATGAAGAGGGGGATGTAGCGGGACCGATACCCGACCGCGCAGACACAGACGATCTGGTCGGACGCTGGATCGAATCGGTCACCGAGGTGTTCGATCACACTTGCGTGGTCGGCTCCTGGCCCGATCCAGCAGGTGCCGAGACCCATCCGGGTCGCATCCATGACGACCCGCTGGAGCGTTCGCCCGACGTCGATGATTGCGGTGCGGTCGTACGCCTTGGGCACGATCGCCACGAGGAACTCCGAGGCATTCACCGTTGGCCACACCGTGAGCGACGCTGCGATGTACTCGAGTCGCAGCGGAGCGCTCCCGATGGTCGGGATGTCGAGCTGCGTCCGGACCGACGCCAGCAATTCGGCGCGATCGTCCACAGAGAGAGAACGGGTCTGGTACGACCGACACGAGCGTCGGGCACGGAAGAGGTCGAAGACGTCGAGGTGGTCGTAGCGGGAGGGTCTCGCTTCCGGAGACCGGATCTTCCATTTGACGGTGACGATGTCGAAGACCACCACGAGAAACAGGAGCGCCGACGTCGCGAGCAGAGCCATGGCGAGCCATGTCACTCCGAGCAGGTGAGCGATTCCGCCGAAGAGCGAGAGAACGACAACGACCGGCACCGGGATGAGGTATTGCAGCCAGCCGGTGAACTGCAGGCGCATCTTCAACCGCACGATCGAAGCGGCCAGTCGCCGTCCGGGCGCCCACGGGATGCGTTCGAGGATCGCCCGCTCGTTGGCCCCGAGGCCCCGCATGTCTTCCCGGTCTTCCCGGGTTCGAGTCGTGCGGCTCATCGTCGTACCTCCGAACACCGTATGCGAGCTTCCACTTGCATTCAGGCTACATCTGCGATCCGGTTGATTGCAAGCGGCGACTTGCATACACTGATCCGTGATCGAGGAGGGCCCATTGCCCAAGGTCATCGACGAAACCACCGTCTTCGCAGCCGCCGTCGATCTGTTCGTCGCCAAGGGCTACGAACGGACGACGACCAGGGAGATCGCAGCGATCGCCGGTGTCAACGAGGCCACGCTGTTCCGGAAGTACGGGAACAAGGCGAATCTGATGGAGACGGCGATCGACCACCAATGGAGCGACGTTCCCCTCGCCTCGGTGACCTACTCGGGTGACCTCGAACAAGACCTCGTCGCGATCGTCGAGGCCTATCTCGAAACCAACCGCCTTCGCGGGGCGATCGTGCCCGCCCTTCTGGTCGAGCTCGCTCGGAACGCTGATCTCTCCGGGGGCTTCCGGCTGGCGACGTCGAACATCCGGGCGCTCGCCGGGATCGTGGCTCGTCATCAAGCGGCGGGTCACCTGCGGCCGGAGGATCCGATGATGTCACTGAGTGTGTTGATCGCCCCATTGATGGTGAACGAGATGTTTCGAAGGGCGTCCGCCGGTCCCCCGCCTTCCGCGATCGTCGCCAGTCAGCATGTGCGAGCATTCCTCGAAGGTCGATCAACCAACGCCTCGTGAGAGCATCCCCATCTGGGGAATCTGACCAACTTGGCGAGCGTCGCGAGCGCCGCGACAGCTAGCTTCGCGATTGCAGGAGCGTGGTAGCGGCCTGCCTGCGAGAACTGCGGCACCAGCGATCGAGTCCGGTGTGATGAGAAGCATTCGTTGAGCGTGAACCGGACCGATCGGCTGCCTCGCAGGGGGCGTCACGGATAGGAAGGCGAACCAACCTCGAGGTGAGGCACCAGAAGAGATGGCAGCTGCTCCGAGTGAAGAGAGCGCGTGACGTGAGCCAAAGCGACAGCGGATGACACCCGACCGACCCCACCCTGTAGAGCTCTCCCGCAGCCTTGGGCTCTTCGATGCAACGATGATCGGAGTCGGGGCGATGATCGGCGCCGGCATCTTCGTGCTCACAGGCATCGCCATCGGACGGGCAGGGCCGGCAGCGTTTGTCGCTTTCGGGCTCAACGGCATCGTGACGCTGTTCACGGCGCTCTCCTATGCGGAGTTGTCGAGTTCGATCCCCGAGGCAGGCGGTGGCTACGCATTCGTCAAGAAGGTGCTGCCCAACTGGGTGGCCTTCGTTGCAGGGTGGATGTTGTGGTTCGCCTATGTCGTGGCCTGCAGTCTCTATGCCCGTGGGTTCGGGAGCTACCTGCTGGAGTTTCTTGCAGACGTTGCGCCCGGACTCGAGAACGCCCTCGTCGAGACGATCGGCACGACGGGGACCGTTGTCACACTGACGACGTTGATAGCGCTGGTGTTCCTTGCACTGAACATCATCGGTACACACGCAACCGGCAAGGCGGAGAACATCGTCACCGTCGGCAAGCTGGTCATCCTGTCGGTCTTCATCGCATTCGGACTGCTCGCCGTTGTGCAGCACCCTGAGGTCGCAATCGACAACGCAAGACCGTTTCTTCCGCTCGGCACCACGGGCGTGGTCGCGGCCATGGGTCTGATCTTCATCGCCTTCGAGGGCTACGACCTGATCGCAACGGTGAGCGAGGAGGTGAAGGATCCGAAGCGCACCATCCCGAGGGCGATTCTTGCATCGCTCGGTATCACGCTGGTGGTCTACCTGCTCGTCGTGTTCGTCACGCTGGCCGCCGTGCCGCCCGAAGGGGGCATCCCGACGTGGCAAGCGATCGGCCAGCTGGGTGAGACCGGGATCATTGGAGCGGCGAAGGCGTTCATGCCCTCCGCCGGAGTCTTCCTGGTCCTGGTCGGTGGCATCTTCGCCACGTTGAGCGCACTCAACGCAACCATCATGGCCGCATCGAGAGTCGCCTTCGCGATGGGCAGGGACTGGATGCTGCCGCACGAGTTGTCACGGCTCCACGCAGTGCGCCGCACCCCTGTGCTGGCGATCACGATCACGGGAATCCTGCTGATCGTCATCGCTGCTGCGCTTCCACTCGAGACGATCGGCGCGGCAAGCAGCCTCTTCTTTCTCCTCACGTTCTGCCTCGTGAACCTGGTGCTGATCGTCTACCGCAGACGATCGAACACCGACGATGAACACGTCTTCAGGATCCCTCTTTTCCCACTCACCCCGATCCTCGGAATGGTCACGACGGGGGCCCTCGCCGGGTTTCTCCTACTCAACGACCGTCGGGCGGCCGCCCTCGCAGGCATATGGATCGCCGCTGGGATCGTGGTGTTCTTCGTGTTCTTCCGTCGAAGGGTCGCCGTGGCCGACGTCGGAAAGGCGATCGAGACACCGAGTCTGTTGGACCTCAAGCGAACGGCGAGATTCAGAACGGTCGTCCCGATCGCCAACCCCGAACGGATCGGCCCCTTGCTCTCCATCGCAGCCGACGTCGCCAAGGCATCTCAGGGCGACGTCCTCGCGCTACGTGTGCTTCAACTTCCCGACATCACGTCGTACGCGGACGGAGCGCCGCTCGTCGATGAGGCAGAAACCCTCCTCTCGGCGGCGCAGCGGCAGACCGTCTCACGCGGTGTCCCGTTCGTCTCGGTCGTCAAGGTTGGCCGCTCGATCGGCGACGAGATCGTTTCCACCGCATCCGAGTACGGGGCGAGTCTGATCCTGCTCGGGTACAAAGGTGACGAGGACGCGCTCGAGAACAGCATCATCCATCATGTCGTGACACGCCAGCCATGCGACGTCGCAGTACTCAAGTCGTACGGTCTGAACTCCGGCCCCTTCCGTCGAGTGCTGCTGCCCCTCGGCGGACGGGAAGTCCACGATCGCTTGAAGTCCCGGCTCGCTCACAGCCTCGTGGACCACGCGAACGGCGCGATCACCTTCATGTCGGTCGTCTCCCGCGGTGACGGAGCATCGGGTGAACGTCACGCCCGCGCCGTGCTCGATCGCGCCGGGCAGCTCTACGGTTTCCCGGCGTTCGAGTCCGTGGTTTCCGTCAGCGACGACGTGGCCGGCGCGGTCGTCGACGAGTCACGCAACCACGACCTGGTGATCCTCGGTATGCGTGGGGAGCCGTTTCTTCGAACGTTCTTCTTCGGTGCGGTAGCTCACGAGATCGCCACGAGAGTCGAATGCCCTTCGATCCTCACCAAGACGGCCGGCGGCAAGCGACCGAGAATCGACCGCCGCGGGACGGCGGGTACCCGGGAAGAAGACGCTTGAAGCACGGGCTCCCTCGCTCGCTCAGGGGTTCTCGAGGAGCACTTGGAGCACCTGGCGGGCGATCATGTCGGGTTGTTCCCACACGATCATGTCCAAGCCGGAGCCCGCGGCTGTCACCCCTGTCGAGTTGGACGAGAGCCTCGAATAGGAGTCGAGTCCGACTTGCCAGGCATCATTGAGCCGCCGCGCCACGTCCTCACCTGCCGCTCGTCGGAAGTCCACTTTGAGAAACGTTCGATTCGGATCCTGACCGATGACGACGAGCGGAGTGGCGCCGAAGTCGTCCAGTCCGTTCGCGGCATCTACATCGAGGTCGGCCCACGGCGGGTGACCCCAGCCCGGGAGGATCTGGTCGTAGAGCGCCTCGAATCCGAGCGGCATCGGGTCGACGAGCACCAATGCGGCGATGTCGTCCCTGCCATCGGCGAAGAGCCTCGTGGAGTGGACGCCGTCCATCGCGGCAACGACGACGAGCGGCCCATCGACCCCGGCCGTCGCCAGCGCCGCCGCCATGCCGGCGGCCCGCTCGGCCGGCGTCCTGGGATCGCCTGGGAACCCGAACGCACACGATGTGACCCCGAGAGCGGACAACTCTGCCTGGACCATCGACCACGACGCGTATCCGATCCATCCGCTGGGATCGAGGACGGCTGTCGCCAGCCCAGTCGAATCTCGGGTGGTTGAGCCGGATGAACCGGAGGTGCAGACGAGACGTCCACCGTCGACGGTCTGGTCGACGATTCGGTCGCCTGCCGGTACCAGACGGTCCACATCGAGGATCGCAAGTGTGCCCGGTTGATACAACGCCACCCATAACCCCCCGTCGGCCAGGAAGACCGTTCCCGGCCTCCCCGGCAGGGCGAACTGACTCGTGTCACCGGTGACTGGATCCACCCGGACCAACAGATGCTCGGTGTACGAAGGCAACCACAGCGCTCCGTCGAACACGGCGCCGGCGCGCACGCCCGGGATCAGATCGAGTGGAAGCAGTTCACCGTTCCCAGGATCGAATCGAATGACCCCGGGAGCGAGTTCGCCACCCCCACCAACCACGAGCCACAGGTGCTCACGGACCTCCACCACACCGTCGACGTCGGCCAAGTTCTCACCGAGCGCCGGGCTGTCTGGCGGAATCTCGATACCCGACGGCTCTCCATCCTCGGTCAAGCCCAAGATCGATCGGGAACCGGGGTCGTAGATCCACAACATCCCGAGGCCCTTCCCCTTCAGCACACCTCGGCCGACCGAGGAGATCGCTCCAGCCGCGGACACTCTGAAGAGACCACCGGCCTCTGTGCTCATCCACAGGCTGTCGTCGAACCACTCGAGAGAGGGTGCTCCCTGGGTGGGGATCTCGACATCTACCTCGCCCGTGGTTGGGTCGAAGCGAAGCAGTCCACCGCCGTTGTCGTAGCTCGCGAGCCACACGTACCCACCGCCGACTGCCACACCCTCGACGTACGCATCGATCTCGTATCGCGCCCGGATCTCCCTGGAGGCGGCGTCGACGCGGACCAGGCTCCGTTGCAGGGCGTTCATCACCCAGATCGTGGAGCCGTCGACCGCAACCGTCTTCACCCCGCCGCCGTCGAGGCCGACGGTCGCATCCACCCCGAACAGGTCTTCGGGGACGCCGGCACGAAGCAGCGAGGGAGGCTCTGCGGCGCGATTCGTCAGGGCAGCGGGGATGAAGACCGCGATGACCACCACGAAGGCCACCACCGCAGTCAGCCACGGTCGCCTGCGTCTCGCGTCGATGGAAGAGACCGGCACGGATCCTTCGATGCGGGTGTCGACCTGCGCCCGAAAACTGGCCGAGTCGATCACGACCGTTCTCGCCGGATCGGCCCGAGACAGCAAGTCGATCACATTCATGCGTCCATCTCCTCAACGGTCAATGCATCTGATCGACTGAGCCGATCACGCAGTCTCGCCCTGGCGCGAAACAGCCGTTGGTCGACGGCGTTCTCGGAAATCCCCAGGATCTCGGCGATCTCAGAACGTGACAGCTCGTCCCACGCCACCATCCGCAACACCTCCTGATCGAGCGGGCGCAAGGACTCCAAGACCGTCACCACCCCGCCGATCGAACCGACCACCTCGACCTGTGAACTGTCATCGCCACGCATGTGGGAGAGCCTGCCGACCAGCCTGCCCCTGCGCGCCCGACCCCGATACTCGTTGCTCACGATCCGGTACGCCACGCCCAACAGCCACGCCTTTGCCGATTCCCCATCCGGGATCTGGTCCAGCCGCCTCCACGCGACGACGAACACTTCGGCAGCGGCGTCCGGCCCATCCGAGGCTCCCAGACGCCGCACGCAATACCTGATGACGTCCTGGTGATGTCGTTCGAAGATCTGGTCGAAGCGTCGACGGGCTTCGGGACTACCACCTGCATCAAAGCGCCTGCTCACGTCTCTGCTCACGTCTCCTTCTACGGTCTAGATGTCCGGCACTGGCGATTCACTTACCGGATTCTCCTCCCTCCCGACGAGGACTGGGAGTATGGGCGCGGCGCGAAGTCCAACGAGTACACACGTTCAGGGGTCGAACTCGGCTATCGCGGAGGTGAGGTGTCCGCAGAATGCGTTTGCATCAACGGACGAGGACCCGTCGCAATCTCCAGACAGCCAGGACTCCGAGCACCGCCGCATACCCGACCAGGACGAGGAGGAAGCCCCAGATGTCCCCCACCCCTCCGTCCTCGGCTACCAGCTTCTGGAACGCTTCCAGCGCCCAGGCGTGCGGAGTGACGTGGGCCACCCGATACACGGTGTCGGACAGGAGTTCGAACACGGCGAGCGGGAACATGCACCCTCCCAGCGCGGCCAGCCCCAATCCGAGCGCAGTCGATATGGCTCCGGCCTGCTGCTCGTTGCTCACAAGCGCGCCGAGCAGCATCGCTGCCGCGGTGGCCGCCAGCGAGAAGGCGAGAATCGTGAGGATCGATCCGAGCGGCGAACCCCAGGTGACTCCGAAGATCAGCCACGTCCCAATGAAGATGAACCCTCCCTGGATGATGGCGAGCGTGAAGCGGCTCAGCGCCTCGCCCGCCAGCATCGTGCGGATCGGCGTGGGCGTCGAGTACATCCTTCGCGACACTCCGAGCTGGCGCGAACGGACCAAAGTGACGGCGCCGTTGAGCGTGGTGATGAAGATGAACAGCACGAGCATGCCTTGGGCATAGACATCGAACTGGCCGAGCCCGGCGAGCACGAAGGGCTCGCCGGCGATCGATGCCACGACCTCCACGGGCGGCAGAGCCTCCTGGGCCATCATGGCGATGGCAAGGGCGTCGTCGAAACTCCCGGCCCCGGTCTGCTGCGCGAAGCGAGCCGTGCGGAGCAGTGTCGCCTGTTGGGTGACAGCGGCCCCGATCACCTCACTGATGCCCTGGATCTCCTGTCCGGCCCTGGTCATCAGCCTGATCTCGACATCGCCGCCGGCTCGAAGCGTCGATTCGTACCCTGCAGGGACGATCACCGCTGCCCGCAGCCCGCCCCGCTCGACCTCACGCACTGCGGAGTCTGCGTCTCCGACCTCGATGACCTCGAATCCCTCGACGGTATCGAGGATGCCGAGGAGCTCGCCCGTGAGAGCATCGTCCTCCGCCACGGAGAAGCCGAGCTTGGGCGTCGAAGCCCCGCCTTGCATGGCACCGAGGAGCAAGACGATCAGCATCGGCAGCAGAAAGACGCTGAAGATCGCCTGTCGATCACGGAAGAACCGAACGAGATTGACCCGGGCGATGGCAACAGGCTTCATGGCCGCAGCCCCTTTCGCAACCGGCTGACCCCGATGGCTCCGGTGATCACGCCGAATCCGAGCATCGCCAGCACCGGAACGACGACGACCGTGAGATCGTCCGACCGGAGGTCGGCCAGTCCCTGCATGAACCAGCCGTGCGGGGAGACGAAACGCAGTGAGGCCAGGAGCCCGCCCGCTTGAGAGACGTCGAAGAACGTACCACCCAAGAAGCCGAGCACCATGCCGATCATCGAGCCGATTGCCGTTGCCTGCTCGCCGGAGCGGGCGAATCCGGCAATGATCGAAACGATGCCGATGGCAGCCACGATGGCTGCCAGAACCAGCAACGCCACGCCGAGCGGAGGACCCCAATCAGCGTCGACGGCGAAGGTGGTCGCCACGAACAGCACTGCCATGCTCACGAGGCCGACGAGGAAGGCGCTCAGCATCTTGCCGCCCAACACCGATGTGCGGGAGATGGGCGATGACAGCAATCGGGCCATGGTCCCGGCGCGTTGCTCCTCCAACAAGCCGGTGATCCCCGACTGGACCGTGAAGAACAGAAAGAAGATCGCCATGCCGGCCGCGTAGAAGGTCACGCCATCGAGTTGCTTGGTCGAGGCAGTGTCGTCCAGAACGGTGACCGGGTTGGGCGTCTGGAGCACCGCGACGCCCGTGGCCAGCCGGTCCACTTCAGCACCCACCAGGTTTTCGACGGTTGCCACCGCGACTCGCACAGAGGTCAGTTCGCTCGCATATCCCTCCACCATGGCGACCGCGATGCCGGCCTCGGTCTCGGACCCCTGGTTGCCGATCACCTGGATCGCCACCGGGCGTTCGGACTGCACATCGGCGCTGAATCCGGCGGGGAAGATGATGGCGGCGTCCGCCGTCTCGGTGCCCTCCGTCCCGCCGAGTGGCGAGACCTCGGTGTCGACCAGCGCCTCGGCCTCGGCCACCGTGCCGACCTCGATCACCTCGATGCGCTCGGCAGCACCGAGCACGTTCTCGATGAAGATCTGAGAGACCGGGCCCCGGTCCAGATCGACGACCGCATATCTGCCTTCGAACTCGAAGCCGGACAAGGGGTTCAGCACGAAGCCGAACACCAGCGCCAGCCCGAGCGGCGCCACGATGCCGATGATGTACGCCGAGCGGTCACGGAGCCGCTGCTTGAGGTCCTTGCGAGCGATGGTCCAGGCGGCTCCCACGATCACTCCCGCAGCGCTCGTCCGGTCAGCTTGAGAAAGACGGATTCGAGGTCGGCGGAATCGACGTCGACACTCTTGACCATCGATCCTGTGCGTGCTGCCATCTCCAGGATCCGAGGCAGGTGATCGTGTGCCTGATCGACGATGAGCACGATCTCGTCGCCGGCCACGCCGGCGTCGTCGACCACCTCCAGTTCGCCCAATGCAGCCGCCGTGGCCGCCAGCGACCCGGTTGCCGTGAGCGTCAGCCGATCCCGCTGCCCGACGATACGTACCAGGTCGGCCTGGGTTCCCTCGGCGATCAACTCACCCTGGTCGACGATGCCGATCCGGTCACAGAGACGTTCCGCCTCCTCCATGTAGTGGGTGGTGTAGAGGACCGCCATGCCCTCCTCGCCCAGTCGCTCCACGCTGTCGAGAATGGCGTTGCGGCTCTGAGGATCGACGCCAACGGTCGGCTCGTCGAGGATCAAGAGGGTCGGCCGATGCAGCAGCCCCACACCGATGTTGAGACGCCGCTTCATGCCACCCGAGTACTGCTCGGTCCGATCTCCTGCCCGGTCGGTCAACTCGATGATCTCGAGGACCTCTGCCACCCGGCGGTCGAGCTCTGCGCCTTTCATTCCTTGCAGTCGGCCGAAGAACTCCAGGTTCTCGGTGGCGTCGAGGTCGGGGTAGATGGCCAGATCCTGGGGGACGAGCCCAACCAGGCGTTTGGTATGGGTGGAGTCCGGGGTCATCGGCTCACCGGCGAGCCGGATCTCGCCGGCATCGGGCTCCAGCAGCCCGGAGATCATCGAGATGGTGGTCGTCTTGCCGGCCCCGTTCGGCCCGAGCAGCCCGTAGGTCTCACCATGGGCGATGCTGAAACCGACCCCCTTGACGGCGGCGTGGTCGCCGAACGACTTGCGGATGCCCGAACATTCGAGCACCGGTTCTCCAGAAGCCACGGTCATGTCATCTCCGGTTCGGTTCCCCACCCTCCTGCCGGAAGGTTCTACGCGACAGGGCCAAACGACTCCTTCCCAAACGCGAACAGGCGAGTCACTGCCCTTTTGAGATGCACCGCGTGATGGCCACTGCCCAGCTTTGGGACCTCGGGCCCCTGACTCACTGACCCAATTGCCTACGCGGCTCGCACAGGTCGGCCACCTGGTCGCTGAACGCGGCGACGGTCGACAGACTCCGCTTGTGATTCCGGCCCCGCCTAGTTACCGACTCGGAGTCGGGTGGACCTCCCGCCAAGACTGATGCCACCGAAGAGGAGGAAATTTGAAACGACACGTATTGCTGGTTTCTGCCCTGGCGCTCGTCGTAGCGGGTTGCGGAGGGTCGGATCTCGACGTGGCCGCGGCAACGACCACCACTCAGGCACCGGCCACGACGACGACCCAAGCCCCGACCACGACGATGCCCCAAGCAACTACGACGACCATTGCGGCGGCGAACGAAATCGTCGAGGGCGAGGATCCCGAAGTCGACGCCGTCGTCTTGGCGTACACCATTGCACTCGACAGCGTTTCCACCTACGACGAGAAGGCGCCGTATATCGACGATCCTTCGGGGCTCGAGGACACCGTTGCGCAGTACCTGAGTACCGGCGAGTCCATGGGTGGTATCGGTGTGTCCGTGTCGGCAGTCGCGATCGACGGGGACACCGCCGCCGTGACCTACGACCTGCTCTTCAATGGCAACCCGACCTATCCCGACCTCTCAGGTCCTGCGGTCAAGACGGCCGAGGGTTGGAAGATCACCAGGGCGGGGTTCTGCTCGCTGATGTCTTCCGCGAGGGTCGGCTGTCCGTAGGGAGATCCATGCTGCGTTTCCGGCTTTGTGCACTGCTCGCAGCCGCGGTGATTTGCGCGGCATGCGGTGCTGCTACGACAACCCTCTCGGTCGACTCCGCCCGGTCGTCCGACACCGTGGACTCGGTCACGACGTCGGCGGTCGTCGACCCTCCAACTGGCACCTTCATCAGTGCGGACGGAGTCGAGACGGCGATCGATGACAGCAGTCGCATCGTGACCTTGAGCGGAGACTTGACCGAGCTCGTGTGGAGACTCGGTTTCGGCTCTTCGGTCGTAGCGACCGATGTGACAACGGTCTACCCACCCGAGGCCGTCGGGTTGCCAGTCGTGGGCGTCGGCCGCTTCCTGACCGCCGAGGGCGTTCTGGCTGAGGATCCCACCCTGGTCATCGGGGACTCGCAGACCTCGCCATTGGAGGCGATCGAGCAGATTCGCAGCGCCGGCATCCCGGTGCTGATTCTCGACGTGCCCACCACCTTCGAAGGGCTCTACGAGAAGATCGGGGATCTCGCCGACGCCCTGGGCGTTCCCGAACGTGGAGCAGCCCTCGTTCGAGAAGTCAAGGCGGACATCGACAGTGCACTGGCGTCCGCCATCGCCATCGACCCGAAACCGAGTATCGCCTTCGTCTACAGCCGAGGCCCCGACGTGATGTTGTTGTTCGGGTCCGAGATGACCACTCAGCCCCTCATCGAGGCTGCCGGCGGGATTGACGTGGGGGCTGCCACCGGCGTGATCGGCACCGTTTCGGTCACACCTGAGGCTCTGGTCGCCGCTGCCCCCGACGTCATCATCATCACCTCCGAGGGCTTACAGGCGCTCGGTGGAGAAGCAGGGCTCCTGGCGATCCCAGGTTTTGCCGAGACACCGGCAGGTCGGGATGGGCGCATCCTCGACTACCCGGAGGGAGATTTCCTGACGTTCGGTCCGCGGATTTCCGAATCGCTCGCACTGCTGACCGCCGATCTCCGCTCCGTGCTCACCGATCAGTGACCCTTCCGATCCGCGACACCTACCTCCAGGCGCGACGCCGAGCCATCGCGGCGGCGGTGCTGGCGGTGACGCTCCTGGCTCTCGTGGTGGTGGGCCTGTTGAGTGGTGCGGTGGCGGTGAGCCCGGCGGATCTGGTCACCATGCTCGAACGCAGTCTGGGGATCACCGACGACCCGGCCCAGCTGACCGACTCCGTCCTGTGGGCCATCAGACTTCCTCGAGTGCTCTCCGCTGCAGTGGTCGGAGGTGGGCTGGGCGTGGCCGGAGCTGGCTTGCAGGGAACGTTCCGCAACCAGATGGCAGATCCGCAACTCGTCGGGATCTCACCGGCTGCCGGCCTCGGCGCTGTCGTCGGAATCGCGCTCACCCCCGCCGGCGGGGCGCCGCTCATCATGATGATCGGGGCCGGAGTGGGCGCTGTTGCAGCCGGTCTCGCCATGCGCCGCATTGCCAAGCGGGTCATCGAGTCGAACCAGTTCATCCTCGTTGGGCTTGCGCTCGGACTGGCGATGCTGGCCTGGCTGGGCGCAATCGTGCTCGCCTGGGACAGCCCGCGAGTGCCCACGTTCACCTTCTGGGTGTTCGGAGGTCTGGCCGGATCGACATGGTCGACACTCGCTTCGGGAGCTCCGTTCGTGCTCGCCGGCTGTGTGGTAGTGGCCGCCTCCGCTCGTTCACTCGATCTCCTGGCTCTGGGAGAATCCGAAGCCCGCCACATCGGTGTCGACGTCGATCGGGTCATTCCACGGATCCTCATCGGCGTGGGACTGGCGGTCGGTGGTGCCGTTGGCCTGGGTGGAGCGATCGGATTCGTCGGACTGATGACCCCACTTCTCATGCGCAGGTGGGTCGGCCCGGCCCATCGCTGGCTGGTTCCACTGTCGGCACTGGCCGGTGCCGCGATCGTCGTGGCGGTCGACATTCTGGCGAGGACCGTTGCCGCGCCGGTCGAGATACCCGTCGGGCTGCTGACAGCAATCCTGGGGGCTCCCGTGTTCGTTTGGTTCCTGCTGCGGGTTGGGCGGTCGAGCACATGAAACCCATGGTTCGCGCCGAGGACGTCCGCTACCGCCGAGGAAACGCCACCGTGCTGGATCTTGTATCGCTCAGCACTGGCGCGGGGGAGATTCTCTCGATCGTCGGACCCAACGGCGCCGGCAAGACCACGCTGCTCAGAATCCTGGCGGGCGATCTCATCCCGTCGACCGGACGTGCCTGGGTTCAGGATGTCGACACATCACAGACGACGCTTCAGCACCTCTCACGGATGCGGGCGTACCTCGGCCCGAGGGGGGTGGCCGACAATCCGTTCACGGTCCGTGAAGTGGTCGCCATGGGACGCTACCCGCACCGCAGCGCCATGTTGGAGGCGGGCGAACACGAAGCAATCGTCGAGTCTGCGATGGAGAGGACCGACGTCCATCACCTGGCATCGCGACCGATCGACACCCTTTCGACGGGTGAGCAGCAGCGGGCCGGGCTGGCGCGGGTCATCGCACAGGAGACACCCGTCCTTCTCCTGGACGAGCCGACGTCTGCGCTCGACATCGGCCATCAGGAAACGATGATGAGCGTCCTCAACTCTCTCGCTCGGGAGGGAACCACGATCGTGACCAGCCTCCATGACCTCAACCTGGCGGCCGCCCACACCGACCGCGTGCTGTTGCTGCACGAAGGAAGAACCGTCTCGGTAGGAAGCCCATCGCAGGTCTTCACGAGTGAGAGCCTCTCCAACGTCTACCGCCAGACCATCGAGGTCACGCCGCACCCCCACCGGGATTGCCCGTTGGTGCTGACTGTGCCGGAAATGCCGCAGGCGCCGGCCTCGTAGTCCTTTCCGCGTATCCCGTCGGTAGCATCGGTCGAGACCCGGTCCCTCGAGAACATCGGAGGTCATGAACATGAGACGCTTGCTAGCCATGGTCACCGCACTGGGGTTGCTGCTCGCCGCTTGCGGCGGTGATGATCCGGCTGCCCGGGGAGACGTCAGCGGTCTCGATCTTGTGACCGATGGAACGCTGACGGTGTGCACCGACGCCCCGTACCCGCCGATGGAATACGAGGAGAACGGCGAGTTCACCGGCTTCGACATCGAGCTGATGCGGGCGATCGCCGACGACAACGGACTGGAGTTGGCGGTGGCCAATACCGGCTTCGATCCCATCACGTCCGGTCTCGCAATGGAGGCGGGCGACTGCGACATCGCCGCCGCCTCGATCACCATCACCGACGAGCGGGAAGAGAACATCGACTTCTCCGACCCGTATTTTGTAGCCGATCAGTCGCTGCTGACCACCGCGGACTCCGGCATCGCAGCGATCTCCGACCTCGACGGCCGGAACCTCGGCGTGCAGACCGGAACGACCGGTGAGATCTACGCCAATGAGAATGCAGCGGGCGCCACCATCATCTCGTTCGAGAACCCGGGCGATCTCTTCACGGCGCTCTCCGCCGGCAACATCGACGCCATTCTCCAGGACATCATTCCCAACGCTGCCGAGGCATCCGAGGACGACAATCTCCTGGTGGTGGAGACGTATCCCACCGCCGAGGAGTACGGGTTCGCCGCCAAGGAAGAGGGATCTGAGGACGTACTCGAAGCCGTGAACGCCTCACTGGCCAAGCTCCGGTCGGACGGCACCTACGACCAGATCTATGAGGAGTTCTTCCCACGGGGTTGAGCCCACGATCCACGACCTGATCTCAGGGCGGCCCGCTAGGGTCGCCCTGAAGGTTTCATGGCCGACTCCACAACCCGCCCGAAGATGTCGCCTCGGCGCCGCAGCGAACTCATCCGCTATGTCCTGTATGGCCTACTCGTGGCGGCGGCCATCGCTGCGATCTTCTTCGCCGACTGGGGACGGATCCAGCGCAACTTCTTCAACATCGACAGCATGCGAGAGATGTTGCCCAGCGTGGTCACCATCGCTGCCCGGAACACGGTGATCTACACGGTGGCAAGCTTCTCGCTCGGGATCGTGGGCGCTCTCGGCCTGGCGCTCATGAAGATGTCGTCGGTCAAGCCGTACAAGTGGATTGCCACCGTCTACATCGAGTTGTTCCGGGGTCTGCCGGCGCTGATCACCATCATCCTGGTGGCCTTCGGGCTTCCCATCGCATTCGGATGGCGCATCCCCGGAGGCACACTGGGGACCGGTTCGCTCGGACTGGCCATCGTCGCGTCCGCCTACATGGCGGAAACGATTCGGGCGGGAGTCGAGGCGGTCCCCCGTGGTCAGATGGAGGCTGCCCGCTCACTGGGCATGTCCCATGCGAGGGCGATGGCGTCGATCGTGCTCCCCCAGGCGTTCCGGATCATCGTGCCTCCGCTCACGAACGAATTCGTGCTGCTCATCAAAGACACCTCGCTGCTGTTCGTGATCGGCACGACTCCCCTCACCAAGGAACTCACCAAGTTCGCCCGCGACTTCATGACGACCGAACGGAACGCCACTCCGCTGACCGTGGCGGCGATCCTCTATCTCATCATCACCCTGCCGCTGACCCGACTGGTGGCACAACTCGAGAAACGGACCGCCCGTGCTCGCTGACGCCACCACCCATGCGATCGACGTACGTCAGTTGCACAAGAGCTTCGGCGCGCTCGAGGTGCTGAAGGGGATCGACTTCAATGTCGACCCCGGTGAGGTTGTCTGTGTCATCGGGCCGTCGGGGTCGGGCAAGTCGACACTGTTGCGGTGCGTCAACCGGCTGGAGGAGCCGACCTCGGGCACCATCCTCATCGAGGGCGAGGACATCACCGATCCCGACGCCGACGTCGATTCCCTCCGAACGCGCATCGGGATGGTGTTCCAGCAGTTCAATCTCTTCCCGCACCTCACGGTGCTGCGCAACCTGACCATCGCCCAGCGCAAGGTCTTGAAGCGGTCCGAGGAGGAGGCCGACTCGATCGCCCGGGCGGTGCTCGACCGAGTCGGCCTATCCGACAAGATCGACGAGTATCCGATCCGCCTGTCCGGTGGCCAGCAGCAGCGAGTGGCGATTGCCCGAGCTCTGGCGATGAAGCCGGACATGATGCTGTTCGACGAACCCACCTCTGCGCTCGACCCGGAGTTGGTTGGAGAGGTCCTCGATGTGATGCGCGGGCTCGCAGACGATGGGATGACGATGATGGTGGTCACCCACGAGATGGGGTTCGCCGCCGAAGTGGCCGACCGATTGGTGTTCATGGCCGACGGCGTCGTCGTGGAAGACGGACCCGCCCGCCAGGTGATTACGAATCCAACCACGGAACGGGCACGCCAGTTCCTGAGGATGTTCGGAGAGACCTAGGCGAACGCACAATGAGCACGGCTTCGGAGTACAGCGGCAGGCGCACGATGGTGCATCTCCCAAGAGAAGTCGCGATGCTTCGAGCAGATCTGAGGAGCGAGAAGTGAGAGTGGTAGCGGATCCGACTTCGGCCACCGTCGGCAGATCAGGGCCTTGGCGGTGTCTCCGCCGAAACGGTTCGGTGATGGGAGCCGGCGGCGGCAAGTCGCTCACGGAGAGCGCTGAATGAGCACGACCATCGTTGTCGATCCTTCCAACAATCGGCCGATCTCCGAGATTTCACTCCAATTTCCAGATGATGTCGACCGAGCCGTGCGCCGGGCCAGTCGCGGCTTCGAGGCGTGGCGCAAGGCAGGCGTGCGTCGACGGCGAGACGTGCTGCGGGGCATCGCCGATCTGATCCGACGCGACCTGGAGAGCTTGGCGCGCATCGAATCTCAGAACGCCGGCAAGCCGATCAGCGCCGCCCGAGGCGAGATCGGCGCCGCGGCGGCCGTGTTCGACTACTACGCCGGCGCTGTCGACAAATTCACCGGTCAAACGATCCCCGGCAACGCGCCGGGGACTCTGCTCACCTTTCGGGAGCCGATCGGTGTGTGCGCTGCCATCACCCCATGGAACTTCCCGTTGCTCATCCTGAGTTGGAAAGCGGCGCCGGCCCTCGCGATGGGAAATGCGGTCGTTGCCAAACCGGCAGAATTGACCCCCCTGTCTGCTCTGGCGCTTGCCGACCTCGCCCTCGAGGCTGGACTGCCCGAAGATGTCCTGCAGGTGGTCACGGGTCAGGGGTCAGTTGCGGGCGAAGCGCTCGTCGCCCACCCGCTGGTGAGAAAGGTGAGCTTCACCGGTTCCAGCACGGTCGGAACCCACGTCATGCAAGCAGCCGCCGCCGATATCAAACGCCTGTCCCTCGAACTGGGTGGCAAGTCGGCCAACATGATCTTCGCGGATGCCGACCTGGACGCCTGCCTGGAGTCCTCGTTCTGGTCGGTGTACGACAATGCCGGCCAGGACTGCTGTGCTCGAAGCCGCCTCCTGGTGGAACGCTCGATCCACGACGAGGTCGTAGACCGATTCGTGGATCGAGCACGACGCGTACGGGTCGGTGACACCGCGGACGAGTCGACCGAGATGGGACCACTCATCAGTCCTTCTCAGCTCGACATCGTGGAGTCGTATGTCCTAGCCGGGGACGCCGAAGGAGCGACCCGGGTCTGCGGAGGCGAGCGGCTCGATTCTCCTGGCAACTATCTGACGCCGGCCGTGTTCGTTGGCGTCACGCCCGACATGGCGATCGCCCGGGAGGAGATCTTCGGGCCGGTCCTCTCGGTGATCCCCTTCGACTCCGAGGCGGAAGCAGTCCGCCTGGCCAACGAGTCCATCTACGGGCTCTCCGGTTCGATCTGGACACGCGACATCGGCCGAGCATTGCGCGTCGCCCGGGGGGTGGAAACCGGCATGTTGTCGATCAACTCATCGTCGTCGGTTCACATCGAGGCGCCGTTCGGAGGGATGAAGCAGTCGGGAATCGGCCGGGAGCAGGGCATGGCGGCCCTCGAGGCCTACACCGAGTACAAGACGGTGTTCATCGCCGATGATTGAAGCGCGCGTCGGTCTGGCGTCGTGCGACCATGCGCAATCGGCATTGCCGGATATCGAGCGCTTCGTTCTCGGGCGTGATCTACGCTTCGGTCAGAGGCGAGGTTCGCGGCCAGCTCTTCTGGAGGCCCCTCATCCGTTGCGGCTCCGTGCCTCGCGACCGCTCCGGCGTCGATCGATGCGCCCGGTGTGCGCGTCGTTTCGTGTTGCATCGACAGGAGCGACCTCGCAATGAACCTCCGCCGCTGGTCGGTCGTCGCGTTGATACCGATGTTGCTGTCTGGTTGTGTCGCTACAGGCGGGCGCACCACATCCGAAACCCCTCCGAGCACCTCGTCCACGACCGCTCCGAGCAGGACTTCCACGGAACTCGAATCCGATGCGGACGCTCAGTGGATCGTCTACCAAGGGCTCAACGATCTGCTGAGAGTCATCCGTCCCGACGGAAGCGGGGACAAGATGGCATTGCCCAATGGACCGACTGGGGCGTTCCACCCGGACTGGTCCCGTGACGGGCAGTGGCTTGCCTTCAACGTGGACTCGGCCGGGGATGGAACTCGCGACATCTGGATCGCGAAGTGGGACGGGTCCGATGCCAGGATGCTCGTGGACTGTCAGGTGCCATGCAGGGACGCCGATAGTCCCGCGTGGTCGCCGGACGGGACCCGAATCGCGTTCAACCAGATCGACAATGTCGACGGCCACAATCTCGGTTCGAGAGTCCAGACCGTCGACGTCGCGACCGGGGAGATATCGACCGTCTTCGCCACCGAAGGTGCGGAGTACGCCGGCGGTCAACGTTGGTCCCCCGACGGCAGTCTCCTCGTCGTCGAGCTCACTCGTTTCGTCAACGACGGCAACGACACCGAGGAAACCACCGGCGGGACGATCGGGGTGATCGACCTGGCGGCAAAGCCGGCCACCCTCCGTTTGCTGGCGCCTTTCGATTCACTGTGGAACTACCCCGACTGGCATCCGACCCTGGATTTGATCTTGTTTGCCGCCGGGGGCGAGGACGCTCTC
>JAHEDH010000164.1 GCA_024641285.1 bacterium | reverse complement strand
ACGCGCCGGACCAGGTCGGGGCCGATGTCGCCGAACGGCAGGAAGTCTCGGATCGTCGTCGCCACCGGGTCAATATGTAGGATACCTAACTAAATGTCAAGCCCTGCCACCGGCATCGATGTGGCCGAGGTATCTGAGCTCGTGTTCGAAGCTCCGTCCAACATCGGAGGCAGCCGAGGATCTGGCGTGCCTATGGTGAGACGACGCGGTGCGGAGGTGAGGCATGACCGATCAGACGAACAACGAGCCGGCAGAAAACCCGGAGACGGCACCCAAGGAGGCGAGCGGCATGGGCCAGGAGCTGTCCTCGGTGATCGCCAAGCTGGGAGCCGGCGAGAAGTTGGCGGTGCTGGGGGCTGCAGGCGTCCTCGGCGTCTGGCTGGTCTTCGATCTCCTGCTCGACGAGTACTCGACGGGTCATCTCCCATTCGCGCTCGCACTCGTGGCGGTGGCCGCTGCCTACTACCACCACAACCGTGGCAGCGACAGCTGGTCTGTCGACTACAAGACCGTGATCTTCGTGACGTGCGCCTTGACCGGCATCATCGGTGCCTGGTCGGTCATCGAGGAGGTCCGCAACGACATCTTCGACGCAGACGGAGCGACGGTTGTCGGCGCCATCCTGTACTACGCCGCTTCGATCACGAGCGGCGTCGGCGCCCGGCAACTCTCGAAGAAGTAGAAGAACGGTGGCGCTGATCGAGAGATCGCAGCCACCAGATCATCCCGGTTGCGGCGGATTCGCCAGAAAGCGAGGGGTCTGAGCGCCAGGCGTGTCGACGCTCAGAGGCCAGGCCCTGCCACCACCTTCTTGACCCGGGTACCCGCCACGCGGTCGTGGAGCGCGAGATGGCCGGAGTCCAAGGCCATCATCGCCGCGGAGCCGATCACCAGTGCCTGCGCGGCGACAGAGAGCGTGATGAGCCAGCTCGAAGTCGAATCGGCGAACAGCCCGAACACGGCGGTGTGTGCCAATTGCCACGGCAGGAACTTGACCCCGGAGCGGGCAAGGGAGCGCGGAAGCGAGATCCTGCGGCCGTGCCGATCCTCGACGGCCAGTCCCCGCCGACGCTTGCCGAAAGTCGCCTGGCTGGGAGATGCCTCTTGAACTGCAAAGGTGACCGTCACGGGTAGCACGAGCGTGGCGAACGCCACAGCGTCTCGACTCTGCGCCGAGTCGAGCCTGACACCGGCCGCTCGGAGGGTGAACCCAACTGCAGCTGCGAACCCCACCCAGGCAGCGATCACAATGAGGTCGAGTGCCTGCGCTCTGATTCTCATACCCGGTCCGGCCGGCGGGTCGTGATCCTGTGGTGTCATCACTTCAGAACTCTCGGAGTCCAGGCAGTGTATTCGGCCAGATTTGGTCGGTGTGATCCCGTCACTCGAATGGAGCTTGCGCGCCTCAGTCGTGTCTGGCAACCGTGATGTACGCGTGGTCCATGCCGATCCATCGGTAATAGAACGGGCCGCGCCAGTCGCGCAGGATCTCGTCTGCAGTTCGGGCGACATTGCCTGCCGGGAGGGGCTCTTCCGGTTGGCCGTCGAGGTACGGGTCGTACACGAAGAATTCATCCCGCTCGGCGTCGTAGCCATAGATGGTGATGAAGTGGCCGACCAAGGCGCGTGCCACCGCTGAATCCCGGTCGCGCGAGAGATGGCCATTGCCGATTGCCAGGACGACCGGCTCGTGGCTGTCGATGTGGCCACGGAGGAGTGCGAGGCGAGACTCGTCGTGAAGCTCGGAAGCGCTGCGAACCTCGGCATCGAGCCCATGGCGCACAAGAGTTCGGGCGAGATCGGCGATGAACGACAGACCGAACAGCCTGATGCGGAGTCTCGGGCGTGGGTCAGGAGCGAATCCGAGGTCGAACGCGTCGATGAGGGCGCAGGCGTTGAACTCGCCGCACGTCAGCCCGACCTGGTGCGGATATGCCGACGGCAGCGTCGGCACGATGGTGACTGCATAGTGCGCCATGGAGTCGTCGATACGCGGCTCGATCGGCCTCATGAGCTCATTGGCCCCTCGGTCGTTGTCATGTCGGAGCGAGCATCTCACAGCGTCATCGCACTCGCGCAGAGTCGGGTGTCACAAGCATGCGGTCGGTCGGCTCCTTCGCCCGCCCCTGCGGTTCGCGGGTCGAGGGCGAGACCTCAGACTCTGGCGAGTCCCGTCACGTGGAGCGAACCTGACAGCAGGAGGCGATAGTCATGCGATGGCGTGTGTTGTCGTTGTGTTGTGCACTGTTGGCGCTGAGCGGATGTGGCGGTGACGATGTGACGTTCACAGATCCCGGAGCTCGCTTCGAGGTCGATCCTGGCGATGATTTCACCGTCGTCCTCGAGTCGAACGCCACCACGGGGTACGCCTGGCAACTGGAGACTGCGCTCCCCGAGAACGTGGTGCGGCTGGTTCGCAACGTCTACGTCGAGCCGGACACGGATCTGGTGGGGGCCGCCGGTCGGCAGGAGCTGTCGTTCGAGGGTGTAGGAGACGGTTCCACCTTCATCCAGCTCTGGTACGTCCGGTCGTTCGACGATCCGCCCGAGCCGGCCGATCGCGCCCAGTTCGAGGTGATCGTCGGAACGGGCGACAGCGGTGAAGCCGTCGACCCCGCCGACATCGACGAGCCCGTGGCATCGATCCCCGACGACGAGGACGCCATCTCGGTGTCCGAGCTGCTCGCAACGTCGCCTACGGGCGTGGTCGCGGTTCGCGGCAGTCTCTTCGACGACGGAAACGGGCTCAGGCTGTGTGACGCGCTTGCCGAGTCGTTCCCGCCGCAGTGTCCTGGCGACGCCGTCGTCATCTCCGACCCGAAGGTGATCGAGGCCGACTTCACCGTGGAGGCCGATGTTCGGTGGACCGATCGTGTCGTAGTGCTGCGCGGCGAGCTGATCGATGGCGAGTTCAGGGTTCTCGGCTGAGCTCTGTGCCCTCGCCGGCGAGCCTCACCGGCAGCCGTGATTACCGTCGCATACGGCTCAGACGAGCAACACCGTGAGTGGCTGGCCAGGATCGAGCCGCTCGACTCTCGACCCGACCCGGACCTCGGTCTGACCGTCCGGGCCGGTTCCCGGCGTGACCGTGACCTCTTCAGGGGTGATGTGGATGTCGACCCAGCGGCCCCGGAAGATGATCGTGGTCGACAGGTGCCCGAGCTCGGGAGGGATGGCCGGATCGAGCACGAGGGTGTTGCCGTCGATCTGCAGCCCGGTGTACCCGCGTTGGACGAGATCGACGGTCCCAGCCATGGCACCTGTGTGGATGCCCTCTCGGGTGGTGCCTCCCTGGATGTCGATGAGGTCGCTCGTGACCGCCTGTTCGAACAGGCGCCACGACTCCTTGCGGTCGAGTCGGGCCAGGACCCACGAGTGCACGACCCGGCTGAGGGTCGACCCGTGGGAGGTGCGGGCGTCGTAGTAGGCGATCGTGCGCTCGATCACGGCCGTGTCGAGCTCGACGCCGAGACGGGTGAACACTTCCTCGAGCTCGGTGCGCGGGAGCAGGTAGAACAACATGATCACGTCCGCCTGCTTCGAGAGCTTGTAACGGTTTGGAGTGTCGTTCTCGGCTTCGAGGATGCGGTCGAGTCGCTGGATGTCTCCGTACCGCTCGGCGTATCCGACCCAGTCGAACTCCTCCAGATCGCCGTACCCCTCGAACTGCGACAGCACGCCATCGTGCATCGGGACCGTCATCTTGGTGGCGATGTCGTCCCATGAGGAGAGTTCCTCCGGTCTCAACCCGAGCTTCTCGGCCAGCTCCCGAGAACGGAATTCGGGCACTTCTTCGATGGCCTGTCGCGTCTTCTCGAGCACCCAGGCCGTCATGACGTTCGTGTAGGTGTTGTTGTCCAGGCCGGCTTCGTCTCGCTCGGGGTAGGCGTCGTGGTATTCGTCGGGGCCCATCACGCCCCGGATCTCGTAGCGGTCGTGCGCCCGGTCGTACGTGGTGAGCGACACGAGCATGCGCGAGATCTCGATGAGCATTTCCGCTCCTGCGAAGGCGAGGAAGTCGGTATCGCCGGTCATCCGGTGGTACAGCCAGACGTTCCAGGCGATGGCGAGGTTGACATGCCGCTGCAGGTGGCTGTTGTCCTCGAGCCAGCGTCCCGACTTCGGGTTGAGATGAAGTGTCTGGCTCTCTTCGCGTCCGTCGCTGCTGCTCTGCCAGGGGTAGAGCGCTCCATCCAGGCCCTCGGCCGCTGCATTGGCCCGCGCCTGGCCAAGTCTGCGGTACCGGTACGACAGAAGTGAGCGGGTGAGATCGGGGAGGTGGAGCGTGATGAACGGGAAGATGAAGAGCTCGTCCCAGAAGACGTGACCGCGATAGGCCTCACCGTGGAGGCCGCGGGCGGGGATGCCGACATCGAGACCGATCGTGTGCTTCGACGCGGTCTGCAGCAGGTGGAACACGTGCAGGTTGATGGCGAGGCTCGTCTCGTCGTCCGCTCCGGTCTCGAGGTGGAACCTCCTCCACAGGTGCTCCCAGGCGAGGATGTGGCTCGTCAGCAACTCTTCGAACGATGGCGCCAGCTCGATGGCCGTCTCGACCGCCAGCGCCGGTGTGCTGATCGCCTGATCTCGTCCGGTGGCGATCGCGACGAGTTTGTCGAACGTCGCCGGGACGCCCTCCTGGAGCTCCACGGTCATCTCGTGTGCGATGAAGCCGGGCTCTTGGATGGTTCGGCGTTCGATCCGGGTCGAGGCACCGTTCTCGATGATCCGGTTGCTCGCTGCGATGGCGAGATGGATCAGGGACTGGGTCGTGCGCATCCGCAACTCGAGGGTCTCGGCGTCGAGTTCGGAGGCGGAGACGGGCGCAAGATGGCGGTGAGCCAGCGACCGGTAGCGGGCAACGCCGGTGTTCTCCACGGTGCCGTCGATTCCCGAGCGGACGACCAGCAGTCCGGACCAGTTCTCAGCCGTGAAGGTCGTCTGGATTCCGGCGAGATGTGGGCTGCCCATGTGGACGAACCGCCGCTGCGTGACCAGGGTGCTCCGTCCGTCATCGATGAACGTGAACGTCCGGGTCAGGACGCCCCGCCTGATGTCGAGCTCCTGTCGATAGCCGTCGAGATCGAATTCCGAGGGTGTGAACCAGTCCGAGCCTTCGAGGTGGAAGCGGAAGTTCATCCAGTTCGGCGCATTGACCAGGTCCTCGTTCTCGATCTCGTGACCGTCGATCTCGGTCGTGAGCCGGTTGTAGACGCCGGCGAGGTAGGTACCGGGGTAGTGGACGTCGTCGGCGACTGCCTCGGGCGCCGCTCCCCTGGTGGCGAAGGCGCCGTTGCCGAGGGTGCACAGGGCTTCGCGAAGACCCTCGGCTTCGGGGTCGAAACCCTCGTAGCTGAGCGTCCAGGCGGTCATGGCTCGATCTCGGCTGCCAGCCTGGCGAGCAACCTGCGCACCTCGTCGGTGTCTTCCAGCGCGTACGAGGCCCGTGACGGCTCCCCGTCGCGGCCCACGACGATGCCGATGCCACTGCCGATGAGGACGGCGAAGGCGTCCTCATCGGTGACGTCGTCGCCGAGGTAGATCGGGATGGAACTCTCGAGGTCGATCTCGAGGCGCTGGATCAGCCATTCGAGCGCCTTGCCTTTGTCCCACTCGACGGCGGGCCGCAGTTCGAAGATCTTCTTGCCCGTCGTGACGACGAGGCGCACGTCGGAGTCCCCGATCTCACGGACGAGGCCTTCGATGATCGACTCCGCTCCGTCTTCTGCCTCTCGGAAGTGGACGGCGACGGCGAATCTCTTCGGTTCGACATGCACGCCGGGCATCCCGGTGACTGCTGTCACGATCATGTCGGTGGCAGCCTCGAGCGCCGGGACGTATTGCTCGAACCGGCCCAGCGTTTCGGTGTCGGCCGGTGCGCCATCCGGTCCGACGATGTCGAAGCCGTGGCTCCCGGCGTACCAGACACCGTTCAACCCGACCTTCTCCCTCACGTCTGTGGTGTCGCGCCCGCTGATGATGGCCACCTCGGTCTTCGTTGCGAGGTCCTCGAGGACCTCTCGAGTCGCGATCGACAGGGTGGCCAGATCTGGGTGGGACACGATCGGGGTGAGGACCCCGTCGTAGTCGAGGAACACCGAGGGTCGCCGCGATCCCGAGATCAATCGATCAAAGCCTCGAAGGGCCGACGGCAGTTCGCTGCGCGGGCGCGGAGCCGTCATCGTTTGCCCCGTTGCCGGTGGCTGATTCCATCGGTTTCCATGCCGGTGCCCTCTCCGTCGGCTGAGCTGCTCCCACGCCGACCGTACCCCGGCGTGGGCGTTGAGGCCAGGGCTGTTCGACCGAACCCCGTACGACCAACGACCGATGGTTGACATCTCAACC
>JAHEDH010000163.1 GCA_024641285.1 bacterium | reverse complement strand
TACGTCCGCAGCCGCCGAAGCGGGATGGACCACCACCACGCCTATCTCGCCATCCGATTCGAGAAGGAAGCCCGGGTGGCCGTTGCCAAGCACCTCGCTGGCATGTGATCTCCGGCGTGGTTGGTGCCGTCGACGCAGTCGACCGATGGTTCGTGGCTGGTGGGGCAGCCTGGCGGTGTGTCCGTCGTTGGCAGCGGGTAGGGGCGGAGCTTGCTCCGCCCGCGGGGCATCCCGTTGAACCCGTGACTCAACCTGCAGGCGCGATCGAGACGTGATCTGCGGTGTCGGCGTTTTGTGCGGGTCCTGGGACTCTGCCCGCGGTCCGAGCCGACCTCACGCCTACTGGACCGTCACGCCCTCGAGATCTTCTTCCGCCTCGGGCCAGTCGACGCCGAGCGACTCCAAGGTCCGGATGACCGTCGATGAGATCACGAGGTCCCGGTACCACTTGCGGTCGGCGGGGACGACGTACCAGGGGGCATCGGGCGTCGACGTCTCGTTGATCATCGTTTCGAAGGCTGCCTGATACTGGTCCCACAGCTTGCGCTCGTCGAGGTCGCCGAGAGAGAACTTCCAGTGCTTGTCGGGGTTGTCGAGCCTCGCCTGAAGCCGCTCCCTCTGCTCGTCTTTCGAGATGTGGAGGAAGAACTTGAGGATCGTGGTCCCTTCGTCGACCAGCATCTGCTCGAAGTTGCGAATGTGCTCGTACCGTTTCGACCAGCGTTCCTCGGGGACCAGGCCGTGGACACGGACAACCAGGACGTCCTCGTAGTGGGAACGGTTGAAGATCATGATCCTGCCGTCGCCGGGAACATGCTTGTGGACGCGCCAGAGATAGTCGTGGGCGAGCTCTTCGGGTGTCGGCCTCTTGAACGATGCGACATCCACCCCCTGCGGGTTCACGCCTTCGAACACCCTCCGGATCGTCCCGTCCTTGCCGCCGGTGTCGGTGGCCTGCAGCACGATGAGCAGCCGATGGCTTCCCTGTGCATAGAGCTGTTCCTGGAGGAGCTCGAGCCTGGCGTTCAACTCTTTGGTGAGTTTCTTGCCCGCCTTTTTACCGTCGGGGAAGAGGCTCGGTTCACGGGTGTCGAACGATGCGAGGCCGATGGACGGGGTGGCGCGGTAGCGTGATGTGTCGAGCGTCATGCCACCAAAGCTAGTGAGATCTCCGTGTGCTGCCGGGCTCACTCCGGTGGAGCGAGCACCCCGCGTCGCTTCCAGAGGTTGGCGGCTGCGGCCGCCCTACGGTCGAAGTCGGGCATCGGCTCGGCCTCTTCGATCGGCTCGAAGATCTCGTCGATCCGGTCGGGCAGAGCGCTCTCGACCTCGGGAACCAGCCACCCGTCGGACTCCACAGGCATCTCGTCGAAGGACGGCTCGACGGTTGGCATGACCGGTTCGAGAACTTCAGTCGATTCGGCGGGCTCGGTCGGCTCGACCGGTGCGATCGGCTCGAAATGCTCGACCGTCGAAGTCTGCTCGGAGGGCGTAACGGAGGCCGCCTGATCGCGGGCCATCTCGAGGATCTTGGCTGCCTCATCCTCGGCCCGCTCGACGATCTGTGCGGCGCGGCGCTCGGCCTCTTCGGTGATCTGGGCGGCCTCGCGTTCGACGTCTTCGATGGCGCCGATCACCGACTCGTAGCGCTCGAGCGCTTGTTTGGCAGCCCCGAGCTCGGACTGCGCCGTGCTCAGCTGGCGCTTCCAGGAAAGCGCTTCGGCGGCGAACGCCGCCACCTGTTGGGGGTCGTATCCGTTCGCCACGCGATCGAAAGGAGATTTCGGTATATCAGCCACGAGAGGGTCTTCGGCACGTCCGGCGGCATTCTGAAGCCCTAGACCGACGCGCTCGGTTCAGGTAGACAACGGCCTGTGTCTACCCGGCCCGAACACGGCGCCATGCGCCTCCTGGGGGTGTGCGTCCTCGCAATCGTCGTCGGCATCGGCGTCGGCCGGCCGACGCCGAGTCCGCCCCCCGAACCGATGCTCGTCGATACCGCCGCCGGAGCGACAGGATCGCCCGGGGGCATCACCGTTCACGTCTCCGGCGCAGTGCCGGCAGCGGGTCTGGTCGAAGTCCCAGAGCGGTCCCGCGTAGCCGACGTGCTCGCAGCAGCAGGTGGAGTGACGGGCTTGGCCGACCTGACCCAGCTGAACTTGGCTGAGCCGGTGTCGGACGGGCAACGCATCGTCGTGCCCGTCGTCGGATCCGCGACGGCGCCGGATCCGGCCAACGGTGCAGCGGACCGTCGTATCAGGGTCAACGAGGCGGATGTGTCCGAGTTGCAGGGGCTGCCGGGGGTGGGCCCGGTCTTGGCGCAGGCGATCGCCTCCTATCGCGACGAGTTCGGGCCTTTCGCCGTTGTCGAGGACCTCCTCGACGTCCCGGGTATCGGTGAGGGCAAGCTGGCGACCCTGCGGGAACTGGTCATCGTCCCGTGACGGTCCGGTGGCCGCCGGCCGTCGATCGGCCGCTGCTCGCGGCGGCGGCGACGATCTGGTTCGGGGTGCTGGCGGCGGCCTCGGTGTGGCCGGCCTCGGCGGCCATCGTCGTGGTGACGGTGCTGGCGCGTCTCCTTTCGCCGTCGAAAGTCGTCGCCGGCCTCCTCGTCACGTGCGTGCTCATCGGTGTCGGTTCCGGAGCGCTGGTCGGTCATCGTCGGTCCGCGTTGGAGTCTCACGGGGTCGAGGCAGGCCGGGTCACGGCCGTCGTCGAGGCGACAACAGACCTGATCGACGGGCCGTACGGCGGGACCTTCGTTGCAAAGCCGATCAGCGTCTCGGTCGGTACCCTCCCGACCGCTCGGTTGGCGATCACGGGGTGGGCAGAAGCACCTGTCACGGTTGGAGACGTCTTCGCGGTGACCGGGCGGTTCCGGCCGGGGGTCACGCGGATCCGGCGTTCCCTGGTCGCAGGGCGAGTCACGGCCACAACCCATGAGCGGATCGATGCTCACGCCCCGTTCCATCTGCGGATCGCCAATGCGCTCCGCGACCGTGTCGGCGCGGTGATCCGGCCGGAGAGCTCCGATTCGCGCGGCCTGCTCGTCGGGTTCCTCATCGGAGACACGAGCGACCTGTCGGACCTTTCAGCCGATCGGATGCGCCGCGCCGGACTCACCCACTACGTGGCCGTCTCCGGCAGCAATGTGGCCCTCTTCCTGGTGTTCTGGTGGCTCGTGCTCGGACCGCTGGGTCTGCGGCGTTGGTGGAGGACGACTGCCGGCCTCTTCGGCCTGGCCATCTTCGCAGCGATGACGCGGTGGGAACCTTCGGTGATTCGCGCCGCCTCGGCTGCCGGCGTGCTGATGGTCGCCCGTTCGCTCGGAGTGCCACTCTCCACTTGGGGGACGCTGGCGTTGGCTGTTGCCGGGGGCCTGGTGCTGTCGGGCGAGTTGGCAACCGATGTGGGGTTTCAGCTCTCGGTGCTCGCCGCGATCGGCGTCATGGCTGGATCGAGCGTGTGGCGGTTTCGTCCCAGGATGATCTCGTCGGCACTGAGCGCGTCGGTTGCTGCGCAGGTGATGGTGAGCCCGGTATTGATCTCGACGTTCGGGACCGTGCCGATCCTGTCGCCCCTGGCGAACCTGGCCGCCGGACCTCTGGTCCTCGCCGCAACCGGTGTCTCGGGCGTCGCCGTGCTCACCGGCTCGGATCTCCTCGTCTCGCTCGCGTCGGGGCTCGCAGGCGGAGTGCTGTCGATCGCCGGTGTCGCCGCGCCGTGGCCCCAAGTCGGCGCCCTCGGCTTGGCTGCCGTGCTGATCGGGGCGGTGGTGGTCGCCGTGGTGGCGAGACCACTCCTGATCCCGACCGTCGCCATCGGCGTCGCCGTGATCGTTTCGCCGGTGGTGCGCCCTTCGATTGATCCACCTGCGGCCGTCTTCCTCGACGTCGGTCAGGGAGACGCGACCCTGTTCATCGACCGGGGACTGACGGTGCTCATCGATGGAGGGCCAGACCCGGTGGTGTTGGCGCGCAAGCTGGAGCGGTACGGCATCGACCACATCGACGTGCTCATCGTCTCCCACGTCCACGCCGACCACATCCTCGGTCTCGAGGCCGTGGTCGGTCGGATGCCGGTTGGCTTCGTGGTCGCCGACTTCGCCCACCACACCACCCCGGCCGCCGAGTGGTTGGAGGAGCAGGCCCAAGCGCTCGACATCCGGATGCTCACGCCGACGCCCGGGTGGAGCTTCGCATCCGGGATGTTGGCCTTCGAGGTGCTCGGCCCGGTCCGCCGATACGGCTCGCCGAACGACGAGTCGGTCGTGATGCTGGTCACGATGGGCCACGAGCGGATCCTCATGAGCGGCGACATGGAGACCTACGCGCAGGGCGATCTCGACGTCCCCGATGTCGACATTCTCAAGGTGCCGCATCAGGGTGCCGCGACGTCGAGTCTCGACTGGCTGTCCCGCCACGCCGGTGAGCTCTCGGTGGTGAGCGTCGGCCCGAACCAGTTCGGCCATCCGTCGTCGGAGGTGCTCGATGTGTTGGAGTCTGCAGGGGCGAGAGTCCACAGGACCGATCTGGACGGAGATCTCGTCAGGGCAGGTCGATGAGTCGGCTCCGGAGCGCCGCGAGCGGGTCGGTGTCGTCGCCTGCGTCGGTGATGGTCTCGGTCACGACGTCTCGGCTCATCACTCCGCCAACCAGCAGGCCGAGGTTGGCGGCAACGGTCTCAGCGCCGTCGGCGGCGGTCTCGGGGAGGACCAGGACGATCTGGTGGGTCCCGTCGCTCCGGATGTGTGCGGCCTGATCGGAGGCCCTGATGCTGGCGGCGATCTTGGCGCCCAGTTCCCGGAGCCGGGCACGTGACCTCCGGTCGGTGCCGATGTCGTCGAAGGTGGTCGTGACCACCGAGAAGGGGGTTGCGTACCGCTTCGCCCGACTGGCCTCCCTGGCGATCGAGTTGACGATCGCCCGGGCGTTGCCGAGCCCGGAGTCCTCGTCGACCTCGTCGATCAGCTCGTAGCGATCGAGGGCCGTCCGGAGCTGATCTGCGGCCCAGCCACCGAGCGCGCCGAACGCAACGAACCCGAGCACTCGCGACATGATGGTGCCCGCCAGCGGCGTGATCCCGACCAGGTCGATGGCCGGGAGCCGGAGCCCGATGTACACGCCGGCAGCAGCGAGGCCGAGCGCGAGCCCACCCGTCAAACCGAACGAGAGCAGACCGGCCAGAATCGGCGCATACATCAACGTGGCCACGATCTCGACTCGGTCGACGTCGCGGATGAACGCCGTGAGGGCGATCAGTGCGATGAGGCCGACTCCCGTCGCGAGCAGCACGGCCCGTGCCCGATCCCAGTCCAGCGTTCTCATGGATCGGTCAGTGTATGCCGAGGCCGGTTCGTGCCGGGTTCATACGGGCGAACGTTGACTTGCGGGACCGGTGACATGAGGATGGAGTCGTGCCGATCCATCTGCGAACCCGTCTGGCGATGCTCGTCATGGCAGCGGTCCTCGTGATCCCCATCGTCCAGGGCTCCCTGCGGGGCATCGACCACATCCTCACCTGCACCGAACAGGTCGAGACCCCGTTCCAGGTGATCCTGAACGACGGTGTGCCCATCGTCACCGGCTCGGTGGCGATCGAGGAGGGGGATCCGGTGCTCTTCTGCGGGGGGCTCGGCGTCGAGATCTCGGTCGGCCCCTCCGCAACGCGGGACGTCACGGTGTTCGCCACGCTGACGAACGAGTCGGCCGTCGACTGGTTCGGCACCGTCGACCTCTCGGTGGGCGACGTGAGGATCCCGATCGATCTCGGAAGGGTCCCCAGTGGTTCGAGCCTGTCCGAGTCGATCGAGCTGTCGCTCGGCGAGGGTGTGACCGAGTTCGGCGGATCCCTGCTGATCGGCCCATGACCGCCCGTCTCAGATACGGCGGTGTCACCCATGTGATGGGGGTGATCAACATGTCACCGGAGTCGAACAACCGTCACACGGTCGCCGGCGACGTCGAAGCCGCGGTCGAGATGGCGGATCGATACCGGGCGGTCGGGGCGACCGTGATCGACATCGGCGGGCAGTCCTCGCACTATTCGAATCCGACGATCGCGACGTCGCTCGAGATCGAGCGGCTGGCGCCGGCGGTCGAGCGTCTCGTCGCAGAGGGCCACGTCGTCTCGGTCGACACCTGGAAGCCCGAAGTGGCGCAGGTCATGATCGGGCTGGGGATCGCAATCGTGAACGACACGGGCGGGCTCGCCGATCCCGCAATGGCCCGGATCGTGGCCGATTCGGGTGTCACTGCGATCGCGATGTACATCGAGGGTGCCAATCCCCACGATGTAGACGAGGTCGAGATCACCGCCGACAAGGCTGCCTTGACCGCTCGACGCCTGACGGGTCGCCTCGCCGAACTCGAGGAGATGGGCATCAGCGACGTCATCATCGACCCGGGGATCTCGATCAATTACCGGGGCGACTACGCCGCG
>JAHEDH010000162.1 GCA_024641285.1 bacterium | reverse complement strand
AACGGCTGGATGATGCCGGCGACATTGATCACGCCGTCCACCGCCCCCAGGCTGGCGATGACCTGAGCGGGAAGCGCCTGAACGGCCGCCCGGTCGGTGATGTCGGTGACGTAGACCGACAGCCGGTCCCCGGCGTTCGCCAGGCGGATGGTCTCGTCGAGGCTCTCCTGACGGATGTCCACGGCCGCGACCCGCGCTCCTCTCCTGAGCAGCTCGAGTACGACCTGGCGTCCGATGCCGTTCCCGCCGCCGGTGACCACTACGACCTTGTCCCGAACCTTCATCGATCCTCCTTCTCGCAACGACTGTACCGGTCAGCGCGAAGTCGTACTCGCTGGTCGGCGGTGCGCAGCGGCGCGATACAACGGTCCCTCCAGCCGATCGGGTGACCTGGCTCGCACGACCAGGCGTATCAGGCGGTGAGGACCACCGAGTTGTCCGAGCCCAGGTCGTTCGGCCAGTAGGCGTCCGCTGCCTCGTCGTTCTCCCACTCGCCGCCGTCGAAGCGATAGCGGAATTGGACAGGGCGGTCCTTCGGGAGTCTGACCTTGAGCCGCCACGGTCCCTTGCCCCGGTTCGCCCGCTTCATCTCGATCGGCGACCAATCCGTCGTCTCGGCGACCCATTCGGCCGTGTCGGCCTCCGGTCGCTCGATCTCGAAGGTGACCTCCACCTCTTCGATCGTCTTGAAATACCGTTTGGAGAGCATTTGCCCCTCCTTTCACATCGGCCATCGTGGGGATGACAGACAACAGGCTACGAAACGCGGCGCGATCGGCCAACGACCGGAAACTCCGACGGCCGATTCTGCCGGGTGACGTATGCTCTGGTTCTCATGTCCGAGCCGGTGTCTGTACGACAGATCGCTCGAGACGGCACCGGGCTCATGTCCCGGTTCGTCCGCGCCCACCCGATCGCCTTCGCCATCGGTGTGTTCGGCGCGGCCAACTTCGCGGCGGCGATCGTGACGTCTGCCGTCGTGGTCGGGCGTGTGACGGACGAGCTCATCGTCCCGGTCCTGACCGACGGCGAGCCGATCAACGGTCGAATCCGGGGAGCGGTCCTCGCGCTCATCGGGATCTCGGTCTGGAAGGGAATCGGCATCGTGGTCCGCCGGACGGGCGCCACCTGGATGTCGGGCCGAAACCAGGCGGACCTGCGGTCCCAGCTCGTCGATCATCTGCTCACGCTCGAACTGTCCTGGTTCCGTCGCCAATCGACGGGCGACCTCCTCGCCGTGAGCGACTCCGACGCCGGCCGTGCGACCAACGTGCTCGGACCGTTCCCGTATGCCACAGGTGCCGTCCTGCTCTTGTTCGGGTCGGTCGGGATCATCGCGTTCATCGATGTTCCACTCGCGGTCGTCTCGATGATCGGATTGGTCTCGAAGGTGGTCATCGACGTATACGGTGCCAAGCAGATCTTTCCCGGGTTCTCCGAGGTTCAGACCCGCCAGGGACGGGCGAGCGCCGTTGCTCACGAGTCGATGGACGGTGCGCTCACCGTCAAGGCCCTCGGACGTGAGCACGAGGAGATCGCGCGATTCACCGAGGCGTCGGAGGATCTTCGGGATCAACTCATCACCGTCGCCCGCCAGTTCACCTTCTACGACGCCATCCAGGACACGATCCCCGCGTTGACGACGGTGCTGATCCTGGTCATCGGCGTCGTGCGAGTGGACGCCGGAGCCGTCTCGGCCGGAGACCTCGTCACCATCACCTATCTCCTGTCGCTCATCGCTTTCCCGCTGCGGCTCATCGGTTTCGTGCTCTGGGAGATGTCGGGCAGCCTCGCAGCGCTGGGCCGTGTCGATCGGGTACTCGAGATCACCGAGGAGGTGGAGTACGGCGAAGCTCTGGCCTCCACCGAGCCGACCGGGGCGCGGGTGGAGAGCACCGGCGTCTCCTTCTCGTACAAGGGTGGAGACCTCGTTCTGAAAGACATCCAGTTCGACATCCCGTCCGGCCGCACCGTGGCAGTGGTCGGACCGACCGGTTCGGGGAAGTCGACGCTGGTGACCCTGTTGGCGCGGTTGTGGGATCCCGACTCCGGCGTCGTGCACCTGGACGGACGGGACCTGCGCGACTTCGCCCGGTCGGCGTTGCCCGGCGAGGTCGCGTTCGTCGGACAGGACGTCTTCCTCTTCGACGACACGGTGACCGGGAACATCGCCTTCGGGATCAACGCTCTTCAGGACGAGGTCGAGGCGGCCTCCCGACTCGCCGGTGCGCACGACTTCATCCTCGAACTGCCCGAGGGGTACGACACCCAGTTGGGGGAGCGGGGCACCACGTTGTCCGGGGGACAGCGCCAGCGGATAGCGCTCGCCAGGGCGCTGGCGCGGAAACCCCGACTCCTGATCCTCGACGACGCCACGTCTGCGGTCGATCCGTCGGTCGAGAGCGAGATCCTGGCGGGCTTGAAACGGTCGGAGCTTCCCTCGACGGTGATCGTCGTCGCCTATCGGCAGTCTTCGATCGCACTGGCCGACGAAGTGGTGTTTGTCGAAGGCGGCGAGATCGCCGCCTACGGCACCCATCGCGAGCTGCTGTCGCATCCCGGGTATGCCCGCCTGCTCCAGGCGTACGAGCGGGACGCCGCCGAGCGCGCCGGCGAGGAGGTCGGCGGTGGCTGATCAGCTCACGACCCGGAAGGCGCTCGGCCGCCTGCTCACCGTCCCATCGATCAGGAAGGGGCTGTGGCTGACCTTGGCCTTGGCGTTCGTCGGGACCGCGTTGAACGTCGCCATCCCGATCATCGTCCAGCGCACGGTCGACAACGAGATCCTCGGTGGCAGCGGTCCTGACATCTCGGCCACGCTGATCCAGGGCTCGATCGCCATGGTGCTGATGGTCGGCGCCGGGCTGGCCCGCCGTTACTCGACCCTCCGCCTGCAGGCGACCGCTGCGCGCGGGCTGTCCGACCTGCGGATCCAGGTGTTCGGGCATCTCCACCGCATGTCTGCGCTGCACGTCCAATCCGAACGGCGCGGCTCGCTGGTCGCCAGGGTCACCAGCGACATCTACCGGATCCAGGAGTTCATGGGGTGGGGCGGCATGGGAATGGTCATCGGCATCTCCCAGCTGACGCTCACCGTGATCGCCATGACCATCTACCAGTGGCAACTCGCCCTGCTGGTCGTCGTCGGCGTTGCCGTCTACGGCGCGACGCTGTTCTGGTTCCAGCAGATCCTCGGTCGCGCCCACGACCGGGTGCGAGAGCGAGTCGCCGACTCGATGAGCGCGCTCGGCGAATCGATTACCGGCCTTCCGGTGGTTCGGGCGTACGGCGCCGAGCTGATCACCTCTCGCAGGGTTCGGGCTGCGGTCGACCGGCAGTTCGACGCCGAATTCCGCACCTACACGCTCGGGTCCGCGCTGTTCAGCTCCGCCGAGATCTTCGCCGGCTCCCTGACGGCAGGTGTGATCGGGATCGGCGTCCTCCTCGGCACCGGCGGCGGTGTCACGACCGGAACCCTCTTGGCCTTCGTGTTTCTCGTCAATCTGCTGGTCCAGCCCGTCCAGACGCTTGTTGAGACCCTCGACTCCGCGCAGGCTGCGGCTTCGGGCATGCGCCGTGTGATCGGCGTCCTCGACACGCCGGTCGACCTCGCCGACCCCCCGAACGGCCGAGACCTGCCGGACCGTGACCTCGATGTCGCCGTGTCGGGTCTTCGGTTCCGCTATCCGACCGGCGGAGACGTGCTCACCGACGTGAATGTCGACATCGCCGCCGGCAGCCGTGTCGCCGTCGTCGGCGAGACGGGCTCGGGCAAGACGACGTTCGCCAAGCTGGTGGTCAGGCTGCTGGATGCGACGGAAGGATCCATCGAGATCGGCGGCATCCCCGTGGACGAGGTCGCCTTCTCATCGCTTCGATCCAGGGTCGCCTACGTCCCTCAGGAGGGGTTCCTCTTCGACACGACGGTGGCCGGCAACGTGCGATACGGGAGGCCCGATGTCGACGATTCCGGGATCGCCCAGGCGTTTGCAGATCTCGGCCTGGATGGCTGGATCGACTCACTCCCACGAGGACTCCTCACCGAGGTGGGAGAGAGAGGCGCGCAACTGTCGGCCGGAGAGCGTCAACTGGTCGCGCTGACCCGAGCATGGCTGTCCCAGCCTGATCTCCTGGTACTCGACGAAGCGACCTCAGCAGTCGATCCGGCTCTGGAGGTCTCGCTCCGGCGCGCCATCGACCGTCTCATCGCAGGGAGGACGTCGATCACGATCGCCCACCGGCTCTCGACGGCGGAAGCCTCCGATTTCGTGCTGGTCTTCGACGAGGGTCGTCTCGTGGAGCGAGGCAGCCACCGCGAGTTGCTGGAGATGAACGGCGTCTACGCAGCGATGCACGCCGACTGGACCGCCGGCACCGTCGCTCTGTGACACGCGCGCCTGTGGGTGGTCGTCGGGTTGATCGAGATCCGCTGCGGGCGATGCGAGCGTCGCGCCCTACCTGGTGGCGTGAGGTGGGAGGCGGACAGTGGATTGTGGTTGCGGGCGCTCGTGGGTGGTCGTCGGGTTGATGGGGATGCGTAGCGAACGTCGCGCTCTGACTGGAGGCGCGGAGTCGGATGTTCGACAGCCGCTGCCCGGTCTCTCGTTCCCTCAGGGTCGAGACCTCGATCGGCCTAACATGCCCGCCGTGACCGGAACAGAGCGTTGGTGGCGTCGGGGATGACCTGACGTCGGCGCGTCCACACGCTCAACGTCGGGCCTTCCTCGCCCGGCGTTTTTTCGTAAGGAGAACACTTCATGACAGATCGCAAGCGAGTCTTCTCCGGTGTTCAGCCCACCGGGAACCTCCACATCGGCAACTACATCGGAGCCTTCCGGAACTGGGTCTCGATGCAGGAGGACTACGACTGCATCTACAACGTCGTCGACCTCCACGCCATGACGGTGCCATACGACCCGTCGACGTTCCGCGCCGAGCGCATCCACCTGGCGAAGCTGATCATGGCCGCAGGCGTGGACACGGATCGCTCGCTGCTGTATTTCCAGTCCGACGTGCCCCACCACGCCGAGCTGGCCTGGATTCTCTCCACGATCACCGGGATCGGGCAGCTCGAGCGGATGACCCAATACAAGGAGAAGTCCGACCGCGCCGGCCAGAACCTCGGCCTGCTGTCCTACCCGGTGTTGATGGCCGCCGACATCCTGTTGTACAAGGTCCACGCGGTGCCTGTTGGTGACGACCAGACCCAGCATCTCGAGCTGACCCGTGACGTTGCCGAGCGCTTCAATCACCGGTTCGGGGAGGTGTTCCCGATTCCCGAGCGGATCACGCCGGAGATCGGGGCGCGGATCATGTCGCTCCAGGACCCGTTCTCGAAGATGTCGAAGTCCGACCCCAACGAGAAGTCGCGCATCCTGCTGGACGACGATCCGGCGGCGATTCTCAAGAAGGTGAAGAGCGCGGTGACCGACTCGGATCGGTACGTCCGATACGACTGGGAGGAGAAGGCGGGGATCTCCAATCTGCTGGAGCTGTTCTCGGTCTTCTCGGGACGGTCCATCGACTCGCTGGTCGAGGAGTATCACGATGCGGGGTACGGCACGTTCAAGATCGCTGCCGCGGAGGCGATCGCCGAAGGCCTGGCTCCGGTCAGGGAGCGCATGGCCTCGATCGGCGACGGCGACGTGATGTCGATCATGGCGCGGGGCGCCGAAGTGGCCCAGGAGAAGGCGGAGCAGGAGATGAAGCCGATCCGCGCCGCAGTCGGACTCGGTTGATCAGCTCCCGACCAGCTCCGGGGTGAAGAGCACCGCGAGGATCGCCACGAGGTTGAATCCTGCGTGGATGAAGACGGCCGGTCCCAGCCGACCTCGACGCCGGGACGTGTTGGCCAGCACCGCTCCCACGATGAAGAGCTGCGGAAGTGTGATGATCGCCGCCAGTGCGAAGTTCTCCGTCGACAGCCCGATGATGTGGAACGACGAGAACAACAGCGCCGAGCCGAACACCGCCGTCCTGAACCCTTGGCGCTGCTCCAGAAGTTGATACAGCACGCCCCGGAACATGAGTTCCTCGGTGATCGGTGCCAACAGCCCCACCAGCAGCACGAGCACGATCTGGGCGACGGCAGACGCATCGGGTGAGATCGAGTCGGTGATCTCCTGGGCGGAACCCTCGAAATTCAGTCGCTCGGCCAGAGGAACCACGAGCAGCGAGAGCCCGATCTGCAGTCCAGCACCCATGAACAGGAAGACACCGTCGCTGGGCTCGACCACGAGGCCCATCCGCGTCAGCGAACCACCCCGGCGCCTCGTCACGAACCAGATGGCGATCAGGTGCCCGGCATTCTGGAGCGCAAGCGAAACGATGAGCAACGTCACCGGTGCGGCGTCGAAGGCGATGGCAGCTCCGACGAAGGCACCGACGAAGCCGCCGGCCACGGCAAGGATGAAGTCGGAGGCTCGCCACTCCGGCGCGAGCGGATACGAGGGAGCGTGTGTCGCTGCCGGCTGCATCGCACCACTGTAT
>JAHEDH010000040.1 GCA_024641285.1 bacterium | reverse complement strand
GACCACGCTCGTCCACGAACTGGTCCGCAGCGGTGGTCGCTATGGCCTGCAGACCATGTGCGAGGGCGGCGGCATGGCCAACGGCACCATCATCGAGCGTGTCTGACGCCCAGGAAGCCCCTGCGCTGTAGCGGTCGCTCGGCGTTCACGGGGAGGGGTTCGAGTGCAGAGCTCGTGCGATCACTCCCGCCACGACGCCCAACGGCAACGGAGCGGGAAACAGCGTCGGCTCGATGGTCAGCTCGCCCCGTCCCGGATAGATGTCGAGCTGGAAACCCTCGTCACATCTGTAAGTCGTCAGGACTTCGTTGCGCAGGTCGCGTTTCAGACCTTCGATCGTTGAGAAAGGCACGTCACTGACGAGCACGATCCGACCTCCGTCCTTGGGCCGGATTTCCCAGCTCGGTCGCATCCTGCGCCCGGGGCGAGGTGTGCGCATCACGAATCGGGCCAACTCGCCGGTTCGCGGGTCGACCAGCCGGAATCTGCTCCAGCTCGTCCGCACCAGCGTCGCATCGCCTGCGAGATCACCCGACAGCGGGTACTCGGCGTGTCGAGTGGTGCGCCGGATCGTGGGTGACGTCAGCACCAGTCCTCCATTGTCACCATGCACTCTGATCTCGCGGGCCTGGCGCGCCGGAAGGAGCCGGGTTCGCTTTGGATGGTGGGTGGTCAGTTCGAAATGGGTCATGTGGGGACGGTCCGTCACGAGACCGGCCACACCGTACCCGACTCGGGCAATGTCGCCGGCTATGGGATAATCGGTGATATGGGTCTGGTGAATGTTCTGATCGCCATCGCAATCGGATACGTGGTGTGGCGATCCGCGATCTACTTCGTGCGCATCCTCTCGATGACGCCCGAAGAGATCGACCCAGACGACATCAAAGAGGTCGTCCAGGACTACAAGTGCACGGTCTGCGGCGCCGAGGTCATCATGACCGTCGCCAACGTCTCGACCGAGAAGGCCCCCCGCCACTGCCGCGAGGAAATGGTCCCCGTCTGGCGCCCCGACTGATCGCTGCACGCAACACGCTGCACCCAACACGACACCGCTGGTTGACCTGGCTTCACGTATTCTGGGCCGTTCAGCCGTCGGTGCGGGCCGTGAGGCGTGAACCGTGAGGCGGCGAGAGCGCCAGCCCGAGCCCCCTACCTCCGAGGCTCGTTCCTCGCCTCGCAGGGACCTTCGCCCAGCAAGCTGGGGGACATCACTTGTAGTTGGTGGTCATGAAGAAGCCGGCGGCGATGAGGCCGAGGCCGACGATGAGCAGGACCTGATCCTGGCGGAAGATGAAGCGGATCAGGACGAGCAGCGTTCCCACGATCATCAGGCCGGCCATGACCGCGACATACCAGGTCGGCGACGGCTCGTCGCCGGTTTTCAAGACGGTGTTGCTGGCTGTGCGGGACTGGGTCGCGCCGGTGTTCTTGGGCTTGCGTCGCTTGGATTCAGGCATGATTCACAGGTTGTCGGCTCGCGGGGCACCCTTCTGGAGCCCTTGTCGCAGAGTAGTCCGCTCTGCCGCCACCTATCCTCCGCCCTGCAACCATTTCTCTGTCAGGACGCCTCATGCGTGTTCTCGTCATCGACAACTACGACTCGTTCACCTTCAATCTGGTCCAGTACCTGGGCGAGCTCGGCGCCGACCCGATCGTCGTGCGCAATGATGCCATGACCCCGGAACAGGCGAAGCGGGAGATCGACCCCGACCGATTGGTGATCTCGCCTGGCCCCGGTCGACCGGAGGACGCCGGATACTCGGAGGCCTTTGTCAGCGATTGGCGAAACGACATGCCGATCCTCGGCGTGTGTCTCGGCCATCAGGCGATCGCGCGAGTCTTCGGCGGCACGGTCACGCTCGCTCCCGAGCCGAAGCACGGCAAGACCTCGACGATCCGTCACGACGACAGGGGAGTGTTCCGCGGTCTCGAGCAGCCGTTCACTGCAACTCGATATCACTCTCTCACGACCGTCGACCTTCCCGATGTCCTGGTGCCGTGCGCCTGGAGCGTCGAGGACGATGTCATCCAGGGGATCCGCCATGTCGAGCTCCCGATCCACGGGGTCCAGTTCCACCCCGAGTCGATCATGACCACCGAGGGCATGGCGTTGCTCGCCAACTTCCTCAAGGAGTGACTTCAGCCCGGGGCCAGGGCGAGCTTGCCGTCTTGCCTCACCAGCACCGACTCTCGTTCGAGTGCGTTGACTGCCGCCGAAACCGTCGACCGATCCAATCCGGTCGATGACACCAGCCTCGGTTCGCTGGTCGGGCCGTTTGTCGCCAGCGCCTTGAGAATCGCCGCCCTCGCCTGACGCACCGATCCCTCGTACCGGGACTGTCTGGGCGGCGGCTCGTAGACGGTGGGATCGATGCACCAGTCGGTGACCGGGCACGCTCCGCATCGTGGCGCCTTCGGTCTGCACACTTCTGCTCCGAGATCCATCAACGCCTGCGACCAGTCCGCTGCGGCTTCCGGTGGAAGCTCGGATTCGGCCGCCCGGGCCAGCGCAGACGCCTCGAGCGGTTCGCCGTGCCACCGGCTCAGGATCCGCTTGAGGTTGGTGTCGATGGCGGCGGTGGGAACCGAGAACGCGAAGCATGCGACCGCGGCAGCCGTGTACGGGCCGACTCCGGGCAGCTTCTGCAGCCCTTCGACGCTCGTGGGCCAGCCCTGCTGGTCGATCACGGCGGCGGCATGCTGCAGGTTGAGAGCTCGGCGTTGATACCCCAGACCGGCCCAAAGCCGGATCAGCTCCGCCCGGTCCGAGCCTGCGAGGTCGCCCGGAGTGGGATACCTGGCCATGAACGCCGTCCACGCCGGCACGACGCGTGAGATCTGGGTCTGCTGTGACATGACCTCCGACACCAGGATCGGCCACGGGTCGCTGGTCGAGCGCCACGGGAGGTCTCTGCCGTTGGCTCGATACCAGTCGAGCAGGGCCGAGGTGCGCTCAGCCGCCACCGGTGGTCGTGGTGGTGGTGGCCGGTGGCACGTACTGGCCGATGGTGACGATCATCGTTCCGCCCGCCTCGATGGTGTCGGTCGGATTCCGGCCCTGGGTCGCGATGACTCCGTCCAGCGCAGGGTCTGCGACGAGTGTCGGCTCTGAGCGGACGGTGATGTTGTAGCCGAGGTCGTTGGCTCGGGCGGTGGCCGTTGCCACGTCCAGTCCTCTGAGATCGCCGACGACGACCGGAGGCGGGCCCTCGCTGAGGACCAGCTGGACGTCGCTACCGGGCGCCACCTCGGTTCCTGGCTCGGGATCCGTTCTCACGACGAGGCCCTCTTCGATCTCCTCGCTCGGCTCGGTGATGATCTCGACGATCAGCCCGAGACCCTCGAGGATCGCGACTGACTCGCGCTCCTCCCGGCCCTCCAGTGTCTCCCAGGTGACGACGTCGGGACCGGACGACACGACGAAGTCGACCGGTGAGCCCTCGTCGAGCCGCTCACCGGCGGCCGGGCTCTGGCTCATCACCTGGCCAATCGTGGCGATGTCGTCGTTGGACTCGGGTGTGACCGTGCCGACGGAGAAGCCCTGCTCGACGATGAGATTCTCGGCCGACGCCTGGTCCAGGCCCACGATGTTCGGCACACCGAAGCGATTGGTTCCCAACGACACGACAACGGTGATCTCGGTGCCGGTCTCCACCTGCTCGCCGGCCGCGGGCTCGGTGCGGATGACGATTCCGGCCTCGACGTCGTCGGAGGCCTCGCCACGAGGGATGGCGTCGAGGTCGGCGCGCTGAATGATCCTCAGAGCGTCGGTCTCGGCCTGGCCTGCGACCTGAGGGACCGTCACCAGATCGCCACCCGACGCGGTCGACGTACCCTCGTTGAGGGTCTGGAAGACGAGGAACACGAGGACGGCCAGCGTCGCCAGCAGGGCGAACGTGCCGACGATGAAAGCCAGGTTCGAGGACGGCGGCGCCTCCAGCTGACGGTAGATCTCGTCAGGTGGCACCGTCGCAGGCGGTGGCGCCGGGGTGGTGAGCATGCGGGTGGCCGAGGCGTCGCCTGCCGGTGGCGGCTGCGGCGCACCGGTCATCACGAGCGGCTTCTCGCCCTGGAGCAGCCTCCACAGGTCTGCCCGCATCGCCTCAGCCGTCTGATAGCGGTCTTCGGGGTTCTTGGCGAGCGCCTTCAGCACGAGCGCATCGAGTTCGGGTGTGACGTCGGGGTTGAGCGACGATGGAGCGACCGGGGCCTGTGAGACGTGTTGATAGGCGACGGCGACCGGGCTCTCGCCCCGGAACGGTGTCTGGCCGGTGAGCATCTCGAAGAGCACCACCCCGAGCGAATAGACGTCGGAGCGTTCGTCGGCGGCGTGGCCCTGCGCCTGTTCTGGTGAGAAATAGGTGGCGGTCCCCATGACCGCGCCTGTCTTGGTCAGTTCCTGGGAGTCGTCCCAGGCCCGGGCGATCCCGAAGTCGGTGACCTTCACCATGCCGTCCGGTGCGAGCAGGATGTTGCCGGGCTTGATGTCGCGATGGACGAGACCACCGCGATGCGCCACCGAGAGGGCTGCGGCGACCTCGGAGCTGATCTCGACCGCTCTGCGTGGCAGCAGCGAGCCGGAGGACTTCAGCACTTCACGCAGCGAACGCCCGTCGACCAGTTCCATGACGATGAAGTAGGTCGAGTCGAGCTGGCCCCAGTCGTAGATCCCGACGATGTTGGGGTGGGTGAGATTGGCTGCTGCCTGCGCCTCCTTGCGGAACCGCTTCACGAAGGCCTCGTCGGTCGAGAACTGGCTGTGGAGGATCTTGATGGCGACTTTGCGATCGAGAAGCGAGTCCATGCCCTGATAGACGTCGGCCATGCCGCCGCGCGCCAGATGGGTCGTGAGCTCGTACCGCTCGGTGAGCGCTGAAGGAGTATCCATGGAAGTCATCAGAGTCTACGGCACCCTTCGTCGCTGTCCGGTAACGGTGACGTGGCCGAGAACGACACACTGAGCGGTCATCCTGCGTCTCCTCTGACGAGGTAGCGCTCCATCAAGGTTCCCGCGATGGGGGCTGCCACCGATCCTCCAGTGCCCGACTCGCCGAGGGGGCCGCCGTCCTCGAGCATGACGGCGATGGCGATCTGGGGGGCATCGACGGGGGCGAACCCGATGAACCACACGTCCGGCCGGCCAGGTTCCGGGAGGGCCGTCCCGGTCTTCCCGGCCACCCTGACGCCCGTGATCGAAGCAGCCTGGCCGGTGCCCGACGTGACCACGCGTTCCATCATCTGCTGGAGGACGACGGCGGTCGCCGGTGACATCGCCCGCCCGATCAGTCGCGGCTCTGTGACCTCTCGCGCATTCGCGTCGGCGTCGAAGACCTGCGACACGATGTAGGGCTGGGGCACCTCACCGGAATTGGCGATCGCCGCCGCAACCAGCGCCATCTGGAGTGGGGTGACGCGAACGTCGCGTTCGCCGATGCCGCTCTGCGCGAGCGCGGCGGGGTCGTCGGCCAGCGCCGACGCCGGGAACGTGGATTCGGCGAGGGCCCAGGGGAAGTCGAGCGTCCGGTCGAATCCGAACGACGATGCGGTTTCGCCGATCGCGGTCGCACCCAACCTGACGCTCAGCGCGGCGAAGATCGTGTTGCACGACCGAACCAGCGCTGCCTGCAGGGTGACCTCGACACCGTCCCCGCATGGGCCGCCGTCGGCATTGCCGATCGTTGCGGTCGAGCCGGGCAGTTCGTAGACGACGGGGTCCTCGAAGGTGGTCTCGGGGCCGGCGATCCCGGATTCCACCGCCGACGCGGCGACGACGGCCTTGAACACCGACCCGGGTGGGTAGAGCTCGGTGCCGGCGCGGTCGCGGATCGGTTCGTTGGGGTCGTCGAGGACAGTCTGACGGTTGGCGACGGCGGAGGGCCCGAGGAAGGTGTTGGGGTCGTAACTGGGGGAGGAGACGTAGGCGAGAACGGCGCCGGTGCTCGGTTCGATCGCCACCACGGCACCACGTTGACCGTCGAGTGCGGCGACGGCCGCCCGCTGGAGCTCTGCGTCGATCGTGACCAGGAGGTTCTCGGGTCTCAGGTCTCGGCCGAAGAGGGCGGCGATCACATCGGAGATGGTCAGGTCGCGTCTGCTGCGCAGCTCGTTGCGGTAGGCCTCCTCGAGACCGGCCTCGCCGACGAGCCTCGACGTGTAGCCGGCGACGTGGGCGAAGGTCGGCCCCTCGGGGTACACCCGGAGGTAGGCCTGTGGGTCGTTCGGATCGGGGTCGGATCGCGCGAGCACGGTGCCGTCGCCGGTCACGATCAGCCCGCGTTCCTTGCCGCTGATGTTGATCGCGGTCCGCACGTTGCGGGGATCGGACCGGTAACCGTCTGCTCCGAGCACCTGGAACCAGGTCAGCGCCCCCAGCAGGAGGCCGAAGCCGAGGAACACCAGTCTCGCCATCCGTCGCATCGGCCCGTTCATCGCGAGGCCTCCTCGTGTGAGACGGCAAGGAGCAGCGCGACCAGCATGAAGTTGCCGACCAGCGCCGAGCCGCCGTAGGACATGAACGGAAGGGCGATGCCGGTGAGGGGGACGACCCGCAGGACTCCACCGATGATGAGGAACGTCTGGAGGGCGAACACGAAGGTGAGACCGAACGCCAGCAGCTTGTTGAAGCGGTCACGCGACCGGAGGGCGATACCGAATCCGGTTGCGATTGCCAGGGCGTAGCAGCCGAGCACCGCGACGGTGCCGGCGAAACCGAACTCCTCGCCGATCGCTGCGAAGACGAAGTCCGTGATGGCGTTGGGGATCAGCTCCGGCCGGCCGAGTCCCGGCCCCGAGCCCGACAGGCTCCCCGTGCCCATCCCGAAGATCCCCTGAGCGACCTGATACCCGGCGTCTTCGAAGGCTCCGAACGGGTCGAGCCAGGCGCTCACGCGACGCTGCACGTGGTCGAACATCTGCCACGAGGCGACACCGCCGATGGCGATGAGGAGGCCGCCGCCGACGAGATATCCACCCTCCCCGGTCGCGACATACAACATGGCGACGAACACGAGGAACAGCAGGAGTGAGGCTCCGAGGTCGCGCTGTGAGATCAGGATCCCGAGGCTGCCCAGCCACACCAAGAGCAACGGGCCGAGCTGGCGCGGCTCTGGCAGGGTCAGCCGCCCGATCCGCCGGTGTGCTCCGGTGAGGGCAGGCTGGCGGTCGGCGAGGTATGACGCCAGGAACACCACGAACAGCAGCTTGGCGACCTCGCCTGGCTGGAAATTGAGCTGTGCGATGTAGAGGTCGACCTCGATCCACAGGCGCGAGCCGTTGACCTCGAGCCCTCGAATCGGCAGCGGGCCGTCGGACGGGAGCAGGGGCAGCAACAGCAGCCCGACGGCGAGGAGAAGCTGGGTGTTGCGGTAGCGGCGCAGTGAGGCGAGGCCGTTGCGGGAGATCCATGCCAGCACCACCGTGGCGAGTGCTGCCCCGATGAGGAGCCACCAGCGCTGGAGGCCGGCGCGATACGGGTTCAGCCGGAAGATCTCGATGAAGCCGAAGCCGGCGATCACAGCGATCGGGGGGAGCAGGTGCGGCACCGCCTCGGGGGCGAATCGCCGAGCTGCCACGAAGACCCCGCCGAAGGCGAACAACACCGTGCCGAAGGTCAGCCCGACCTGGGCGTCGACGGTTCCCTGGGCGGCGAAGTTGACCAGGCTCACACCGAAGGCGGCGAGCGCGGCGGCACCGATCAGCAGCGCCGGTTGGAGATCGCGGGTCATGCGACCGGGCCGATCAATCGACCTGGACCACGATCGCGGTGATGTTGTCGTGCCCTCCGGCCCGGTTCGCCTTCTCGACGAGATCCCACACGGCCTCCTCGGGTGTCTCCAGGTCGAGCGAGTCGGCGATCGACTCGTCGTCGATCATCGCGTTGACCCCGTCTGAACACAGGAGTAAACGATCGCCGGGGCCAACTGGTTCCTCACCGGTGTCGATTTCGATGTCCGGCTGGAGCCCGAGCGCCCGGGTGATGAGGCTCCGCTGCGGGTGCGTGGCCACCTCGTCGGGTGTGATCGTGCCGCGCCTGAGATACTCGGCGACCACCGTGTGGTCGGTCGTCAACTGGCTCAACTCTCCATCTCGGAAGAGGTAGGCGCGGGAGTCGCCGACGTGGGCGAAACGAACCACGCCGTCTTCTCCGAGTTCGAACAGGGTCATCGTCGTGCCCATGCCGGCGAGTTCGGGGTGGCGGTCGATCTCCTCGAAGATCGCGATGTTGGCCGCTTCGACCCGCTCCTTCAGCGACCCCTTCGATTCGACGGCGCGTTCGGTGGCGACGGCCGAGGCGCGTTCGCCGGCGATGTGTCCCCCCATCCCGTCGGCGACGAGCACCACGGCGGGTCCTTCGCTCCTGCCCGAAGTGGGCGGATAGAGCGAGTCCTCGTTGATCTTTCGAATGCGACCCCGATCGGTCGCCACTGCCCAGTGGTAACTCATCGGACCTCCATCACCGTTTTCCCGACCTGTACCGCGTCGCCCCGGTTGAGATCGACCGGGGTCGTCACGCGGCGGCCGTTGACGTACGTGCCGTTCGTGCTCCCCAGGTCGTTCACGATCAGCCGCCCGTCTCGGGCGGAGAGGCGAAGGTGGAAGTCTGAAGCGTAGGGATCGTCGAGGAAGAAGTCGGCTTCATCGGAGCGCCCGATGACCATCGAATCGGTGACGGTGAACGAAGCCCCCGACTGGTTCTCGGAGCGAACCACTGCGACCCGGGTTCCCCCTCGGCGCGCTCGGCGGTTGCCACCGAGACCGAGATGGGTCGAGATGGAGCGGGCGATCTGCCACACGAAGAGGTACACGAGGCCGAGGAAGATCAACCGGAGCAGGGTGAGGAGGAGATCGGGCATCAGATCGCTTCAAGCCGGTAGTTGAGGTCGGCGAGGCGGATCACCGACCCGTACTCGCATTCGGCGGCCGTCGCCCCGACCGGTGTCCCGTCGATCGAGGTGCCGTTCGACGACCCCAGATCAGCAACGCGAACGGTCCCGGCCTCGGTCCAGATCATGGCGTGGCGCCGGCTGATCTGGTCGTGGTCGACGACGACGTCGCACTCGGGCTCGCGTCCCAACACCGCCCGGTTGACGGTGATCGACGCCAGCTCGCCTTCACGGCGGAGGACCGCCCACGCCGGCCTCTGTCCCCGGGCCAGACCGGAGGTGACATAGACCGAGCCCTTGCGCACGGACGGGTCGGTGCGGATGTCGATGTCGGCGGGGCCGTTCATCCGCCATCCCCGCTCGAAGGCCGCCTCCTCGACGAGTCGTTCGAGTTCGTCGATCAGCCGATGGGGTGCAGCCCCCTCACCGGTGTCGGGGATGGCGATCTCGAAATGGTTGTGGCATTCGAGGTCCGCGTTGAGCGACAGGTCGGCGGTCCGGATGAGCCGCGTTGCCAGTTCGGTCGGATGCAGCGGCCCGCTGAACACCCGCGACGCCCATCCCTCGAGGAGGCCGTCCATCCGGCGTTCGAACTCTCGCACGAGTCTCATGTCGAAGAGGGTAGAGCCGGCCGCCAATTCCGAGTCACCTCCCCCTGCCTGTCTGCCTCCGGCGTGTTTGCCCCCGAAAGCGGGACAGGCTGCCCTCTGGGGTAGCCAGGAGGATCAAGCGGGTTGCAAACCAAACCCCCCATGGCTTGCTGGCGCAAGCCTGTTCCCCCGAGGGGGAACAAACAAACAACAGGGATCTTGTTTGTGCTCGGGGTTTCTGGCAAGAAGCTGTGATGCGGCCCGAGTCGACACCAGATGCCAAGTACTGCGCACGTGAGATGCGTAGAGACATGACGATCTCGGAGCGGAGAGCGTGGAACGCGCTGAAGGGCCGACGGCTCGGCGTCCGGTTTCGCCGTCAGGTGCCCATCGGTCCCTATGTCGTCGACTTCGCCTGCCTGGAAAAACGACTCGCTATCGAGATCGATGACCCGTCACACGAGCTCCGCGACGAGTCGATTCGAAACCGCTACCTCCAATCTCGCGGGTTCCGGATTCTGCGTTTCACGAACGAGTTCGTCGCCAAGAACGGGGTCGGAGAGTCCGTTGCCAACTGGCTGTCCCAGAACACCTAGTGCAGCCACAGGGATCGAGGAGGGTGGCGCTGGAACCCCCATGGCTTGGCTGGCAAGTGTTTGTCCCCGAAAGGGGGGACGGGCTGCCCTCTGGGCAGCCAGGGGGGCTTCAGTGGTCGGGAGTCAAACCCCCCATGGCTTGCTGGCGCAAGCCTATGTGTTCCCCCGAGGTGGGAACACATAGTCAAACCCCCTTTGGCGTGTTGGTGCGGTGTTTGTCCCCCGATCGGGGGGACGGGCTGCCCTCTGGGGCAGCCAGGGGGGATCGAGCAGCACGGCGTGTGGATCCCCCCATGGGTTGCTGGCGCAACCCTTTCCCCCGTGTCGCCGCAAACGGCTACAGTTTTGGTCTCTCATCCCGCGGGCGAGTGGCGGAATTGGCAGACGCGCAGGATTCAGGTTCCTGTGAGGTAACACTCGTGGGGGTTCAAGTCCCCCCTCGCCCACTTGGTTTCGGATCCATTTCGAACGTTTCCCCGTCGCCGTCCTCGATGGATCATCCCTTTCACGATCCTGGTTCTGGGCGCCATCGGCGTGTCGCTCCTGCTCAGAGACGACGGCTCGCCCGCGCTCTACGCAGAAGAGGTCAGGGAGCAGGCGGCCCGGATCGATCAACTCGTCCCGGCGTTCCAGTCACTGATCCTCGAGCTCGGATCCACAGACCGCATCCTCCTCGACGACACGATCGACGAGGTGGTGACGACGATCGAAGATGCACGGGCCGTCAACGCAGGGATGACTGCCCCCGATGCGGCCGCAGACGTGCCGGTCGTCTTCGACCTGGCAGCCGACGCCTGGATTCGGGGCCTGGAACGGTTCCGAGTTGCGCTGCTGAAGGCAGCCGACGAGCCGGTTCCGCTCGGGGTCGAGAGCGAGGTGATCGACGCCTTCGTCGACCTGCGGGTCGGTGACGAGCTGTACGCGCAGATGATCGAGCGTCTCGCATCCGCCGACATCCCGCCGCCGGTTGGCCCGATTCCCTCCATCACGTTTTTTCCGCGCACCTTCCCGATCTCGGGCACGGCCGCGACCGTCGTCGCCTACGCCGCCGCCGATGGCAGCCCGCTCGAGCTCAACGCCGTTCTCGGTATCGAGCAGGTGACGACGGATCCGGCCTGGATCGTCGACGTGACCGACGCCCTGGTCGTGGAGAACACGGCCTCGCTGATCGTCAAGGTCGTGGTCTCCAACACCGGCAACACCGACTCGAACGCGACCACCGTCGGTGTCGAGCTCGTTTCGAACGGCGGCGTCCTCCAGACCCGCGTACTCGACGTTCCGGTGCTCGCACCCCAGACCACCACGACCCTGTCGACTGACGCGCTCGAGGTCGTCCCCGGTGCGCTCTATGAGCTGCTGGTCGGGTTGCCGATCGCCAGCATCGACCAGGTGGATCCGTCGTTGGGTCGCCGCTTCGAATTCCGCATCAACGAACAGGTGTCGACCACCACGACGCCCGAAACGACCACCACCGGCGGCTGAATCGGCTTCCGACGTCGATCGCCCTCCCGGTAGCATTCGCAACCCCGACGAGGCCTATCACCATGATCGACATCACGCTGCTCCGAACCGATCCCGACAGGATCGCCGAGTCGATGTCCCGCCGCGGGGTGGAGCTCGACCTTCCGGGCCTGGTGGAACTGGACGAGCGGATCCGCAGGACCCGACACGCCGCGGAGACCGCCAGGAGCGAGCAGAAGGAGGCCGGTCAGCGGATCGCCCAGCTCACCGGTGACGAGAAGGCTCAGGCGATCGCCGCCGTTTCGGATCTCGCCGACCGGTACAAGGAGCTTTCTGCCGAGGCCGACCGCCTGCAGGAGAAGTTCGAGTCCGTGTGGATCGGGGTGCCGAACCTGGTCGACCCGACGGCGGCAGACGGCCGCACCGATGAGGACAACGTCGAGATCAAGCGGGTCGGAGACCCTCGTGACTTCGGGTTCGACATCGCCTCCCACGACGTGATCGGCTCCTCGCTGGACATCATCGACACCGTGCGCGGCACCAAGGTCTCGGGATCGAGGTTTGGTTATCTGAAGGGCAAGGCGGTCATGCTCGAGCTGTCGCTGGTGCGGTTCGCCATGGACCGACTCACCGAGGCAGGCTTCACCCCGATGGCGCCGCCTGTCCTCGTACGGGAGGAGGCCCTGGTCGGCACCGGCTTCTTCCCCGGCGACCGCGAGCAGGTGTACGAGATCCCCGAAGACGACCTGTTCCTGGTTGGCACCTCGGAGGTGCCGCTGGCGGCCTATCACATGGACGAGATCCTCGAGGCAGATCAGCTGCCGATCCGGTACGCGGGCTTCTCGACCTGCTTCCGTCGTGAGGCGGGCACCTATGGGAAGGACACCGCCGGGATCTTCCGGGTCCATCAGTTTGACAAGGTCGAGATGTTCGCCTTCGTCCGTCCCGACGAGTCGGTGGCCGAGCACGAGCGGCTACTCGGGATCGAAGAGAGTCTGGTCCAGGCATTGGAGGTGCCGTATCGGGTGGTCAACGTCGCCGCCGGCGACCTCGGGGCATCGGCAGCGAAGAAGTACGACATCGAGGCCTGGTACCCCTCCCAGGGGACGTACCGGGAAGTCACGTCGTGCTCGAACACGACGGATTATCAGGCCCGACGCCTGAAGGTGCGAGCTCGCACCGAGGCCGGCAACGAGACGATCCACACGCTCAACGGCACCGCGGTGGCGGTCGGCCGGACGATCCTCACGATCCTCGAGAACCATCAGCAGGCCGACGGCAGTGTCGTGATCCCCGAGGCGCTCCGTCCTTACACCGGGTTCGACGTCATCGAGCCTGTATGAGCGAGCAGTCCGATCCGATCTTTGCTCGGATTGCCCGCCGGTACGATTTCATCAACACGCTGCTCTCGTTCGGCCGCGAGCAGGCCTGGCGCCGTCGTGGGATCGTGCATCTTCCCGCTGGCCGCGTCCTGGATCTCGGGAGCGGCACCGGCGCCGCCGATCCCGTCCTGTCGGAGTTCGATGTGGTCGGGCTCGATCCGGTACCGGAGATGCTGCGGCTCTCGCCGATGTCGGACCGGGTGGTGGCGATCGGCGAGTCGATGCCGTTCGCCGACGAGAGCTTCGACGGAGTGTTCAGCGCCTACGTCTTCCGCAACCTCACGTCGATCGACGAGACGCTCGCCGAGATTCGCCGCATCCTGCGACCGGGAGGCAAGGCCGTGATCGTCGACCTCGGTCGACCGCGCAACCCGATGCTGCGTCTGGTTCACCGGATCGGTTCGGCGATCGCCTTGCCGCTGGCAGGTCTGATCGTCAGGGCGCCGGCGGACTACTGGTATCTGCACAAATCGCTGGACAAGCTGCCCCCGGTCGAGGAGCTGTACGCCGGTGGCCCGCTCACGGTCGAACGGACCTGGAGGATGGGCCCGTTCGGCTTCGTCTACGGGGCAGTGCTCACGAAGTGAGGCGGATGCTCGCAGTTGCGGTCGCGTTGAGTGTGGCGGTCGCCTGCGGCGGCGGGTCCGACACCATCGAGGGCGATTTGGCCGCCGCTTCCGAGATCATCCAGGTGTCGGCAGCGCTCGTCGAGCCGGTCGGCCGCGACCGCTACGGATTCACCAGCCCCAACGCCGAGGCGACGATTGACGTGTTCGAGGTCGAAGCCGATCAGGTCGACCGTTTCGACATCTTCACTGCACCGAGGAGTGACTCGATCCGCTTCGTCCGCAATCCGGTTTCGCAGGGGCCTCTCACTGGGGTCCTCGACCCGGCGGACTCGCTGGTGATCGTCCTGATACCGCTGCTCGACCCGACCCGTGACTTCGGCGTCGACTTCGACGCCTTCTTCATCTCACTCGATGCGTCGGGCGCGGTGGTCGCGTCGGACTTCACGGCCTCGACCAACACCAGGCTCGACGGATTGTTCGACCTCGGGCGCACGTCCGGCCTGGAGCCCGCCGAGATACTGGCGATCTCGGCCAGGGCGGTCAACACCGACAGCCCTGCCGGCATCGAGGCCGAAGCGCTTTCGGTCCTCCGGGGCGAAAGCTGAGAAGAGGTCGTTCTCCGGGATACCGCAGCGGGCACCGATCGGCCTGCACCGCTCGCTGGGGAGGGCGTTCGCCGGATGAGCCAGGCACCCCTGCGGCACCCAGGACAGACCACTTAGGGCTGCTTCCTTCCGGACCTGACCCGATTCATGGCGTCCCGCTGCGCAGGACCCGCGCTCGAGGCGAACGCCCACCTCAGCGAGTGGGCGACGCGAGTTTACGAGCCGGCGCCGGCCTTGACGAAAGGAGATCCCACTCTCCGGCGCATCCGACCACGCATTGCGGTATCTTCGGTCCCATGTTTCCGTTCATCGGTGGATATGTGGCCGGCGCAAGGGCAAAGACCAAGGCGACCGCCATGGGGATGTCCGCTCAGGCGTTCGAGATCGACCTCAGGACTGCGGCAGAGAACGACGGCCGGGCGGAGCGCCTGACGCTGGTCGTCGAGGCGATGTGGGAGATCCTCAAACGCGAGGGGTACACCGATTCCGACCTCGAAGCCGAGATCGCGTCGGTGAGGGAGCGCCGCGATGCAGGAGCGGTTGCGGCGAAGGGCCAGCCGTGCCCGAAGTGCGGCGCCCGGATCGCCGGTGGCCGCGACATGTGCCAGTACTGCGGACATCACGTCGAGGCCGTACCCGATCCCATCGGCTCGGTGTAGGGCTCGTCACCGACGCTCAGCGAAGAACCCACTGAGCAGCGCCGAGCATTCGTCTGCCCTGACACCGGCGGTCATCTCGACACGGTGGTTGAGCCGAGCATCTTGGGGGATGTTGTAGAGCGACCAACAGGCTCCAGCCTTGAAATCGGCAGCGCCGTACACGAGGTTCGAGAGTCGAGCCTGCTGGATCGCCCCGGCGCACATGGCGCACGGTTCGAGCGTGACCACCAGGGTATGGCCGATCTTCCGCCAGTCTTCGCCACCGGCCGCTTTCCCCAGTACCAGCATCTCAGCGTGGGCGAGCGGATCCCTTCGTTGCTCCCGCCGGTTGTGATCTGCCGCCACGACGGCTCCCGTCCCGTCGACGAGGACGGCGCCGATGGGGACGTCGCCGTGGTCGAGCGCCGCGGTGGCTTCGGAGAGCGCCAGTTGCATCCAGGCGTCGAGCTGTTCGGGGGAGTGGGTCATCTGGCCTCGTGGCAGGAGTTTGAGTACTCTACGGCTTCGCTCGATCACGCATCGATGCCCCGGAGGGGTCGCATAGTCAGGTCTAGTGCGCAGCATTGGAAATGCTGTAAGGGTTCACGCCCTTCGAGGGTTCAAATCCCTCTCCCTCCGCTCGTTCTCGTAACGGAAGCCGCTCCACGTCGCGGTTCCGTATCGAGAACGGATTGGACCCCCGCGGTGGTGGGGGTACGATCACGGCCGCCTGGAGGGGTCGCATAGTCCGGTCTAGTGCGCTGCACTCGAAATGCAGTAAGGGTTCACGCCCTTCGAGGGTTCGAATCCCTCCCCCTCCGCCAGAGTTCCCGAGCCGGTGCTCACCGTCGGATGGTCCGGCTACCGTGACGGTCCGGCTCTTGGGGCGCAAGCCCCGGCGAGCAGCCGGCGACGAGTGATCGTCGATCCGGAGGGGTGACCGAGCGGTCGAAGGTGACGGTCTTGAAAACCGTTGAGCTCTCATGGGGTTCCGTGGGTTCAAATCCCACCCCCTCCGCGTCACTCCGTTCTTGGGTCGGTTGACCGCAAGTTGCGGTGCCAAGCGACCCAAGAACGGGACCTACCGTTGTGCTCATGTCTCAGCGTCCGGCTTCGCGCATCCGACCAGAGCCGCTGTTCGTCCTCGGCGGTATCTCTCAATACGTCGGTGCGGCGATCGCCGTCGGGTTGTTCGAGTATCTCCCCGCCCGCAACGTCGCCCTGCTGAGGGTCATCGGAGCGTCACTGCTGGTGATCGTGTTCCGGCGCAGCTGGCGGCGGGAGTGGACCCGGTCCGGTCTCGTGGCGGCGGCCCTCTTCGGGACGATCCTTGCGGCGATGAACCTCACTTTCTACATCGCCATCGACAACCTCCCGCTCGGCAATGCGGTGGCGATCGAGTTCCTCGGACCGATCTCTGTGGCCGCGTTCGGCGCACGCTCGAAAAGGGCGGCAGGTTCACTGGTCCTTGCGGGTGCCGGCGTGGCACTCATTGCAGGCATCCAGCCGGAAGGCTCCCTCGTCGGGATTGGCTTTGCGCTCCTGGCGGCGCTGCTGTGGGCGGGCTACATCGTCCTCGGCCACCGGGTGGCGCAGTCCGGGTTCGGTGTGGACGGTCTCGGGGTGGGCATGGCGGTCGGCGCGCTGGCGATCGCGCCGGTGGCCGGTCCCGGGCTGTCGATGGTCCGTCCTGGAGTGGTGTTGCTCGCATTGGCGACCGGACTGTTCTCGAACGCCATCCCCTACGGGATCGACCAGGTCGTCATGTCGCACCTCACGAGGGCACGCTTTGCCCTCCTCCAATCGCTGCTTCCCGTCACTGCGGCCCTGATGGGACTGGTCGCGCTCGGCCAACGCCTCAGCCCGCTCGAATGGGTCGGAATCGGCACCGTAGCGGTGGCGATCTGGCTGGGCTCGTCGGAGACCGAACCCGACGTCGTTTCGTCTGGTGTCGGGGCCTGAGGGTCGGTACTGTTACGGCTCAATCCGGAGAGATGGCCGAGTGGTCGAAGGCGCTCGCCTGCTAAGCGAGTAGTGGGTTTTAGGCCTGCTCGAGGGTTCAAATCCCTCTCTCTCCGCTCGACAGAGCCCCCGTCTCGACGGGGGCTCTTCGTCGAGGACGGCCGTAATACCATCTGAGGCGTGGAGTCGATCCGCATTCTCGCCGTCATGGTCCTGGTGATTTCCGCATGCAGCGGCCTCTCGGCTTCATCGGCGGTCTTCGTCGGTTCTCGGTACGAGGCCGTCGAGTGCGACGGCGATGGGCCCTGCCTTCGGGTGTTCAGCGAAGTCGAGGGAACCAACACTGGCCGCGGCTCTTGCATCCTCTACGCCTCGACACGGTCCGGCCAGGTCGCAGTCGCGGCGTCGGGAGAACTCGAACTCGTCCCCGGGGCGGTGGTCGAGTGGATCGTCCCGGTACCGGTTCACCTGGGCATGGGCGGATGGAATCCGGTGTGCTCTCCGACCGCCGAAGGATGACGCCGCCGTGCCCGTCGCGGCTTCGACCCACCGGCACACCAGTGCTACCGTTGTTGCCACAGTCCGACCCGACTACGTGCACCCGTAGCTCAATTGGATAGAGCGTCTGACTACGGATCAGAAGGTTGGGAGTTCAAGTCTCTCCGGGTGTGCCGATCGAGACCTCCGCGTTGATGCGGGGGTCTCGTTGTTTGTGCACGTCTCCGTGGCTGTGCCGGATGGCTCAATTGGATAGGGCGTCTGACTAGGGATCAGAAGGTTGGGAGTTCAAGTCTCTCCGGGTGTGCCGATCGAGACCTCCGCCTTGATGCGGGGGTCTCGTTGTTTGAGGCCTTGCCCCTCGATGGGGTGACGCCCTTGCCGCGGACTCGGAAGGTCTTGCCGCTTTCCAGTGCAGAGCATCAAAGAGCACAGGCGCGCGCATCGAAGAGGGGATCGCCGCAGGCGACTGGGTAGAGAGTGGGCTCGCAATCCCCGTACCCGACGGAACGGCCTGCAGGCCTGATCAGATCTACGGCCCATTGAAACGAATCGTTGAGAGGACCGGCCTGCCTTGGATCAAGTTTCTAGGACTGCGCCACACGATGGCGTCGCTCGCCCCCCAGAAGGGAACAGACATCGCAGCAGCTCCGAGCGTCTCGCCCACTCAGATCCGAAGCCCGACCACGAGGTCGGTGGTGCAGATGAATGTATCCGTGTGGATTCTCATACATAGCGCCGAAGCCACTCAACGGCTTCCGCTTCGTCGTCGAACATGCGGAGGGGAAGCAGCAGGTCGTTGATGAGGGATGGGAACGCCCCGAGCAGTCGGACTTGCTCGGTGTCGCCGACGACGGCGACTGCCGTGAGGTTCTTGGGGGCGTTTTGGATGAACCCGAGCCAGGCCTCGGGTTTGGGTCTGGTCAGCTGCTGGATGTTCCAGAGTGCCGGCCGTCGAACGTCCCCGCGGACTTGGTGGCACGCCTCTTCCGCTTCCTGCAGGAGCGCAGAGGTTGGTTCCACTCCCGCCTGGCTATCGGCAAAGATGATTCCGTCGCTCCGAAGCGTGAAGTGCAATACCGTGCTGGCGACCGTTGACATCACCTTGAACCTACCAAATGGGCACCGGTGTTGTCAGTCGTCCAAGGACCTGTGCGGCCCGGTCAGAAGGACTCTGCTCGAGGGCTTCCAGGCAGTAGGAGATGGTCAGCCATGCGACATGACCTCCACTCGGGGCCGGAGGGTCGCCCGTCGATGGTTGGCGACCGGCGCGCCGTCGGGGCTACGGGTGGGTCCGCTGTGAATGGGTAGACGGCGTTTCCCCCTTTACAGCTCATCGATTCGTGATAATTTGAACCAGACGACCAAATCCATGCGCAGAATCTGGACTAGGAGTCGGGGCACGGGAGGCAGGGTTCAATATGCGCAGTGGGATGATTTCGCCGTGGGCGGCGCTGGTTGAGAGACCGGCGTCGGCGAATTCGCGTTCGACGGCACCGCCGGTTCGAGGGCGGCGCTGATGGAAGGTTCGTCACTCGACCACGTAGTCCTGATCGTCGAAGATGACAGGACGCTCGCTGCGTTGCTCAAGCGCGGTCTGGAAGAAGACGGCCACCGAGTGGTCCTCGCTCCCACGTCGGCCTCGGGTTTCAGATACGCCATGACCGAGGAGTTCCACGCAGTCGTTCTCGACATCTCTCTCCCTGACGGGAGTGGTGTCGACCTTGCGATTGCACTGCGCAAGCATGGACTCGATTTCCCGATTCTGATGCTGACTGCCCGTGGGGATGCCGAGACCATGGTCACGGGACTCGACTCCGGAGCAGACGACTATGTGGTCAAGCCCGTGTCGTTGGATGTCCTCGGGGCGAGGCTCCGGGCACTCCACCGTCGATGGCGCCCGCCATCCTCGGTTCCCATCCGCGTCGGTGAGTTGACCCTCGAGCCCAGCAGGTTGGTGGCGCGGCGAAGCAACAGGGAGATCGATCTGACACCGGCTCAGGCGAGAGTCCTCGAAGCCCTGATGAGAAACGCCGGGAACGTGCTGACGAGGTCGCAGATCGCCCGCTTTGTGAACGCCGCGGACGAGGAGCCCGGTTCGAACGTGATCGACGTGCACATCCGAGCCCTCCGATCCAAGATCGACGATCCGTTCGGACACCCAATGATCGAAACGGTGCGAGGTGCTGGTTATCGGGTTCGAAGGCTCAACCGCGCATCGTGAATCGTTTGCCGATTCGATTCCGTCTGACACTCATCGCAACCGCTTTGAGCGCGCTTGCGGTGTCCGCCGTCGCAGGTTCAGCCCTGTATCAGACCTCACGATTGGTGCACGCCGAACTGGATACCCACCTCGAAGAGGAGGCGGAGGAGGTGCTCTTCGGGCTCCGCAATGGCCTGTCGGTCTCGACATTCGCAGGCGATGCGTCGGCGTTCAGCGCTCTCAGGATCGGGCTGTTCGATGAGACCGGCCGGGTGATCGAGGCGTCTGATCGCAAAGCGCCGATCGCCCCTGGCGATGAACGGCCCGGGACCCCTTACACGGTTCTGGATTCGGAATCCGGAGAGCGCTATCGGACGCTGGTGCTTCCCGTACCGAGCGAGGACTCGCATGACGTGATGGTGATCGGAATGCCGTTGGCGTCGGTAGAGAGAGAACTGGCTGAGGGGCGAAACCGGACACTGCTGCTGGCGCTCGCCACTATCGTCGTCATTGGTCTCGGCAGCTATCTCCTGACGGGTCTGGCGCTCGGCCCGATCGAGCGGCTGCGCCGCAACGCCGAGCAGTTGTCATCGAGATCGCCAGGTGGCCGGCTGCCACTGCCGGTGCCAAGGGATGAGGTGCGACGCCTCGCAGAGACGTTGAACGCCGGTCTCGAGGTCACAGAACTCGCGATGGAGGCGCAGCGAAACTTCGTGGCCGCGGCCAGCCACGAGCTGCGGACGCCCATTGCCCGACTCCGGGCTGACATCGATCTCGCTCGGCGTCCGGCGAGGACGTTCGAGGAGCTCGTGACTGCCCTGGGCGATATCGACGACCACGCAATGCACCTGACGGCGATTTCGGACAACCTCCTGGCCGCACTGGCGCCGCAGGCAACGACCGCGTCCAGGTCGCGCGTGATCACCGTCGGTGAGGCGCTGGGATGGTTGCAGGACCGGAGCCCGAAACATGCAGAGCTGAGCTTCGCCGTTCCCGTCGAGGCCGAATCGGCGACCCTGTTCACGGACCCGACCGGTTTGGTGGGCGCACTCTCGAACCTGATCGAGAACGCATGTCGCCACGGGGCACCCCCGGTGGAGTTCTCGGTTGTATTGACGACTGATTGGGCTTCGTTCGCCGTTCGAGATCACGGGTCGGGCATTCCTGTCGAACAACGCGAAGAGGTGTTGATCCCCTTTCACCGGGCTGTTGCGGCAACGAGTGGAAGCGGCCTCGGTCTATCCGTCGTCCACCTCTTCGCGATCTCACAGGGCGGGGAGCTCGTGATCGGGGACTCGGATCCCGGATGTTTGATGGTGCTCCGCCTCCCTCGTGCGCCGGCGGACGTCGTAGAGCTCTGACCTCTGGCGGCACGCCTCGGTGCCGCCAGAGAGCCCCGCGGTCAGCGTCGCGCGTCAGGCGGCCGGACCGGTAGACCCATCCCCGTCGGCCGTCGGATGAGTCCTTCACGCACGCCGGCCTGATCCCCTGTCGGCCCCTGCGACTGCGCAAGCAGACCCACATCTAGCCTTGAGATCGCGAAAACCTTCCTTGCGTCTTCATGTTGGGTTCATGTGGTTGCCGCATCTTCTGCTCCATGACTGACCCAGTCACGGCGTGGCAGCCGTGGGACTGGGCACCGTTGCCGGCTGGTCCGGTCACGAACCGAATAGGGCGAATGGGAGGCCACTTGTGATCGAGTTCATCTTTGGGGTAGCCACGAACGCCCCTCGTCGGTTCCTTGCTGCTCTTCACGCCGTCCGTCTCGCCTCAGGAGAACAATCGTGAGCACCTGGTCCACCCGTCCAAGCCCGCTCGGTCGGCTTCTCAACGTCTTTCTGGCGTTTGTGATGCTGATCTCCAGCCAGATGCTCCTGGCGGTTCCGCCCGCCCAGGCGGCGACGAACACCCTCACCCTCAACGTGGTCAGCGCCCGCACCGAACCGCGGGCCTTCGGGGGCGCGGGAGTGGTCGCGGGCGTCCAGGTGACCGACTTCAAGTACATCATCAACGTCGACAACACGGGCACGACCATGACCCGCACTCCATCGGGTGACTGTGCTCCCGGCGGCGGTGGCTACCCCAACGACTGTGACTGGGTCTCGATCGCCGGGTCCGCCAGCCACGCTCCCGTCTACACCCAGGGCGATCAGAGCGACTTCGCCCCAGGCATGGACCTGCCGGATGGCCGCTATCTCATCTCTGTCCTCGCCGACGGGTACAAGCTCGACGGTGCACACTTCACCATGCCGATAAACGGCTCGCTGACCGTCGGACTGCAGCCGCTGCCGCTCCCGGATGCAACGATTCGCGCGTTCGTCTTCGAGGACGTCTCGCCAACCAACGGCGCCCCGGATGTGCCCGCAGAGAACGGACTGCCCGGATTCGTCGGCCACATCGCCGACTACCTCGGAGAGGTCACCACTGATGTCTACGGCAATGCGCTCTGCACGCTCTACGAGGGTGAGGATCCGGAGACACGGACCGGAGCCACACTGAACCCGCCGGATTACGAGCCGACACCGATCCCCGGCACCGGCGGAGCGTGCGTCAGTGACGCAAATGGGATGCTCGTCATCCCTCATGTCGGCCCAAACCGCTACGCGCTCTCCGCAGTTGCGCCGGACGGAAGCAACTGGATCCAGACCACCACGCTCGAGGGCAACCACGACTGGGACGCATGGGTGATGGAAGGCGCAACCGGTTACGACACCGAGTTCGTCGTGGCCGGCGAGCCCTTCCCTGCGATCATCTTCGGTTTCGTGAACCCGTCGACGCCGAACCTCGGCGGGAGCGGAACGATCAAGGGCGTCGTCGATGCCTTCAAGACCTACGTCCCGGCCAAGGGCGGAGTCATCGGCGGCGAGCCGATGACCGGATCGAGGATCGACAAGCCGATCGACAGCCCGTGGATCGCGCTGTCCGACCTCCAGGCCGGCGACACCGCCGTCTGGATCGGCCAGGGTGACGCCAACGGCGCATTCAGCATCCCGAACGTTCCGGATGGCAACTACACGCTCACCTGGTGGGACGAGCCGCAGGACTACATCCTCAACCTGCAGAACGTCACCGTGTCGAACGGCGAGGTCGTCGATCTCGGTGTCATCCCACTCAACGGATGGTGGACCACGCTCGAGGGCTACGTCTTCAACGACGCCAACCGCAACGGTGTGAGGGACGCCGGCGAACAGGGGATCTCCGGGTTCCCGGTGGCGATGCGCAAGCGTGAGAACTCGCTCATGGACCGCGGAGCGGTCATCGTCACGACCGACGCCACGGGCCACTACTACATGGAGAATCTGTATCCGATGACCCAGTGGCTGGTCGTCGAGGCATACAGCGACCTCTTCTACACCACCGGGATCACCTTCCAGGCCGACAACCAGCCCGAGCCGACCACGATCCTCGGAGCCGGCGTCGACGTCAACGTTCTCCCGATCATCGGTCTCGGCGGCACCCTCGACTGGGGGGTGCATTCCTACGCAGCCTTCGGAGAGCCAGGAGTCGACCCAGACAACGGCGGCATCGTCGGCACGGTCAGCTACGACACCACCCGCAACGAGATCGATCCCCGCTTCGCCGCAGTCGAGGACTGGCAGCCGGGGATCTCAGACCTGACCGTCAACCTGTACGCCCCTGTGGACTGTCCGTCGGACGACAGCGCCCCGTGCGACCCCAGCGGCTTCTACCAACTCGACACCGACGGCTCCGTCCTCAAGGGCCAACTACTCAACTCGACCGTCACCGAGACCTGGGAGCGGCCCGGGCTCAACGACGACGGCAACTGTGTGCCACGCGACGTGAACGGCGATCCGCTCGTCTACAACGTCGATCAGAAGGTCACGAACTCGGCTACCGACTGTCTCGAAGGCCCGCTGATGGGTGTTCAGTTCCAGGCCGGTTACGCCACCGTCGACGGCAACTACGGCTTCGGCGACGGCTGCTTCGGTGAGGGCGGGTTCGACCCGCTCACCGAGGCATGCGCCGACGGAAACGATCCCACCCCGCTGACGGCTGCGGATTATCTCGTCGAGGTCGTTTCGCCCGACGATGCAACTAACCGACCGCTCTACCAGGTGACCAAGGAAGAGGACATCAACATCGCCAACGGCGATCAGTTCGTCCCCCAGGTGCCGCCCCCAGCCTGCGCAGGGCCGCTGCATACCGTCGACGTCGCCGGCATCGGGACCGACGGGTATGGAGAGAACACCACGTTCATCCCAGGTGTGACCGTGCCGGCATCCACTCCGGTCGTGAACTCCACGTTCGCCGACGACCTGAACGGCTCGTATTACGAAGGCCAGCCCAAGCCGCTTTGCGACACCAAGCTGGTGACGCTGTCCAACGGCAAGTCGGTC
>JAHEDH010000039.1 GCA_024641285.1 bacterium | reverse complement strand
TGGTGCCGTCGGCGTGAGGCGTGAGGCGTGAGGCGTGAGGCGTGAGGCGTGAGGCGTGAGACGTGGAACGTATGACGTGAACGAGCGAAGCGAGCAAAAAGAAAAGCCGCCGGCGAGCCGGCGGCTTTTCGTTCTAGAGCGCTGAAAGGTTCAGAGCGGGCGTACGTTCTTTGCTTCGTCGCCCTTACGGCCGGGGCCGACCTCGAACTCGACCTGCTGTCCATCGGACAGCGAGCGATGTCCATCGCCCACGATGTTCGAGAAGTGCACGAAAATGTCGTCTCCGTCTTCGCGGGAGATGAAGCCAAATCCCTTGTCGTTGTTGAAGAACTTGACGGTACCAATTGCCATTGCAGATATCTTTCTACTTCTCCGGACTGCCCTTCTGGCATTCCGACAAGAAGAGTGTACGTGATGTGGGGCCGAATACGTAGACCTGTTTCGTTCAGCCCAGTGCGAGGTCGACCAGATCTTTGGCGGCCTGCTGTACCTCGGAGAGGTGCTCGGGGCCTTTGAAGCTCTCGGCGTAGATCTTGTAGACCTCCTCGGTGCCGGACGGTCGGGCGGCGAACCAGGCGTGTTCCGTCGTGACCTTGAGTCCACCGATTGCAGCCCCGTTGCCGGGAGCATTGGTGAGGACGTCGGTGATCGGATCTCCGGCGAGTTGCGACGCCTTGACGTCTTCGGGGGAGAGGGCGGCGAGTTGCTGCTTCTGGGCTCGGGTGGCCGGTGCGTCGATCCGTTCGTAGGCGGGCTCGCCGTGTCGTTCGGTCATCAGGCGGTATCGGGCACTGGGGGAGTCGCCCGTCACGGCGAGGATCTCCGAGGCGAGCAGGCACAGCAGGATGCCGTCCTTGTCGGTGGTCCACACCGATCCGTCCCGCCTCAGGAACGACGCGCCGGCGGATTCCTCACCTCCGAATCCGATCGTCCCGTCGATCAGGCCGGGCACGAACCACTTGAACCCGACCGGCACCTCGACGAGTTTTCGACCCAACTCGGCGACCACTCGATCGATCATCGATGACGACACCAACGTCTTTCCGACGGCAGTGGCGGCGGGCCATTCGTCGCGATGGCTGAACAGGTATTCGATGGCGACGGCGAGGAAGTGGTTCGGGTTCATCAGCCCGGCGTCGGGGGTGACGATGCCGTGCCGGTCGGCGTCGGCGTCGTTGCCGGTGGCGATCTCGAAGCGGTCCTTCTGTTCGATGAGCGACGCCATGGCGTACGGAGATGAGCAGTCCATCCGGATCTTGCCGTCCCAGTCGAGCGTCATGAACCGCCAGGTCGGGTCGACGAGCGGGTTGACGACGGTGAGGTCGAGGTCCCAGCGGTCGGCGATCCGTCCCCAGTAGTCCACGGCTGCCCCGCCGAGTGGGTCGGCGCCGATGGTGACGCCAACCGAGCTGATGGTGTCCATCGCCAGCACCGAGTCGAGGTCGTCGACGTAGCTCCCGAGGTAGTCGTATCGGTGTGTCGTGTCGGCGGCGAGCGCCTTGGCGAGAATGGTCCGGCGGATGGCGTTCGGCGTGGACATGAGCTGGTTGGCCCGGTTGGCGATCCACGAGGTTGCATCACTGCCGGCCGGTCCGCCGTGTGGCGGGTTGTATTTGAAGCCGCCGTCCGATGGCGGGTTGTGTGAAGGGGTGACGACGATGCCGTCGGCGCGCCGGGGATCGCCGGCGGGGCGGCCCTCGTTGTGCCGGAGAATGGCATGCGAGACCGCGGGGGTCGGCGTGTACCGGTCGTGCGAGTCGATCATCACGGTGACGCCCTCTTGTGCGAGCACCTCGAGTGCGGTGATCCAGGCGGGTTCGGAGAGGGCATGGGTGTCGCGTCCGATGAACAGCGGACCGCCGATCCGGTTGATCTGTCGGTAGTCGACGATCGCCCGGGTGGTGGCGGCGATGTGGAGTTCGTTGAACGCCGTGTCGAGCGACGAGCCTCGATGACCCGACGTCCCGAACGCCACCCGCTGGGTCAACTCTCCGGGGTCGGGTCTCCCCGAGTAGTACGAGGTGACGAGATGCGCCACGTCGATCAGATCGTCGTTCGTTGCGAGTGTTCCAGCCCGGTCGTTCATGGCTCGGAGCCTACGTGGCCGTGACGACTCGGGGCCAGCGCTCTGGACTCGATGGTCAGTGAGAGGTGTTGCCGCCGGGGAACCATCGGGGGGCGTCAAACGGTCTCCAGAACTCAGCCGTCTGGCTCAGCCGATCGGCGATCAGATAGTGGACTGCGGGATTGAAGCCAAGGCCGATGTGGCTGGCGAGCACCTCGACGTTCTCGGACTGGTGATCGGGCTCGAGGACGCACGCTTCCCAAGGGACGATGCCGTCGGCCCTGGTGTAGACCGACGTCGCCGGGATCCCGAGCGGTCCGCCACCGTCGACGTCGCCGACATCCGGATGATGCCGATCCGACAGCGCCCGGTACAGCCGATTGGCGTTCGAATCACCCCGATCCTCGAGGGCGAAGGGGCTCGCCAGAGTGATCACTTTCGAGACCATCTTGGGATGTCGAATTGCCAGGTTCCTGGCGTAGAGGCCGCCCAGGCTCCATCCCACCAGCGCCACGGGCTGTTGATGCCGCCGCGACAGCGCAGCCAGCGAGTGGCTGATCCCATACAGCACGTCGGGGGTGGGGCCGATGTTGCGGCCCATCCGCCACCGGTAGGCAGCCCAGTCGTGGGATCGGAGGAACGCCCGGAGGGGCCGGGTGGAGCCGTCGCCGGCCATGAAGCCGGGGAGGATCAGGACGGGTTCGCCATTTCCGTGCTTGGCGGCCGCCGAGACCGGTCGTGAGACGGACAGGGCAGCGACGTCGATGGCCGCCCTGGCCGGCTCGGTGAGCGCCAGGAGGATCGACGGGCGCTTGTGTCGACCGTTCGGTTGCTCGACTGCTGCAGTCATCTCAATCCCAGTGCTTCTTCCAGTACATCGACCTCATCGGTCAAGAACTGCATCAATTCCCAGGTGTCGGGCACGATCTCGCGGTCGGTCACGATCCCGAAACACAACTTGCCCAGATACGAGTGGAGCGTGATGTTGACCGCCATGCCCTCGACGATCGCCGAGACGGGATAGTGGCCTTCCAACCGGGCACCCGCCAGATAGAGCGGGAAGTTCGGGCCGGGGATGTTCGAAATGACCATGTTGAACGGCGTCATGCGCCCGGCCCGCCCGTTCCTGAACACCAGCCTTGCTGCCCGGGCTGCGACCGCCGGGGGAGCGAACTGGGCGAAGTCCTGGAGCAGCGTGGCCGGCGTGGCGTTGTGGGCGTGTTTCGCCACCTCCATCGACTCGTGGGCATGGGCGAGCCGTTCGAGGGGGTCGTCGAGATGGGTTCCGATCGAGGCGATCATCACCGAAACCTCGTTCCCCATCGCCCCCGCCTTCTCCTCGGTCCTGATCGAGATCGGCACCATCGCCTGAAGCGAGCGCTCGGGGACCTCGAGGTAGGTCTCCAGCCAGCGGCGCATGGCTCCGGCACACAGCGCGATCACCACGTCGTTCACTGTGACCGCTGCGGCGTTCTTGATCGCCTTGACCCTCGCCAGTTCGACATCGGCGAACGCGAACCTGCGGTGGGCGGTGATCGGGTCGTTGAGTCGGGTGTGCGGCGCCACCAGCCCGGGCCGCGACAGCACCTCCGAACGCCGGCGCGGGATGAAGCCGGCCAGCAACGGGACGCTCCGGGCGACGTTTCTCGCCAGTTTCAACGCCTTGATCGGGCGGACCGCGTACTGGAATCCGGTCCGGGCCAGCAGCTCGACCTGTCCTGGCACCCGGTCTGGTCGCCAGCGGTCGTCGGTCGGGACATCGCGACCTGCCGGGTCGGTGTCCAACAGGATGGTGAGGATCTCGGCGCCAGAAACACCGTCGATGGCGGCGTGATGCAGCTTGGTGAGCGTCGCCACCTTGCCGTCGGCGAGCCCCTCGATCAGATACAGCTCCCACAGCGGTCGCGCTCGATCGAGCGGGCGGGCATGGATGCGGGCCACCAGCTCCGCCAACTGCTGTTTGTCGCCCGGAGGCGGCACTGCGATGTGGCGGACGTGGAAGTCCAGATCGAACTCGGGGTCTTCGATCCAATAGGGATGGTCGAGACCCAACGGCACCGCCACCAGCTTCCGACGGAAGGGTGGAAGGAGGTGGATCCGGCTGGCGATCAGCTGCTTCAGCGACTCGAAGTCGAAACCGTTCGGCGCCGTCGACGGATCGAGGATCACCACACCGGCGACATGACCGTGCTGGGTGGAAGTCTCGAGGTTGAGGAAGCTGGCGTCGAGACCGGTGAGCTGCTGCACGGCTGATGACGATAGAGCGGCGCACACACCCAGCGCGTCCGAACGCACATCGAGAATGGATCAGCCTCCGGGGCGGAGCCTGCCGGGATCGAGGGTTGGGGAAGAGGTCCGCCCGGAGGGTTCGTTGTCTGCGTCCCGATTCGGCGTCTTGCGGCGAGAAGGGGCCTGCTGCAGCTTCTCCACAGCAGCGATGAACCAGTCAGGGACCGGAGTCGGCCGGTGGCTCCGATGATCCACCATCACCTGGATCAGCCGTCCCTCGGCAACGGTTTGCTCCGTCGCCTTGTCCCAGGTCCGCATCTCGAAGATGACCGATGTCCGCCCGACCTCGACAACTTTCGCCCCGGTGACCAACGTGTCGCCGATCTGCCCGGCCGCCCGAAAGTCGACCTCTGCCCGGCCGAGCACCATGTCGACGCCTCGTTTGGTCATCCCGTCCCATCCGATTCCGCTTGCCTCGAGATAGTCGGTGATCGTGTCGTCGAAGTACGTGAGATAGTTGCCGTTGAACACGATCCCCTGCGCATCACTGTCCGAGAACCTGACTTTGCGCTCATACGTGACCGGATAATCCATCGACCCGAAGCTAGCGCACATGTCCCCCAGCTTGCTGGGGGACGGTCCCTGGAAGGCGAGGGACGAGCCTTCGAGGTAGGGGGCCAGCCCCAACGCTCCGGTCCGACGCGACCTGCAGATCCGCGTGAGTTGCCCCTTACCATCGGTCCTCGTTCCTCGGACCGCAGGAACCTTTCCCCACTGCGTGGGGAACATCTGTGCGTGAGTTGCCCCTTACCTTCGGTCCTCGTTCCTCGGACCGCAGGAACCTTTCCCCACTGCGTGGGGAACATCTGTGCGTGAGTTGCCCCTTACCTTCCGGCTCGTTCCTCGTCGCCAGGGACTGTTCCCGTGGGGAACAGGACTGGAGGCGTCGTACGATGACGACATGGCTCACCGGATTCTTGTTTCTGATCTGTTGTCGAAGCCGGGGGCGTCTCGGAAGGAGACCGGGGTGATTCGGCTCGACATCGACCTCACCAATGCCAGCGTCCACGGCGACGCGGCTTTCGAGGCGACACTCCGCTCGCTCTCCGACGGGCTCGTCGCCAGGGGAGACGCCAACGTCGACGCCGAGCTCGCGTGCAATCGCTGCCTCGAAGTCAACACCGAGACGCTGGAAGTGCCGTTCGAGCAGGTGTACCGCTACGAGCCCCAGGACGCCGACGACGAGATGCGGATCGAGAACGGAGCGTGGATCGACCTCGAGCCGGCGGTGCACGACGAGGTCACCCTGTCGCTGCCGATCGTCCCGGTGTGCAAGCCCGACTGTCTCGGGCTCTGTCCGACCTGCGGCGCCAATCTCAACACCGATCCGTGCGACGGGCACGAAGACGACTCGGACTCGCCGTTCGCCGCATTGAAAGACCTCTTCGAGAGCTGATTGCGGCGTCGGTCTTTTGCCAGAGGGGGATCGATCCGCTTGAATATCCGAAGGCCTGCGCCCTCTGACGCGTTCGGCCGCATTCTCTGCGAAGTCAGTGTTCTCTAAACCGAGGAGCCAGCACCATGGCGGTGCCCAAGAAGAAGATGTCGCGTAGCCGTACGCGGCAACGTAAAGCACAGTGGAAGATCTCCAGGCCGACTCTGTCGACATGCCCGCAATGCAAGAGCGCCAAGCTCCCGCATCGCGCCTGCCCGGAGTGCGGTACCTACAACGGCCGAGAAGTCGTCACGACCGACTGACCGATGGCACGAATCGCACTCGACGCCATGGGCGGCGACCATGCACCCGGCGAGATCGTCGCCGGGGCTGCGGTGGCTGCGGCCCATGGCGTCGAAGTCGTCCTGGTCGGTGACCCCGGCCGGCTCGGACCCCTGGCAGAAGAGCATGGATTCGCCGGCGAGATCGTCGAAGCAGGCGAGGTCGTCGAGATGGGCGACGATCCCGGGCGCGCGATCCGTGAGAAGCCGGACAGCTCGGTGGCCGTCGCCGCCCGCCTCGTGCGGGAAGGCAAGGTCGACGGATTCGTCTCCGCAGGCTCCACCGGAGCCGCCATGGCCTCGGCTGCGATCATCGTCGGCCGGATCGAAGGTGTGCTCCGCCCGACCATCGCCTCGATCTTCCCGACCCCGTCGAGTCCCACGGTCATGCTCGACTCGGGCGCCAACCCCGAGGTCAAACCCGAACACCTCCTCCAGTTCGCCGAGATGGGCGCCGCCATCGCCGAGATCTACTTCGGGGCCGATCGCGCCCGGGTCGGGCTGCTCAACATCGGCGAGGAGAAGTCGAAGGGGCGCCCACTCGACCGGGCCGCCTACGAGCTGCTGGAACGCAGTGCCCTCAACTTCGTCGGGAACGTCGAAGGGCGCGACATCGCCACCGGCGCCGCCGACGTCATCGTCACCGACGGGTTCACAGGAAACGTCTTCCTCAAGACGGTGGAAGGCGCCGCTGCGCTCATCAATCAGCTGATCCTCGAGCAGATCAGCGATCTCGACCCCGAGCTGAAGCAGGCTCTCATGCCGGCATTGATCAACATCAAGGATCGCCTCGACTACGAGTCGGTGGGTGGAGCGCACCTGATCGGCGCCAAGGGCGTCGTCGTGATCGCCCACGGGAGCTCGAGACGGAGGGCCATCGCCAACGCCGTCCAGATGGCCGCCGACGGGGCCGAGCGGGGTCTGGTGCAGCGGGTGCGAGAGCTCATCACCGCCTGATGCAGGAGTTCTCATCGCTGCTCGGCTACGAGTTCCGCGACGTGTCCCTGCTCGAGAAGGCTCTGACGCATCGTTCGTGGACGGCCGAGAACCCGAACGGCGGGCACAACGAGCGGATGGAGTTCCTCGGCGACGCCGTCCTCCAGTTCGCTGTCACCCAATACCTCTACGAGAACTTCCCGCACCTCAGCGAAGGACACATGGCCAAGGTGCGGGCGTCGTGCGTCAGCGGGGCGCAGCTGGCAGAGGTCGCACGTGAGCTCGGGCTCGGTCGCCTGGTCCGAATGGGCTCGGGCGAAGCCGCGTCCGGTGGCCGGAAGAAGCACTCGATCCTGGCCGACGCGATGGAGGCCGTGCTCGCAGCCGTCTACCTCGACTCCGACATCGAACAGGCGCGCTCGGTGGTGCTGGCGCACTGGGCGCAGATCGTCGATGCCAAGGCCGAGAGCCCGGGACGACGGGACTACAAGACCCGGTACCAGGAGGTGCTGGCCACCCGCGGACTCCGACCCGAATACGACGTCGTCGGATCGGGTCCCGACCATCAGAAGCACTTCGTCGCCACCCTCAAGGTCGAGGGCGAGGTCGTCGGAGTGGGGGACGGGCGGTCGAAGAAAGAGGCCCAGCAGTCCGCCGCGCGGGCGGCCCTCGGCGAGTAGTTCGGCTACTGGAGCTTCTGAGCCAGGACCCGCAGCAGGAAGTCGGTGTCGGTGAGCCCTTCGTCGTTGCCGATCACCTTCGGACGGATCTTGGCGGCGAGACTCGCCGCGATCTGCTCGGTCCGGTCGGCGGGGATGGAGCGCCTCCTGACAGCGAAGCGTCGGAGGACGTCGACATCGTCGGCCGTCACACGTGCCACGTCCCAGCGTTCGCCGTCGTGTTCGACGGGCTCGAGCTCGGCCCGGTCGACATGAGGGAGCCGTTCGCGGATCACGATCGTGTTCGCGGCGATGTCGCCGATCCGCTGATTGGTCTTCGTGAGCAGGATCGACCCTGCCCCGACGATGAACACTGCAGGCAAGAAGTCGATCACCCGCAGCAGATTGCGGAGGAAGGCGGCGAGGAAGCCGATCGAGTCGCCTTCGGTGGTGACGACCCGGATGCCGACCATGCGCTTGCCCGGCGTCCGACCCTCGTTGAGCGCCTCGAATCCGACCAGATAGCAGAGCACCACGAGTGTGATGAGAATCGTGACGAGGGCCTGGAACAGGATGCCGCCCTCCAGGCCTCCGAGTGCCAACTGGCTGGCGCCGAACGCCACCATGAACACCAGCAGGCCGATCAGAATCGCGTCGACGACCGACGCGATGATCCTGGAACCCAGTCCAGCTAGCGTGAGGTCGAGATCCAGGCCCTCCGGGGTCTGGATGGTTTTCCGGTCGTCGAGATCCATGGTTGGGTTGTGAAGCTAACCGAGTTCATCGAACAGCGGAAGTCTTCGTGGGACGACCTCGATGCCCTGATCGCCAAGGCGGGAAGGCGTACCGAGCGCCTCGAGCCGGACGAGATCCTCACGCTGGCATCGTTGTACCGGAGCGTTTCCGCCGACCTCGGATACGCCCGTTCCCGCTTCCCGACCGACCCGGCGCGCGACCGTCTCGAACGCCTGGTGGTGGACGCCCGGGCCAGGGTCAACCAGGGCGGGGGAGCCCGCCAGGGGATCGGCGCGTTCTTCAAGAGCGGCTACTGGGAGCTCATCTGGCAGCGTCGGGCGCCGATGGCGCTGGCGGCGCTGGTGTTGATTCTTCCCGCCCTGTTCGGAGCGTTGTGGGCGCTGGGCGACGACACATTGGTCGAACAGCTCCCGCCGGAGTTCCTGTGGGTCACTCAGGCACAGAGCACCGACCAGGGCATGAACACCGTCGAGCTGGTCGGGTTCTCGGCGTTCGTGCTGAACAACAACATCCGGGTCACGTTGCTGGCCTTCGTGCTCGGGCTGACCTGGGGGCTCGGCACCGGCTACGTGGTCGCCAACAACGGGTTGATCCTCGGGGCGCTGGCCGGGCTCGCGGTCGCCAACGACAACTGGCGGGTGTTCCTGGCCGCCGTCATGGCCCACGGTGTCCTGGAGCTGTCCTGCATCGTCGTCGGGGGAGGGGCGGGGCTCAGTCTCGGTCGGGCGATCCTGCGTCCTGGCCCGTTGACGAGACGAGAATCGATGGCCCAAGAGGCGCGCTCCTCTGTGCAGATCGCCCTCGGCACCTCCGCCTGGCTCGTTCTGGCGGGCTTCATCGAGGGCTTCGGGTCCCGCACCGGTATCGGCTGGGTCCCGACAACCATCTTCGGCCTCGTCGTGGGAGCCATCTTTTGGGGCCTGGTGGTCGTGCGCGGCCGAAGCCGGACCGTAGTCTCAGGAGGCGATCGGGCGGGCGCCCATTAGATCTCGGCGCTGTCAGCTCTCAGCGGTCAGCACGCGTCATGTCTCCATCGAGGTCGTAGCACTGGTCTCGATTCCTGTCGCCGGAGCAGCCTCGGAGAGGCGTCGAGCGCTAGTGTCGGACGCAGTGGATACCCGGGTCGAGACGAGCGGTTGATGGCGGAGAACATGCGCGGTCTCCTCGACCTCGATGCGCTCGAACAGGCGATCATCGACGACTCGATCGACACGGTGATCGTGGCGTTCACCGACCATTACGGGCGGCTGCACGGCAAGCGCTTCGACGCCGAGTTCTTCCTCGAGCACACCGTCGATTCGGGGACGCACGGGTGTGACTACCTGCTGACCGTCGACATGGAGATGAATCCCGTCGACGGCTATCGGTTCGCCAATTGGGAGCTCGGATACGGTGACTTCCATCTGGTCCCCGACCTCGCCACGCTACGAGTCGCCACGTGGCTGCCAGGAACGGCCGTGGTCCTGTGCGACGTCCACGCCGATTCCGACGACACCCTCGTCCCTGTCGCGCCGCGGTCGATGCTCCGTCACCAGATCTCCCGACTCGAGGCGCTCGGGTTCACGGCGAAGGCGGCTTCGGAGCTCGAGTACTACATGTACGAAGAGTCCTACCGCCAGGCCGCGGAGAGCGGATTCAGGAACCTCTCCTCGGTGGCGTGGTACAGCGAGGACTATCACCTGCTCCAGGGCGGCCGTGAGGAGTTCTACAACCGAGCGGTCCGTCGCCACCTGCGTGACTCGGGCATCCCGGTCGAGAGCTCCAAGGGCGAGTTCGGACGCGGCCAGCACGAGATGAACATCCAGTATGCCGACGTGCTGGAGATGGCCGACCGCCACACGATCATGAAGCTCCTCATGAAAGACGTCGCCGACCAGCTCGGCGTCTCGGTGACGTTCATGGCGAAGCCGGAGACCGAACAGGCCGGCTCGAGCTGTCACATCCATCTCAGCCTGTGGAACGGATCCCAGCCGGCCTTCCCCGGAGCGCTCGAGATCGGACGCATCCGCTGTTCGGAAACGTTCCGCCACTTTCTCGCTGGATGGATCGGACATGCCCAGGACCTGATGCCGTTCTACGGTCCAACGGTCAACTCCTACAAGCGGTACCAGGTGGCTTCGTGGGCGCCGACCAACATCGCATGGAGCTACGACAACCGGACCGCCGGGTTCCGTGTCGTCGGATCTGGTCCGAGTCTGCGGATCGAGTGCCGCATCCCCGGCGCAGACGTCAATCCATACCTGGCGTACGCCGCCGCGCTGGCCTCGGGAATCGACGGCATCGAGAGCGAGACCGAACCCCCGGACATGTTCACCGGCGACGGGTACGCCGCTCGAGACATCGAGCATGTCCCCACCTCGTTGACACAGGCGATCTCGAAGTTCTCCGAGAGCGGCTTCGGCCGCGCAGCCTTCGGCGACGCAGCCTTCGAGCACTACGCCCACTTCTATCGAGTCGAGGCCCGGGACTACGAGGCAGCGGTGACCGACTGGGAGCGGGTCAGGTACTTCGATCGGATTTGACGCCCAGCCCGGGCGAAGAGAGGAAGGCAGAGTGGGACGTCTCGACGGCAGAGTTGCCCTGATCACCGGTGCCGGGAGCGGCATCGGCAAGGCATCGGCATTGTTGTTCGCCTCCGAGGGGGCGGCTGTGGTCTGCGCCGACATCGACGAAGCATCATGTCGTGCCACCGCCGACGAGATCCGGGCCGCCGGTGGTGAAGCGACCGCGGTGGTTTCCGATGTCTCCTCTGATGCCGATGTCTCGGCGATGGTGCACATCGCCGAAGACACATTCGGCGGTCTCCACGTGCTCTTCAACAACGCCGGCATCATGCACAGCGACGACGGCAACGCCCAGGAGACCACCGAGGCGATCTGGGATCTGACGATGGGCATCAACGCCAAAGGCGTCTTCCTCGGCTGCAAGCACGGGATCCCGGCGATCGAGCGCTCCGGCGGCGGGTCCGTGATCAACACGGCCTCGTTCGTTGCGCTCATGGGAGCGGCAACACCGCAGGTGGCGTACACCGCATCCAAGGGTGCAGTGGTGGCCATGACCAGGGAGCTGGCGGTGGTGCATGCCAGATCAGGGGTCAGGGTGAACGCTCTCTGCCCAGGCCCTCTGCGCACCGAACTGCTGATGAAGTTCCTCGACACCGAAGAGAAGAAGCAGAGACGTCTGGTGCACATCCCGATGGGCCGGTTCGGTCTCGCCGAGGAGATGGCGAAGTCGGCGCTGTTCCTGGCTTCCGACGAGTCTTCGTACATCACCGGGAGCGAGTTCGTCGTCGACGGCGGCATCACCGCCGCGTATGTGACGCCAAACTGACGATTCGGGACCTCTGGCCCTGCTTCAGAGCGATAGGATCCGATCGAGGACGGTCCTTGGCCGTCGACGTTGACCCCTCGCCGAACTCGGCGGGGACTGACGAGGGAGAGACATGAAACATCGTCTGTTGATACTCCTCACGATCCTGGCCATGGTGGCCGCGGCGTGTGGTGACGACTCATCCACAGAGACGACAGCAGCCGGCGATCAGCCGGCCACGACCCAAGCACCCGACACTGCCACGACGGCGGCGCCCGCAACGACAGCGGGCGGCGGCGGAGAGGCCATCAACATCGACTTCTGGGTTGCGTTCTCCGACGAAGCACGCCTGGGATTCTCCGAGGAGAAGGCAGCGGCATTCAACGCCAAGCACCCCGAGTACAACGTCGAGGTCACGTCCTTCGCTTCCTACAACGATGCGTTCGATGCGGCCGTTCTCGCCGTCGACAGCGGTGAGCCGCCGGAGATCATCCACTTCTTCGAGGCAGCGACCCGCCAGGCGCTCGATGCCGTAGATGCGTCGGGCAACCCGATCTTCAAATCGGTGACAGACGCGATCGGCGGCCGGACAGACATCCTCGGCGAGCCCGTCGTCCTCGACGACGTCGTCGACGCCGCCCGCAACTACTACACCGTCGATGGCTCGTTCTACTCGATGCCGTGGAACACCTCCACGACCGTGATGTTCAACAACATGGACATTCTCAATGCAGCCGGCATCACCGAGCCACCCGCGACGTGGGGCGAAGTGGAAGCAGCCTGTGAGGCGATCGCGGCGCTGCCAGACGGCCCGAGCGCCTGCATCACGTGGCCGAATCACTCCTGGTTCGTCGAACAGAGCCTCGGCCAGCAGGGCGAGCTGCTCGGCAACAACGACAATGGCCGTAGTGATCGGGCGACCGAGGTCTACCTCACCTCCGACGGCATGCTGAACTACGTCAACTGGTGGAAGGGACTCAGCGACAGTGGGTACTACACGTACACCGGCCTCCAGCGTGACTGGGACGGGACGTCGAACGCCTACCTCGCCGAGGAAGTCGCGATGCTCATCTATTCGAGTTCCGACACCACGTTCTTCGACACCAACGCCAGCTTCACGAACCAGGCGAGCTTCATGCCGTACAACGAGAACGTCGACTATGTCGGCAACCTCATCGGTGGGGCGACGCTGTGGATGCTCGACGGGATGGACGCCGCGCAAGAAGACGGCGCACTTGCGTTCCTGAACTTCTTCTCGAACCCAGAGAACGCCGCCGAGTGGCATCAGATCACGGGCTACATCCCGATCACCAAGACTGCCGAGGCCCAACTCGTGGCCGATGGCTGGTACGAGGAGAGCCCGAACTCGAAGGTGGCATCGGACCAGCTGGCTGCCGCCGAGAACACCCCGGCATCGCTCGGTGCGCTGCTCGGCAACTTCGTCGGGATCCGTGACATCATCACGGGGGCGATCGAGGACATCCTCGTCAACGACGTGGATGTCACCGAGCGGCTCACCCAGGCAAACGAAGAGGCCAACAGGTCACTGTCCGAATACGAGCAACTGTTCGGCGGTTGATCACCATTCCGCAACAGTGGGCGGGTGAGCGCATTCAGCGCTCACCCGCCCGCGCCTCGAACATGGGTTGCATGCGGTGCTGATCATCGGGCTGATCGGTGCTGCCGGTCTCGGATTTCTGTATGTCCGGTTCTTCATCCAGCGACGCACCCCGATCCGTTACGCCGTCAGCTCGGTCGCTGCCGTCGGGGGCGCGTCGGTCACACCGTTCGCCATGGGCCAGTGCGGGTTCGCCCCCGAGACGACCGGAGTCGATCGGCTGCTCGCGTACGGTCTCATGGCGGTCGGCGCAGCGGTGGCTCTCGTCATCGTTCGGTCGTTCTTCGATCGTCGGGACGGTCTATCCAACGAATCCGATGCGTTCGCCGGTGAGATCCGGAGTGGGGGCTACCGGATGGGCTGGTGGGTCCCGTGGGTGCTCCTGGCGCCGACGCTCGCCATCCTGGTGGTGTTCCTCTACACGCCGGCCATCCAGACGTTCACACTCTCGACGAGATTGACCCGGCTGGGCGCGCCGCGGTCGGTGGACGTGTGTTTTCGCAACTTCAGTGAATTGCTGGTCGCCGAGCCGTGGCGACTGGTGGCATACCCGCTCATCGCGATCGGGCTCGTCTACGGAGCGCGCTTCTGGCTCTCGAGGACGTCGCCGGGAACGTGGAGTCGCCGTGGCGCAGACTTGGCAACGATCGCTGCGGCCCTCTCGGTGTTCATCGCCCTCTACGCCATGTTCTCGCCGGGTGGCGGCGGCAATGTCGACTTCCGAGCCGTCTACCTGACCACCGTCATCATCTCCGTCGGGGTCGTGGTCGTCGGCATGACGCTGGGCCTGGCGGTGGCGTATCTCGCCTATCGCAGCCTCCGGGGCGGGAGTGCCTACCGCACACTGCTGATCTGGCCGTACGCGATCTCGCCCGCGGTCGCCGGCGTGCTGTTCTTCATGATCTTCGACCCCACGGCGGGCATCTTCACCCATGCCATGGAGTCGTGGTTCGGGATCGACGTCCCCAACTACCGGGAGAGCACCCTACTGGCGCAGACCGCGATCATCCTCGCCAGCTCCTGGAAGATCCTCGGCTACAACATCTTGTTCTATCTGGCCGGATTCCAGAGCGTCTCGCTCGACCAGGTCGAAGCAGCCGTCATCGACGGCGCCTCGCCATGGCAGCGCTTTGTCAAGGTGGTCTGGCCGGGCCTGTCGCCGATCACATTCTTTCTGCTCGTGACCAACCTCACGTACGCCTTCTTCGAGATCTACGCAACGATCGACTTCATGACCAAGGGCGCCCCGGCCGGAGACACCTCGGTCGCGATCTACGAGATCATCAGAATCGGCGTCAACAACGGGGACCTGGGCAGAGGCGCCGCGCAATCGGTGCTGCTGTTCATCGCCGTGATCGGCATCACCTTGTGGCAGTTCCGCACCAGTGGCCGCCGAGTCACGTACGGGGGTGCCTGAGATGATGGGCTTCAACCCAGGCGTGAGAAAGCGGACCTGGTTCAGGGGCCGTGACTGGCCGTATCACATCGCCCTCATCGTCACAGCCCTGGGAATCGCATTCCCGCTGCTCTATGCCACGCTGATCGCTACGCAGAACAACACCGAGATCTTCTCGTTCAAGATGACCCCGGGCAGCGCGCTCGCATCCAACTTCGAATCGGTGTGGTTCAAGCGGGACTTCGCCGGCGCGATGTGGAACTCCACCCAGCAGGCGCTGTACGTGACGACGGGCAAGACCGTGTTGTCGCTGATGGCCGGGCTCGCATTCGTCTATTTCAAGTTCCGCGGCAAGTGGCTCGTCTTCTTCCTGGTGCTCGTCACGCTGATGATGCCCACCGAAGTGATGATCCTGGCGATGTTCCGGCTGGTCTCAGGGTTCGGCTGGCAGGACACGATGGCATCGATCGTCGTGCCGTTCCTCGCGTCGGCCACCGGCGCATTCCTGTTCAGACAGCACTTCTCGAACATGCCGGTGGAACTGCTCGAAGCGTCTCAGATCGACGGGGCGACACCGGTCAAGTTCTTGACTCGCGTCCTCATCCCGCTGTCCTGGAACGTCATCGCCGCGCTGTTCGTGATCCAGTTCGTCTACACGTGGAACATGTTCCTGTGGCCGAGCCTGATCATCAGAGACGAATCGGCACAGGTCACCCAGGTCGCCCTCCAGACCCTCACGAACATCGACGGGGCGCTGACATACGGGCCGCTCATGCTGTCGGCGATCATCGCATCGGTCCCGCCGGCTGTGGTGTTCCTGCTCATGCAGAAGCCGTTCATGAGCGGCTTTGCCCTCGGTCAGGACAAGTGAGTCAGGTCCGGGCTCGGCGCTTCGCCCGCAGATAGGCCGCCACGGTTCGTGCCGAGAGGCGGTGGACGTCGCCTTCGACCACGTCGATGCCGCGGTGGGTGAGCCGTGAGACGAGGAGGGATCTCGGTTCGAGGATGTCAACCGCAACGGCGGTCTGCATCGCCTCATCGATTGACGTAGCAGGGGTCGAGATGAGTCGCTCGACGTCGGGGTCGGTGAGGCTGGCGACGATCACCGAATGCTTGCGTGCCAGGATCGGGAGCGAGCGGACCAGCGGCTCGCCGGCGGTGTCGTCCAACAGGTCGGTGAGCACGATGACCAGGCTCCGCTTCATACCTATCACCTGCTGGAACGCCCGTTCGTAGTCGGCGTCGACCCCGACCGGCTCCAGATCGTGGATCGCCTCGAGCACCACGTCCTCGGAGTCACGTCGCGGGCTGACCATGCGGATGATCTGGTCGGTGAACGCCAGGACGCCCACCTGATCGCCCACCTCCTTGGCGACCGCCATGACGGCGGCGACGACGTCCACCGTCGCATCCAGGCGGGTGATCGTGCTGACGTCGTCGTTGGCGGTGACCGGGGCGGCCATGAGACGCCCGCAGTCGACCAGGCACATGATCTGGCGGTCCTGTTCCACTCGGAAGGTGTTGCTCATCGGGCTTCCGATCCGGGCGGTGGCCTTCCAGTTGACCTGCCGGATGTCGTCGTCGGGCTGATAGTCGCGGATCGACTCGAGGTCGGTGCCGAGACCGAGCTGACCGCGTGCACGCCGGGCATCATCACGGAACCGTCCGAGCCGCACGTCGAGCGCCAAGCGTCGGGCAGCAGGCAGATCGGGGTAGACCGTGACGGTGTGATCTTCGCCGACCCGGTGGTACCAACGTCCGAGGCCCAGCGGTCCGGTCGAGATCGTGGCGAGCGGAGGCAGCAGGTGGGCGCCGCGCCGCCTGGCGAGGAGCGCCGAGGCGAGGCCGCGGTCGCCGACCGGCTCGCCGACGATCAGGTCGGCGTCACCGACCGGCTGCTTGACCTGCATCCGTGGGCTGCCGGCCTCGACCCGGCAGATGAGATCGGATGCCACGCCCCTGCTCATGATGTGCGGAGCCGTGCGAGTGATGACAGGCGGCGGTCGCACCTGGAGGGCATCCGCAGCCGCAGCCACGAGGATCACCAGCATCACCAACCCGGCCAGCTGCCAGGGGATGATCAGCGCAGACGACGCCGCGATCACGATGAGGACGACAGTCCACCGCGTGAAGCTCATTCAGCGGGGTACAACCACCGAGCGGAGGCTCGCGGTGATGGCGTCCGCGGGCGTATAGCGCTCGATCTCCGCTTCCGGGCGGATGAGGATTCGGTGGTTGAGAACCGGCCGGGCCATCCTGCTGACGTCGTCGGGCGTCACATAGTCCCGGCCCGCCATGGCGGCGATCGCCCGGGAAGCAGCCAGGAGGTGGACGGCGGCACGCGGGCTGGCGCCGAGCTCGACCGACGGCTGGCTGCGGGTGGCGGCAACCACCTTGCTCAGATAGTCGAGCACCTCGTCCTCGATCCGCAGCGAGCTGACCTGTTCCCGCATCGCCAGCAACTCGTCGGCCCCCGTGACGGGTGCAACATCGTCGATGGCAGTGGGCCGGACCCCGTCCCTCGACATGCGAAGCATCGCCAGTTCCTGGTCGGCCTCGGGATAGCCCACCTCGATCTTCATGAGGAAGCGGTCGAGTTGCGCCTCGGGCAGTGGGTAGGTTCCCTCGTACTCGATCGGGTTCTGGGTCGCCACGACCATGAACGGGCTGGGCAGCTCGTGGGTGGTGCCGTCGACCGACACCTGGTTCTCGGCCATCGCCTCAAGCAGTGCCGACTGGGTCTTCGGCGGCGTCCGGTTGATCTCGTCGGCCAACAGCACGTTGGAGAAGACCGGGCCGGGTCGGAACACCAGGTCGCCACCCCGCAAGGTCATCGTGCCGGTCAGGTCGGAGGGCAGCATGTCGGGTGTGAACTGCGCGCGGGCGAAATCGAGCCCGACCGCCTTGGCGAAGGCATTCGCCAGCAGCGTCTTGGCGGTGCCCGGCACACCCTCCAACAGCACATGACCGCCGACCGCCACCGCGGCCAGGAGGGCGTCGAGCGCCGGGGTCTGACCCATCACGACCTTCGAGACCTCCTGGTGGACTCGACTTCGCAACTCTCTCATCGGTTTCCTTCGCTCGTCATCTGGTGGTCCCGCCCACCGACCGCAACCGTGCGAGGGCTCGATCGGCCGTCATCACGGTATCGGGGGTGGGGGAGAAGATCGCGTCCACCTCATCTGGCGTGAGCAGTTGGGTGGCGGCTTGGCGCAACTCGGCGTCGGAAGCGTCCGGGCCGAGCATGGCCCTTCGGCGGATCTCGTGTTTCGCCAGCGTCCGGATCGGTTCGGTCGCCAGCACCGGGGATCCGGTCCTGCGGAGGCTGGCTGCCACCGAGTCGACCAGCTGGCGCCGGGACGGGACGAAGCTGCGCCCCTGTGGCTCGGGTGGGCCGAACCGCCGGCCGTAGGCGATCAGTGCAACCACCAGGGCAACTCCCAGCAGCCGGATCGTCGTCGACCAGCTTTCGGGGGCGGCCTCCAGGAGCCCGGTCGAACCCTCCGTCGTGAAGCCGTGACGGAACTCGTCGAACGCGACCGTCCCGAGCCCGATCTGACCGATCACGAACTCGGCGTTGTCGAGGAGGCCGAGCCCCTGATTGGCGATCGAAGCGGTGTCGGAGAACATGACGACTCTGCCCGCTCCCACCGTGTACACGACGGCGAGATGTCGGTCGCCCGACACGACCAGTGGAAGGCCGCCCGAAGACTCGAACACCCCGAATCGGGGAGCGACGACCGTGGCCGAGCCGATCGTCGATCGTCCCTGCTCTGGGGTGCTGGGTATCCACTCGGGAACCTCACCGGCGACCACCTCGATGAGTTCGGTGTTCGGGGGGCCGCTCGTCACCAGCGTGAGCCCGGACTCCACGGCGTTGCGGATCGCAGCACGTTCGAACGGGTCGTAGAACATGCTGCCCACTTCGAGCGCGAGCAGGGTGTCGACGTCATTCAGCGTGTCGCCGTCGATCGGCTGCCGGCTGCGTACGACGTCAACTCCGAGCTCCTCGAGCGTCTCGTACAGACCTGCCGTGCCGAGCGACGTCGTGACGAACGAGGAACCGGGCGGGCCGTCGACCGCTTCGTCACTGCCGAACGCCGCCACGATCACCAGGGCCAGCATGATGACCAGTATCGACGCAACACCCAGGACGATGTTCGACCGGATCCGCCTTCCTTCGGGGGTGATGGTCGTCATCGCCGGGCCCGATCCGGCGTCAGCAGGTCCGCCCATGTCGCAGCAGAGTCGGCGTACGTCTCGGCGTCGACATGCCGGCCGCCATAGGCCACGTCGTTGAACACGTCCGTCAGATGGTCGAACCTGATGTCGGAGAGCGTATCTGCGATCTCCCCGGTCGTCAGACCGGGGCGAAAGGTGATCCTGCCCGTCAGGTCCAGCCTGAGCAGTCCGGCGAGAAACCGGTATCGCAATGCCTCGTCGAACGAGCCCCGGGCGGCGGCGGTCACGGCCGACTTCTCGTACTCGGATGGGTCGCCGCCCTCGGCGATCAGTCGCTCGAGCGTGAGCTCCTGGTCGAGGGTGGCCGAGCGGCGCCTCGCCAGGAAGGTGAATGCAGCCAGCCCTGCCAGCACGACGACCCCGATCACCACGAGCGCCGTGTTGGTCGGGCCTCCCAGCGCCGAGGTCAGCCAGTCGAGGAACCGATCGATCCAGGCGAGCAGCAGCGCGCCGATCCGGTCGAGGAATCCTTCGCCACTCACCTCGTACTTCGACTGCCCGAGGATCCGGCGAGCGGTCTCGGCAGCCGCGCCGGGGTCCGAACCGGCCACCGAGCCCTGGCCTACGAGATCGGCCAGTGTCTCGAGCCGCCGATCGAGTTCGGCGCCGGCTGCATCCAGAATCGCCGGCATGTCGACGCTGACGCCGCCGATGTCGCTGATCGAACGCAGGCCGGCGACGTCACCGGACTCGATCAGCTCGGCGACGTGTTCGGAAGCGACCAGGCCGAGGATCACTCGGGGGCGTCCAACCCGAACGGGTCGGTGCCGGATTCTGGGGGTGATTGTGTCCCGGTCGACTCGTCGAGCTGTCTGGCGAGCAGTTCGAGGTCGAAGCCTTCCTGCCTCACGCGTAGGTCGAAGTAGACCGCCAGGCCGACTGCCGCGAGGAACGGTGTCTGGAAGATGCTCACCAGCGCGCTCGACACCGCCGACGAGGCGAACACCAGGCCGCCAGAGAGCTCACCGGTCTCGGCGGCCGAGAAGAAGGCTGGGCCCGCGACGCTCAGCTGGATGATGCTGCTCACGATCGCACTGATGATCCCGACGATGATCGCAGCGAGAAACCCCGTCCAGAACGTCGGCCAGAAACGTCGGCGCACCATCGAGACCGACCGGCCGATCGCCTGGACCGGTCCGAGGTTCTCGACGATCAGCGCCGGCACGGTGACATAGGCCAACGTGAAGATCGAGATGAGGAGCCCGATGAAGGCGAAGAACGCCACGACGGCCGTGAGGATCTCCGAGACCTGGGCGAGGATGATGAGGGCGATGACGAAGACCACGACGACACTGACAGCGAGGAGCCCGATGAGAATGCCCGTCAACAGCACGGGGAACGCCTTTCTCAACCCGATCGAGAGGCCCTCGCGCCACGTTCGTTGCTTGCCCTGATAGGCGTCGCCGATCACGCCGACAGCTCCTGCCTGCACCACGAGACTGCCGAGAGCCCCGATGATGCCGGTCAGGATCGACAACGCGATGAACGCACCGAAGTCGTTGGCGATGTCGATGTTGTCGGGATCGCTGATCAGATCGAAGTAGTTGAAGTTGCCGGCGGCCGTGCTGATGACCGCGTTCAGGATCGCAACCGGGACGAGGATCGTCGCCGCCAGCGTCACGAGCTGCTTGAAGTTCGACGTGAACAGCTTGAACCCGGCATCGAGGTTCTCACCGATCGACCGCGGCCGCAGATCAGGTCGTGACGTCATGGATCCTTCCTCCTCCGTTCGGACCCCGCCAAAACTAGCCGTTCCCCCGCCCCCCACGAAGCAGCTGCTGTTCCCCGGAGCGGAGCGAGGGGGAATGTTGTTCCCCGGAGCGGAGCGAGGGGGAAAGGTCCCTGCGAGGCGAGGAACGAGCCTCGGAGGAAGGGGCGAGCGACTCTCGGCGAGGAGGCTTGTTGTGGAGAGCTGTGGTCGCGTGGCACACCCCCTACCCGCAAGCGGGTCCCTTCCCCCACTGCGTGGGGGACACCAAACCCTGGTGTTCCCCGGAGCGGAGCGAGGGGGAAAGGTCCCTGCGAGGCGAGGAACGAGCCTCGGAGGTAAGGGGTTTGCACTCGCAGCGGGACACTGCGTCGGGGACATCGACTCCATGACAGGGTCGTCAAAGCGAGTAGTAGCGACGGTCGACGTGCCAGGGTGTGCGGTCGAAGCCGGGTTGGGTGTGACCCTCGATCGTTGCGAGCACGTCGCACAGGCTTTGGAATATGTGCACGTTCCAGAACCTCATCACGATGAATCCATGCCGTTGGATGACACGATCGCGCGGGTCGTCAGTGCGTGGCGAGTGCTGGCCGCCGTCGCATTCGATGGCGACACGGTGTTCGAGACACGCGAAGTCGACGACGTACTGGGCGATCGCGTGCTGTCGCCGATACCGGCATCCGAGCTGTCGCCTTCGCAGCCGAGTCCACAGCAAAGCCTCGGCATGAGACATGTCTTTGCGCAACTCTCGTGCGCGATCGCCACTCATGCCCGCATCGTGTCCGACACCCCAGACAGATTCCTGTGGTGTTCCCCGGAGTGGAGCGAGGGGGAGAGGTCCCTGCCGTCCGAGGGACGAGGACGGGAGGTGAGGGGTCGGCACCCGTGGCGAGCAGGTTTGTTGTGGAGAGCTGTGGTCAGGTGGCATCCCCCTACCCACTTCGTGGGTCCCTTCCCCCAGCAAGCTGGGGGACATCAACCATGTGGTGTTCCCCGGAGCGGAGCGAGGGGGAAAGGTCCCTGCGGTCCGAGGGACGAGGACCGGAGGTAAGGGGACGGCACCCGTTGCGGACAGGTTTGTTGTGCAGAACTGTGGTCGCGTGGCGTCCCCCGACCCGCAGGCCCTCGATTCGTGTCTGCAGGTGGTGCGCGGGGCGGTTCACGCGATTTGGGTTCTCGGGGGGTGGGTTCCATGCTGGCGGCGTGCCGGAACTGCCTGAGGTCGAGACGACGAGACGGTTCATCGAGCCGGTGCTGACCGGTGCGCGGCTGGAGCGAGTGGAGGTCAGGCGCCCGCGGACGGCTCGCAGGAACCTTCGGCCCGAGGATGTGTCGGAACGACTGAACGGGAGGCGCGTCGGGGCCGTGAAGCGCAGGGGCAAGTTCATCATCAGCGACGTCGAGGGTGATCTCACCTGGGTGACCCATCTCGGGATGTCCGGGCGCATGCAGATCGCCAAGCCCGGTGAAGTCGAGGCCCCGCACACCAATGCCGTGTTCGCCACGGACGGGGGAGTGGAGCTGCGGTTCGTCGACCCACGCACGTTCGGTTTCGTTGCGGTCTTCACTCCCGATGAGATGTCGGCCTCGGGCCTCGACCGGATCGGGCGCGATGCCCTCGACGATCTGCCGTCGGTCGACGAGATGTCAGCGGCGTTCGCCGGCCGGGTGCCGGTGGTCAAGGCGGCTCTTCTCGACCAGCGGTTCATCGCCGGGCTGGGCAACATCTATGCCGACGAAGTCCTCCATGTGGCTCGCATCCATCCGGCTCGGACGATCGGATCGCTCGATCGTGACGAGATCGGGCGCATCCGCAACGCCATCGTCCCGGTCCTGCAGTCCGGTGTCGCCCACGGCGGGACGTCACTCAACGATCTCGCCTATCTCCTGCCCGATGGCAGGGCAGGGGAGTTCTTGGAACGACTCGGTGCGTACGGCCGCGAGGGCGAGCCGTGTCGCACGTGCGGAACGCCGATCGAACGGCTTGTGATCGCCCAGCGTTCCTCTCACTTCTGTCCGACCTGTCAACACCTGGCAGACTGACGGCATGAAAGCTGCGCGCGCCACCGTCTCGGGCCGGGTCCAAGGAGTGGCCTTCCGACAGAGCACCCGTCGTGAAGCGCGTCAGCGCCATCTCCATGGCTGGGTCCGGAATCTGAAGACCGGAGAGGTCGAGGTGTTCGTCCAGGGCGACGAGGATGCCGTGAACTCGCTCATCGACTGGCTGTGGACCGGCCCGCCCGCTGCCTTGGTCACCGGCATCGAGTCGGACACCGTCGAACCCGACCCCAACATCCAGGACTTCCTGATCACCAATTGATTTGCTGACCGACTTCGAGACGGGTGTGTTGTCGGCTTTGGGGGAATCACGAGTCTCGAACAGGCGCCGGTCGGTCAGGGCTGCCGCCGCATTGCCGGCATCCGTGCTGTCGGTGGCTCGCGCCGATGCCCATGCCTCTGACATCTGAAGCTCTCCACGAACCACCAAGCCGCGCCCGGGGCTGATACGCTGCTGGGAACCACACTGATGTAAGTCGGAACCATGTACCTCAAATCGCTCAAGCTGACCGGGTTCAAGTCGTTCGCGGATCGGACGCGTCTCGACTTGCGACCCGGCGTGACGGTGATCGTCGGGCCCAACGGGTCCGGCAAGTCGAACATCGTCGATGCGCTCGCCTGGGTGATGGGAACCCAGTCGCCGAAAGCGCTGCGGACCTCGAAGATGGACGACGTCATCTTCGCCGGTACCGCGACTCGGCCGGGTCTGGGCCGCGCAGAGGTGACGCTGGTGTTCGACAACGACTCGAGGATGCTGCCGCTCGATCTGCCGGAGGTGAGTGTCACCCGTCGCCTCTATCGGGACGGATCGTCCGACTACGAGATCAACGGAGTCGGGTGTCGGCTGCTGGACGTCCAGGAACTGATGTCCGACTCCGGCGTGGGACGCCACCAGCACATCATCATCGGCCAGGGACAGATCACCTCTGTGTTGAACGCCACGGCGGAAGATCACAGGGCCGTCATCGAGGAGGCTGCCGGCATCCTCAAGCACCGGGTTCGGCGCAACAAAGCCGAGAAGCGCCTCGAGCGGACCGATGGCGACGTCACCAGACTCCACGACCTGCTCGGGGAGCTGAGCCGACAGATGCGCCCGCTCAAGCGCCAGGCTGCTGCCGCCGAGCGATACGACGGCGTGGCCGCCGAGG
>JAHEDH010000038.1 GCA_024641285.1 bacterium | reverse complement strand
GACCAGATACGCCGCCTCGGGATCCCGCCAGAAGTCGATGAGTGGGACGATGTGAGGATGTTCGATCCGGGCGACGAGCTGCGCCTCGGCCTCGAACCGGCGGATGAAGTCGGGCTGGGAAGCGAGCTCGGCCCGGATCTGTTTGACCGCCACTTGACGGTCCACCGAGGGTTGAATCCCGCGCCACACCACTGCGAATGCTCCCGCACCGACCTGCTCGAGGAGGCGATAGCCCCGGAGTGGACGTCCGTCGATCGAGATGAGGAGGCGGGCATCGCCGGAGAGCAGCGCCTCCTCGAGTTCGGAGATCGCAGGGGAGGGGTCGAGGCCCGTGCCGTCTGCCAGCAGACGCCGATGATCGTCGATGACACGCAACGCCTCGGGAGTCCTGCCGCTGCGATGAAGCGCCACGGCGTACTGGCCGGCGGCGCGTTCGCGGAGCGGATGCTCTGAGGTGAACGCTGCGAGCTCACCGGTGATCTGAGTGTGCTTCCCCAGTGCGAGCGCGGTCTCCCAGCGCTCCTCGAGCATCTCCAATCGATCGATCTTCAGGCGCTCGACGGTTGCCTGTGCCCAATCGAGATCCTCCAACTCGCGGAAGGGAGCCCCCCGCCACATCTCGAGGGCCTCGTCCAGGAGTCGTTGAGCCGTCCGTGGATCACTCGCCTCCCTGGCCACCCGCGCGCGAGCGCGCATCGTCGTGAACGAGCGATGCTCGAGGGCCTCCTGCGGCGCCACGAGCCGGTAGCCGGACTGCTCGGTCTCCAGCCAGGAGCGGGCGTTTTCGGGGAAGGACTGACGCAACCGGGAGACGTATGTCCGAAGCGGTCCCGCCGTCGCGCCTGGCCGATCGCGATCGCTCCACAGGTACTCGGACAGCCAATCGACGCTGACCACCTCACCTGCCTTGATGGCGAGGAGAGCGAGGAGCCGCCGCTGTCGTGGGCCTCCGACACCGAACGCCTCGCCGCCGGCCTCGAGACCCATCCCGCCAAACACACGAACGACCACGGGGGGCGCTCCGCTCGTGTCCGTCATCTCTCTCCTGGTCCGTTCCGCCACAGACTCGCTCGGCGACGTTACAACCACGTCACAACCCGTGCGTCGAGCCTGCGGCAATTGTGCGGCGGCGGCGGAGATCGTCGAGGCCGACCACGATCGACCCCACAAGTCAAGAAGCGAACACCTGTCGACAAGGGAGAGCCGGCCGACGTCGCGAGTGACCTGTTCGACCGCGGACCTGTCACCCGCGGCGGTCGCTCGTTCGTCTGTCGGGTATCACGGATTCGAGGAGTCAAGTTGAGTATTGATGAGAAGTATCTGCCCGGACCGACCCCGGCCCGGAATGGTGGGCGGGCCGTGGGCGGTGGCCAACTCCGTTCATCGGCGATGAGGCATTCCGTAACGACAGGCGCCACGCTCGGGCTGGTGTGGGGTGTGCTGCTGCGGGGGTGGATGCGGTTCGTCTCATCGAGCCCCGAGTTCTCGTGGGCCGGCACGCTCTTCATTCTGGGAGCGAGCGTGATCGTCGGAGCCCTTTTGGGTTTCGCTCGGAAGCGACGGATGGTCGGAGGAGTCGGCTGGTGGCGGATGTCGGTTTCGAGCCTGATGCTGCTCGGTGCAGGCGGCGCAGTGATGTGGCCGTCGGTGATTGCCGGCGCCGTCGCCATCGGTCGACCGAGGCCACGATGGCTCCGAGCGGGGTTGGCAGTCGTCGCAATCGCCGTGCAGGTCACGGTGCTGCAATCCGTGTTCGGCGACAACCGGGGGATGTCGAGTCTCGCCAGAGCCGTTGCGGTGGTGTGGTACGCACCGCTGATCACGCTCGAAGCCTGGGCCTTCTCGGTTGTGTTCGCCCCTTCTGTGGAGAATGCCGCAACCCCGGGCCGAGTGAAGCGAGTACTCATGGCGATACCGCTGATCGCTGCTGCAGCGATTGCGGCCGTGGCGGTTGGCCTCCCGACCTGAGAAGGACTCCCCCTTCGCATCCGCAGGTGAGTCGTCGATCGGACGCCGTGCGCCGCCGAGTGATGCAGACATGCCCTCACTGGCCCAGCCCGCGCCAGCCTCCGGGTGGAAGTGATCCGATCGCGCCGGTCGTTAGCCTGACGGCCATGAAGATGAACGACGACCTCGCCAAGCTGTTCAACGACCAGATCACCATGGAGCTCGCCTCGTCGGTGGCATACCTCCAGATGGCGGCCCACCTCGAGACGGAGGGCTTGAGCGGCATGGGGACGTGGATGCGGATCCAGTCCGACGAGGAGCACGCTCACGCCCTCCGGTTCCTCCAATTCACGCTCGACCGCGACAACGAGGTCGCGATCGGTGCGATGGCGGCACCGCCACGCCCGACAGGAACCGTGGCCGACGTCTTCGACGCCGCCCTCGCCCAGGAGCAGAAGGTGACTGCCTCCATCTCCAGCCTGTACTCCGCAGCGCAATCGGGCGCAGACGTGCTCGCACTGCCGTTCCTCCAGGAGTTCCTCACCGAGCAGGTCGAGGAGGAGGCCGCGGTCGGAGAGATCATCGACCGCCTGCGGCTCGCGGGCGACGACGGTCCCAGCCTGCTCCAACTCGACCGCGAACTCGGCTCCCGCACGCCAGAAGCCGGGTGATGGGGCGACGGTCCCGCCAACGCAGTTCGCCGGCCAGGTGAACGAACCGATCTGATTCCGCCTCGGTTTGCAAGCTGGAGAAGACCTTCGTACACTCGCTTTCGCACTGCGCAATCCTGCGCATGCGACCCCAACAAAGTTTGGTCGGGTCGCTCTGCGCGTCGAGAGACGGAACAGAGTCGCAACCCGTCCGCCTCGCGGCCAAACCCGCGATGTACCCGTCGAACCATGAGGGTTCGGGCCGGGGTACCTCTCGCCAGGTGGTCGGTGTGCATCGGATCTCTCGTCCGATGCTGCCTTCTACCTCGCGCACGTACCCGCAAGCGAAAGTAGACAAGGCAGCATGGCTGACAACGAAGACCAGAAGATCCGCATCCGGCTCAAGGCGTACGACCATCAGGTGGTCGACGAGTCGGCGCGCAAGATCGCCGAGACGGTGATCCGCACGCAGGCCAGGATCAAGGGCCCTGTTCCGCTCCCCACCGACATCCATCGGTACTGCGTCATCCGCGGTCCCCATGTCGACAAGGACTCGCGTGAGCACTTCGAGCTGCGGATCCACAAGCGCCTGATCGACATCATGGACCCCACCCCGAAGACGGTCGATTCGTTGATGCGCCTCGACCTGCCCGCAGGTGTCGAAGTGGAGATCAAGCTGTGATGACGCCACACGTTGCACGTTTCACGTCTCACGTTCTGGAGGTTCGCTCATGAGCGATGCCGTGACCAAAGAAGAGGTCGCCGAAGAGGCGACCGAAGAGGAAGCCGCCGAAGTTGCCGAGGACGCCGTCGACGCGGACACGCCGGACGTCGAAGAGGCCGAGGAAGCAGCCGAGGAGTCCGGTGACTCGCTGGTCCAGCTCTCCGCCATCGTCGGCGAGAAGCTCGGCATGACGCAGATCTTCACCGAGGACGCCCGTGCGGTCCCGGTGACGGTCATCAAGGCCGGGCCTTGCTACGTCACCCAGGTCAAGACCGAGGGCGTCGACGGCTACAACGCCGTGCAGATCAGCTTCGGGGGCGTCAAGCCGAACCGGGTCAACAAGCCGGACGCCGGCCACTTCGCAAAAGCGGGGGTCGCCCCCGCCCGTCACCTCGTGGAGGTCCGGGTGAAGTCGACCGCCGGGTTCGAGGTCGGCCAGACCATCGACCTCGGCGCCTCGTTCTCCAAGGGTGGCCGTGCCGACGTCACAGGCGTCTCGAAGGGCAAAGGCTTCCAGGGCGTCATGAAGCGCCACAACTTCAAAGGGCAGCCTGCCAGCCACGGAAACCACAAGAAGCATCGTGCCCCCGGGTCCATCGGTGCCTGCGCAACCCCGGCTCGGGTGTTCAAGGGCATGAAGATGGCCGGTCGGATGGGTGGCGATCGCACCACGATCCTCAACCTCGAGATCGTCGACGTCGACCTCAAGAACGGGCTCCTCGTTCTCGGTGGCGCCGTCCCCGGTCCCAAAGGCTCGGTCGTGATCGTACGAGGGGCGGTGAAGTCGCGTGCCTGAGATCAAAGCACCACTGTTCAGCATCGACGGCAAGGAGAAGGGCGAGGTCACGCTCGACTCCGGGATCTTCGGCATCGAGCCGAACATCCCCGTCATCCATCAGGTCGTCACCGCACAGCTCGCAGGTCGCCGCCGTGGAACCCATTCCACCAAGACTCGTGCAGAGGTCCGTGGCGGTGGCCGCAAGCCATGGCGCCAAAAGGGCCTCGGCCGTGCCCGTCAAGGCTCGATCCGTGCGCCGCACTGGACCGGTGGCGGAATCGCCCACGGCCCCAAGCCGCGCGACTACTCGCAGCGGACGCCCAAGAAGATGAAGCGCCTGGCGCTCCGTTCGGCGCTGTCGGCCCGGGCGTCGGAGTCCGCGGTGAAGGTCGTCGAGGACTTCTCATGGGACGCACCCAAGACGAAGGTCGCCCAGCAGTTGCTGAGCCAGATCGGCGTCCAGGGCAAGGCTCTCGTCGTGATCGACAAGACCGATGTCAACGCCCAGCGCGCCTTCCGCAACATCCCGTCCGTTCGCCTCGCCGAAGCCGGTCATGTCACGACCTACGACGTGATGTGGGCTCAGGACCTGGTGTTCAGCGCATCCACCATCAACTCGTTGGCCAATCCTGCGGGATTCGATGTCAGCGACAGCGACTTCGTCAAGGAAGACGCAGCCAAGACCCAGGGAGGTGAGGGCTGATGGCGAAGAACCCTCGTGACATCATCTTCGAACCGGTCGTGTCGGAGAAGTCGTACGACCTGATCGAGCATCGGAACACCTACACGTTCATCGTCGACCCGCGGTCGAACAAGACCGAGGTGAAGCAGGCCATCCAGGCGATCTTCGAAGTCGACGTGATCAGGGTCAACACCCAGAACCGCAAGGGCAAGGTCAAGCGCACCGGCTACCAGGTCGGCAAGCGCAAGGACGTCAAGCGTGCCCTCGTCACCCTCGCCGAGGGTCAGTCGATCGATCTGTTCGGAGTTTGAGATGGCAGTGAAAAAGAGAAAGCCGACGTCGCCGGGCCGCCGATTCCAGACGGTCTCCGATTTCGCCGAGATCACCAAGGGCAACGACCCCGAGAAGTCGCTTCTCGCCAAGAAGTCCTCGACCGGTGGCCGCAACGTCAACGGCCGGGTCACTTCGCGGCACAAGGGCGGCGGTCACAAGCAGAAGTACCGCATCATCGACTTCCGTCGCAACAAGGATGGCGTGCCTGCGAAGGTCGCCTCGATCGAGTACGACCCGAACCGCAACGCTCGGATCGCCCTCCTCAACTACGTCGACGGCGAGAAGCGCTACATCCTCGCCCCGCTCGGGATCGAGGTCGGCCAGATGATCGAGTCCGGCCCCGGAGCCGACATCAAGGCGGGCAATGCCCTGCCTCTCCGCAACATCCCTGCCGGTACCACGGTCCACGCCATCGAGATGCGCCCCGGCGGCGGAGCGAAGCTCGCCCGCTCCGCCGGGACGAGCACCCAGCTCATGTCGAAGGAGAACAACATGGCGCTGCTCCGGCTCCCGTCGGGTGAGATGCGCCAGGTTCCGCTCGACTGCCGTGCGACGATCGGACAGGTCGGCAACACCGAAGCCGAACTGATCAGCCTCGGCAAGGCCGGTCGCAACCGCTGGAAGGGCGTACGCCCCCAGACCCGCGGCGTGGCCATGAACCCCGTCGACCACCCCCTCGGCGGTGGCGAGGGCAAGTCCGCAGGTGGACGTCACCCGGTGAGCCCGTGGGGCCAGCCGGAAGGGCGCACCCGCAAGAAGAAGAACCCGTCGAACAAGTACATCGTTCGTCGCCGCAACGCCAAGGGCCGGAGGTAACAGGTGGCTCGCAGTCTGAAGAAGGGCCCCTTCGTCGACGATCACTTGATCGAGAAGGTCGAAGCCCTCAACTCGAAGAACGAAAAGCGCGTGATCCGCACCTGGAGCCGGCGCTCCACGATCGTGCCCGAGATGATCGGCCACACGATCGGCGTGCACGACGGGCGCAAGCACATTCCCGTGTACATCACCGAGTCGATGGTCGGCCACAAGCTCGGGGAGTTTGCTCCCACGCGCACCTTCCGGGGCCACGTCGCCAAGAAAGAGAAGGGCGTCCGCCGATGAAGGTGAAGGCACAGGCCAAGTACATCCGCGAGTCACCGTTCAAGGTCCGTCGGGTCCTCGACATGGTTCGGGGCATGCCCGTCGAGGAAGCCCAGGTGGTGCTCTCGCATCTCAACCGTGGTGCTTCCGCTCCGGTCGCCAAGGTGCTCAAGTCGGCGATCGCCAACGCCGAGCACAACTTCGCCCTCGACGCCGACGATCTGATCGTTGCCGAGGCCTACGCCGACGAAGGCCCCACCCTGCGCCGATTCCGGCCCCGGGCACGCGGTCGGGCGACCCGCATCGACAAGCGAACCAGCCACATCACGATCGTCGTAGGCGACGGTCTCGAAGACGCCCGGGAGGTGAACTGATGGGTCAGAAAATTCATCCATATTCCTTCCGGATCGGAGTCGTATACGACTGGAAGTCGAAGTGGTACTCGGACAAGGACTACGTCGAACTCGTCAACGAGGACGCGGCGATCCGCGACTGGCTTCGTGAGGAAATGCGCCGTGGCGCCATTTCCCGCATCGACATCGAGCGCACCCGTGATCGGGTCGTCGTCGAGATCCACACCGGTCGTCCCGGTGTCGTGATCGGTCGGCGCGGCACCGAGGCCGAGCGCCTTCGCGGCGTCCTCGAGAAGATGGCGTCGAAGCCGGTCAAGCTGAACATCATCGAGGTGAAGGACGCCGAGACCGATGCACAGCTCCTGGCTCAGGGCATCGCCGATCAACTCGAGAACCGTGTCGCCTTCCGGCGTGCCATGAAGCGGGCCGTCACCACTGCCATGAAGTCCGGCGCCCAGGGCGTCCGGGTCGAGTGCAAGGGCCGGCTCGGTGGCGCAGAGATGGGACGGCGGGAGTGGTACCGCGAGGGTCGCGTGCCGTTGCACACCCTTCGCGCAGACATCGACTTCGGAACCGCGACCGCTCGCACGACTGTCGGTGCCATCGGCATCAAGGTGTGGGTCTACAAGGGCGACGTCGTCCCCGGTGCCACCGATGCACAGAAGATCGCAGCCGAAGCAGCCCTCGCCAGTGGCGGGCCGGCATCTCGCGGCCGAGCGGCCCCGGCGAAAGCCGTTGCCGAACAGGCAGCCGGCGAGTCGAAGGTCCCCCGCCTCATCGAGGCCGGTGGCGGCAAGCGCCTGGTCGAGGCCGGTGGCGGCAAGCGTGAGGGCGGCAAGCGCCTGATCGAGGCCGGTGGCGGACGCCGCCCCAGCGCCGAAGAGGCAGAAGCCCAGTACCGCGAAGAGCGTGAGGTCATCGAGAGTGCCGACGAGGCGCTGCCCGAGGTCGTCGAAGATGTCGACGTCCAGGCCGAGGACGCCGCCGAGGGTGTCACGGTCGAACAGGCTCCTACCGACCCGTCGACGCCGGAAGCCGTCGAGGTCGATGCCGCCGCAGAAACCGCCGACGCAGGTGAAGAGGAGTAATCGCCGATGCTGATGCCAAAGCGTGTCAAGCACCGCAAGGTGCACAGGGGCCGCCGTCGTGGCGTGGCCAAGGGCGGAACCGAGGTCAACTTCGGTGAGTACGGGATCCAAGCGCTCGAAGAGGCCTGGATCACCAGCCGCCAGATCGAGTCGGCCCGTATCGCCATCACTCGTGCCGTCAAGCGTGGCGGGAAGGTGTGGATCAACATCTTCCCCGACAAGCCCGTGACCCAGAAGCCTGCCGAGACCCGAATGGGCTCAGGCAAGGGAAACCCGGAGTTCTGGGTTGCCGTCGTCAAGCCCGGCCGTGTCATGTTCGAGCTGGCCGGTGTCGACGAGGAGCTGGCCCGAGAGGCCATGCGCAAGGCCGGTCACAAGCTGCCCGTCAAGACCCGATTCGTGAAGCGGGAGGAACTGTGAGCGCCGCACATCTGCGCGATCTCGCGCATGACGAGCTGGTCGAGAAGCTGGACGAGGCGAAAGAGGAACTCTTCAACCTCAGGTTCCAGCTGGCGACCAATCAGCTCGACAACTCCGCCCGCATTCGGGCGGTCAAGAAGGAAATCGCACGGATCGGCACCGTGATCCGTGAACAGGAAATCGAAGCGTGGCATGCACAGCAGGCCGCAGGGAAGGAAGCGTGATGGAGGAGCGAGCAAGACGCAAACTACGCGTCGGCGTCGTCGTCTCCGACGCGCGTGACAAGACCGTGACGGTCGAAGTTCCGACCTCGTCGAAGCATCCCCGCTACGACAAGATCGTTCGACGCAGCTCGAAGTTCCACGCGCACGACGAGAACAACGACGCCAACGTCGGCGACACCGTCCGGATCATGGAAACGAAGCCGATCTCCAAGCAGAAGCGCTGGCGGGTCGTCGAGATCGTGGAGCGTGCCCGATGATCCAGCAGGAGAGCCGGCTCAAGGTGGCCGACAACTCCGGAGCTCGCGAGGTGCTCTGCATCCGCGTGCTCGGAGGATCGCGTCGCCGCTATGCCGGTGTCGGTGACGTCATCGTCGCCGCGGTGAAGGACGCCACCCCGGGTGGCAACGTCAAGAAGGGCGAGGTCGTCAAGGCGGTCGTCGTGCGGACCAAGAAGGCGAGTCGTCGGGCCGACGGCACCTACATCCGGTTCGACGACAACGCCTGCGTGATCATCAACGCCGAGAACCTGCAGCCGCGCGGCACCCGCATCTTCGGTCCCGTCGCCCGCGAGCTGCGCGATCGCAAGTTCATGCGGATCGTCAGCTTGGCGCCGGAGGTGCTCTGATGAAGCTCAAGACAGGTGACAAGGTCATGGTGATCACCGGCAAGGACGCCGGAACCGAATCCGTCATCGAACGCGTCTACCCGAGCTCGGGCAAGATCCTCGTCGAGGGTGTCAACACCGCCAAGAAGCACCAGAAGCCGCTCGGTCAACAGAACCAGGGCGGGATCATCGACCGCGACATGCCGATCGACGCGTCGAACGTGATGATCGTCTGCTCGAAATGCGGTCCCACCCGGATCGGCTACCGGTTCGACGACAAGGGGAAGCATCGGATCTGCCGCAAGTGCGGAGGTGATCTCAGATGACCGCGCCACGTCTCAAGGTTCGCTATCACGACGAGGTCAAGGCGCAGCTCCAGTCGGATCTGGGTCTCGACAATCCGATGCAGGTGCCGCGTCTCGAGAAGATCGTCATCAACATGGGGATCGGCGAGGCGATCACCGATCGCAAGCAGATCGAACAGGCCGTCAGCGAGCTGTCGACGATCTCCGGTCAGAAGCCGCGGGTCAACATCGCTCGCAAGTCGATCGCCGGCTTCAAGCTCCGCGAGGGCCAGGCCGTCGGCGTGTCCGTCACGCTGCGTGGCGACCGCATGTGGGAGTTCTTCGACCGGCTGCTCGCCGTGGCGATCCCGCGTATCCGTGACTTCCGTGGGCTCAACCCCAAGTCGTTCGACGGACGCGGCAACTACACATTCGGCGTCAACGAGCAGCTGATCTTCCCCGAGATCGACTACGACGACGTTTCCACGACCCGTGGCATGGACATCACGATCGTGACGACAGCCGAATCGAACGAGGCCGGACGGGCGCTGCTCGATGCGTTCGGGTTCCCGTTCCGCAAGACCGCCGCTCAGGTGTAAGGAGGTTCGACTGTGGCCAAGAAATCAATGATCGCCAAGGCGAACAGGAAGCCGAAGTTCAAGGTGCGGGGATACAACCGCTGCAAGCGCTGTGGACGCCCGCGTGGCTACCTGCGCGACTTCGGCATGTGTCGTATCTGTGTGCGCGAGCTCGCCAGCCGTGGCGAGCTCCCCGGTGTCAGAAAGGCTTCGTGGTAAATCATGATGACCGATCCAATCGCCGACATGCTGACCCGTGTTCGCAACGCTGCTGCCGTTGGGCACAAGCGGGTCGTGCTTCCGTCGTCGAAGATGAAAGAGTCGCTCGCCGAGATCCTCGTCTCCGAGGGTTACATCGATCGATATGAGGTGAAGGAGGCGGGCTCGGGCAAGGAGCTCACCCTCGTGATGCGGTACGGGGACCGCCGCATGCCGGCGATCACCGGCCTGACGCGGGTGTCCAAGCCCGGTCACCGTATCTACCGGGGCGCCTCGGAGATCCCGCGGGTCCAGGGTGGCCTCGGTGTCGCCGTCGTGTCCACCTCCCAAGGGCTGCTTCCCGATCGTGAAGCGCGGCGTCGCCGCCTCGGTGGCGAGATCGTGTGCGAGGTCTGGTGACATGAGCAGAATCGGAAAGATGCCCGTCCCGGTGCCTTCCGGCGTCTCCATCGACATCGATGGTCAGAGCGTCAAGGTGAAGGGGCCCAGGGGCGAACTGAACAGGGACTTCCACGAGCGGGTCTCGATCTCGCTCGACGAGGGCGACGCCATCGTCGAGCGGGCCGACGACACCCGCGAGAGCCGGGCCCTGCACGGGCTCAGCCGGGCGCTGCTGGCCAACATGGTCGAAGGCGTCTCCGAGGGCTTCAAGCGCGAGCTCGAAGTCGTCGGCGTCGGATATCGTGCCGCTCTGAAGGGGCGTGACCTCGAGATGCAACTCGGTTTCAGCCACCCCGTGAACTTCTCGGCGCCCGACGGGATCACGTTCGAGGTGCCGGAGGCGACCAAGATCGTCATCACCGGCATCGACAAGGAACTGGTCGGCCAGGTCGCCGCCAACATCCGCAAGATCCGGCCGCCGGAGCCCTACAAGGGCAAGGGCGTCCGGTACTCCGGAGAGCACATCCGCCGCAAGGCAGGAAAGGCAGGTAGATGATGGCTGTGTCAAAGCAAGCCTCACGCCAGCGCCGCCATCGTCGGGTGCGCAAGCATCTGGCGGGCACGACGAGCCGTCCGCGTCTGGCGGTGTACCGGTCGAACCGGTACATCTACGCCCAGGTGATCGACGACGACAGCGGCCGCACGATCGCGTCGGCCTCGTCCCAGGAGAAGGACCTCCGTTCGAAGACGTTGTCGGCAGACACCGCGACCGAAGTCGGCAAGCTCGTCGCAGAACGCGCCAAGGACGCCGGGATCTCGACGGTCGTCTTCGACAGAGGCGGATACAAGTACCACGGTCGGATCAAGGCACTCGCCGATGCGGCCCGCGAAGCAGGGTTGGAGTTCTGATGGCGAGAGACGAACAGAGTCAATTCGACGAGAGAGTCATTCAGATCAATCGCGTCGCCAAGGTCGTGAAGGGTGGACGTCGGTTCTCCTTCACCGCCCTCGTCGTGGTCGGTGACGGAACCGGCAAGGTCGGTATCGGCTACGGGAAGGCCAAAGAGGTCCCCGCTGCCATCCAGAAAGGCATGGAGATCGCCCGGAAGTCGATGGTTGTCATCCCGATGGCAGGCCAGACGATCGTGCACACCCACATCGGTCGGCACGATGCCTCGAAGGTGCTGATCAAGCCGGCGGCTCCCGGTACCGGTGTCATCGCCGGTGGGGCGGTCCGGCAGATCCTCGAGGCCGCCGGCATCAAGGACGCTCTCGCCAAGTCGATGGGGTCCGGCACGCACCTCAACGTGGCTCGCGCCACGATGGAGGCCCTGACCGGTCAGCGCCGACCCGATCAGGTCGCCAGACTCCGGGGCAAGCAGGCAGAGGACATCATCCCCCCAGGGCTGCTCGCCGCCTATCGCGGCACCGAGTCGGTCCGAGCCGCTTCGAACAACTGAGAGGTCGGACATGGCAGACAAACTCATCGTGACGCTGAGGCGGAGCATCATCGGCGAGAAGCCGAAGACCCGGGCCAACGTCCGGGCGCTCGGCTTGCGCAAGCTGCATCACAGCGTCGAACACAACGACACCCCCGATGTCCGCGGCATGTTGCACAAGGTGCGGCATCTCGTGGAGGTCGAAGAGAAGTAGATCCGCCGTACGCCACACGCCGTACGCAACACGCCACACGCCTACGGCGTGGTGGGAAGGAACACAGATATGAGTGACAACGAGAGAGAGCAGCTGAGGCTTCACCACCTTGCGCCGGCTCCGGGATCGAAGCGGTCGAAGACCCGCGTCGGCCGCGGTGAGTCGGGCAAGCGCGGGAAGACCGCCGGCCGGGGGACCAAGGGTCTGAAAGCCCGCAACACGCTCCGCCCGGGTTTCGAGGGTGGCCAGATGCCGCTGATCCGTCGGATCCCCAAGCTCGGTGGATTCAAGAACCCGAACAAAGAGATCTTCGCGATCGTCAACGTCGGCGTGCTCGAGGAGACCTTCGACGCTGGAGCGACCATCACACCCGATGACCTTCGCAATCGCGGCCTCGTCAAGCACCGAGGGCGAGTGAAGGTGCTCGCCGAAGGTGAGCTGTCCAAGTCGCTCACGGTCAAGGCTCACGCCATCAGCGGCAGTGCCCGGTCGAAGATCGAAGCGGCCGGCGGCTCCGTCGAGCTCATCGAGTCCTGAGGTGCGCTCTCACTCCCGGTCGGCCCTCACGCAGGCGCTACCCGGGGGTGAGAGGTACTCTTCCACCTGTTCCCGAACCCATCTGAGGCCATGAACGTCTTTTCCATCTATCGCCACATGTTTGCGGTGCCGGATCTTCGCCGGAAGATCCTGTTCACGCTCTTCATCTTCGCCGTCTATCGCCTCGGTGCGGCGGTCCCGGTCCCCGGGGTCGATCTCGACCGGGTGCGGCTCGTTCAGGAGCAGCAGTCGGCGGGTGGCATCTATGGCCTCCTCAACCTCTTCTCCGGTGGCGCCCTCGAGCAGTTCTCGGTGTTCGCGCTCGGCATCCTGCCGTACATCACGGCGTCGATCATCATGCAGCTGCTGACGGTCGTGATCCCCAAGCTCGCTCAACTCCAGGAAGAGGGCGAGGCGGGACGCAAGGTCATCACGCAGTGGACCCGCTATCTCACCGTCGTGCTCGCACTCATCCAGTCGACCGGCTTCACGTTCCTGTTCAACACCGGCCAGTTCACGAACGGCATCTCGCTGATTCCCGACTACACGCCGGGCCGCGTCTCGCTGATCGTCCTCACCATGACGGCCGGCACCGCGTTCGTCATGTGGCTCGGTGAGTTGATCACCCAACGCGGGGTCGGCAACGGCATGTCGCTGCTGATCTTCGTCTCGATCATCAGCCAGTTCCCGTTCGTGATCGCTCAGATCTGGGGGCAGACCGCGGCTGCTCAGCTGTGGGGTCGGTTCATCACGATCATGGTGATCTTCGTGGTCATGATCGTTTCGATCATCTACATGGATCAGGCGCAACGCCGAATCCCCGTCCAATTCGCCAAGCGGGTGCGCGGCCGGCGTGTCATGGGCGGTCAGTCGACCTACATCCCGATCAAGGTGAACACCGCCGGCGTCATCCCGGTCATCTTCGCGACCTCGATCCTGTTGTTCCCGGCGCTCGTGGTCACGGCGATCCCGTCGGACGGCCGGTTCATCCAGCAGATCCGCACCTGGGTCGACACCAACCTGGGGGCCGGCGGCGGCGGCACGTCGATTTGGTACGTCATAGCGTTGTTCTTCTTGATCATCTTCTTCACCTACTTCTACACGGCCATCCAGTTCGATCCTGTGCGTCAGGCGGAGATGATCCAGCGTCAGGGCGGGTTCATCCCCGGTATCAGGCCGGGACGCCAGACCCAGCAGTATCTCCAGAACACGCTCAGCCGGATCACGCTGCCCGGATCCATCTTCCTGGCTGTGATCTCGGTCCTGCCGGCGATCGCCGGTCTGGTGTGGGGGATCGCGATCAGTTTCTCCGGGGTGTCGATCCTGATCGTCGTCGGCGTCGCGCTCGAGACCATGAAGCAGATCGAGTCCCAGCTGACGATGCGCAACTACGAGGGAATCCTGACATGAGCGCTACACGCCTCACGCTTCACGCCCCACGCCAGGCGTGCAGCGTGTTGCGTGCTGCGTGCAGCGGGAGCGCAGCGGCATGAGGCTCCTCTTCGTGGGGCCTCCCGGGGCCGGGAAGGGGACGCAGGCGCAGCGGGTGGCCGAAGCCCTCGAAATCGCTCACGTCTCCACCGGCGACATGTTTCGAGCGCTCGACCCGGAGACGGATCTCGGCAAACGGGTCAAGGCGATCATGGAGTCGGGCGGATACGTCTCCGACGACATCGTGATCGAGATGCTCCAGGGCAGGATCTCCCAGCCCGACGCCGAAAAGGGCTACATCCTCGACGGTTTCCCGCGCACGACCGCGCAGGCTGAGGCGCTCGACGAGTTCCTCGGCGAGGACGGGCTCGATCGGGTCGTGCTGTTCGAGGTCGACGAGGACCGGGTGGTCCAGCGCATGCTGGATCGTGGACGCGCCGACGACACCGAGGAGACGATCCGCACTCGGCTCGAGGTCTATCGCGAGCAGACCGAGCCCCTCGTCGAGCTCTATGAGTCCCGCGGCATCGTCACCCACGTCGACGCCTCCGGCTCGATCGAAGAGATCACGGATCGGGTTCTCGCGGAGCTCGAATAGTGAAGTTCACGGTTCACGGTTCACAGTTCACAGTGCTTGAAGCTTCTGGATCTGGAAGGATTGCGTCGGCGCAGCCGACTCAGAGAAACGGTGAACTCACAACTGTCGACTGTCAACTGCGAGCGGCAGCGAGCTCATGATCACCATCAAGTCGGAGTCGGAGTTCGAGAAGATGATCGTGGCCGGTCGCGTCGTGGCCGAGGTCCATGCCGAGATCCGGAATGCTGCCAGGGTCGGGGTCGCGCTGAAAGCCCTCGACGAGATCGCCGAAAAGATCATCAGGGATCGAGGATGTGAACCGTCGTTCCTCCACTACCAGGGGACGTATCCGGCCTCCATCTGCGCATCACCCAACGACGTGATCGTCCATGGGATCCCAACCGACTACAGCCTTCGGGACGGCGACATCGTGGCCATCGACGTCGGCGCGATCTTCGAGGGATTCCACGGCGACGCGGCGTTCACCATGGGGATCGGTGACGTATCGCCGCAGGCACGGCGTCTGATCGATGTCACCGAGGAAGGCATGTGGGCCGGAATCGCCAAGGTGCGGCACGGCGCTCGGGTGGGTGACATCGGCGCGGCCGTCGAAGCCGTCGGACGTCGCGAGGACTACGGGGTCGTCCGCGAGTACGTGGGCCACGGCATCGGTCGCGCGATGCACGAGGAGCCCCAGATCCCCAACTACGGGACGCCCGGCAAAGGCATGAAACTGCGCAAGGGCATGGCGATCTGCATCGAGCCGATGTTCAACCTCGGCACGGCGGAGTCATCGGTCGACGACGACAACTGGACCGTGCGCACCGCCGACGGGCAACTCTCGGCGCACTGGGAGCACACGGTGGCGATCACGCGCAAAGGCCTCGTCGTGACCACCCTCCCCGAGGGTGTAGAGCCACCGGTTCCGGTCGGCTGAGGCCAACGCTTCACGCTTCACGCAGGCGTGTGGCGAGCGCCGTGTGGCGTGTAGCGAGGAGTGGCAGATTCTGTCATCAACCGCTTAATCCCGGACGCGTCAAGACGACAGGGGTCTCGAGGCCACGGACCGGCCCAGTCGAGACCGAGAGGCATCACGGACGATGCGCAACACATTCGTTTTCTTGCTCACGGTGGGGCTCACCGTCGGGATCATGGGATCCCCTACGGCCGACGCGGGTGCGTGTCCGCAGGGGTTCGAGCAGATCGTCGTCGCAAACGGCGTCCAATGCGCCCATCCAGACGAAGTTCCGGTGAACAGCTCTCGACCGACGTCCTTCTATGCGGCTTCGGCGGAGGCACGGGGGCTGGAGTGCTTCGGCTCGGGGCAAGAGGGCAACCGACTTCAGGCCGTGTATGTCACCGAGGGTCCTGCCATGCTGTCGGGTCCTGATCGCTCCGCCATCACCCAGGGCATGATCAACGTCCAGGCGATCTACCGCTCCTCGTCTCTCGCGGTCTCGGGCGACGTCGTCATTCCACGTTGGGTGCACTCCGACGATTGCCGGCCGGTGATCGAGGTGGTGCAGGTCGCTCCCGGTGCGCTCGATGATTTCGCCGCCGGCATCTCGGCCGCCGCCGCCCAGGGCCTCGACCGTCCGGACCGCAAGTACGTCATGTGGACCGACGCCGCCGCGTACTGCGGGATCGCCGCCGTGTCCATCGACCAGTCGAAGACCAACAACCGCAACGACGGCGACCACGCCGGCTACGCCCGCATCGACCGGGCATGCTGGGGCTATCAGGGCTCGGTCGTCGCCCACGAGGTGACGCACACGCTTGGAGCGGTGCAGCCGTCGGCTCCACATGCGACCCCGTACGGCCACTGCACCGACGAGTACGACATCATGTGCTACGTCGACGGGCCCGGAACGGTCACGACGGTGAGCTGTCCGTCGACGGGCTCGGAGCTCATCCTCGACTGCAACAACGACGACTACTTCCATCCCGACCCGCAACCGGGCAGCTGGCTGTTCAGCAACTGGAACGTCGCCGATTCGTCCTTCCTCGAGAGGATCGCTGGCGCACCTCGATCCAGCGGCGACGAGTCCGACGACGGCCGCAGCAACGGCTTCGGCGATGTCGGCGGCGAGAGCCCCCACAGTCGGGCGATCGGCTGGCTCGCCGACCGCGGGGTGACTCGTGGCTGCGACGCCGGTCGGTTCTGCCCCGACCAGGCGGTGACTCGCGGCCAGATGGCCGCCTTCCTCCACCGGTATGTCCCCGATCTCGGCAGCACGGATACCGCCGCCGGGTTCGGCGATGTCGCAGCCGGCGGACCCTTCGCGGACGACATCGCGTGGCTCGTCGGTGCCGGAATCACGAGGGGATGCGGCGAGACCAGCTTCTGTCCCGACCAGCCGGTCACCCGTGCCCAGATGGCGGCATTCCTCTACCGGGTCTTCGCGCCCGGTTCCACCGCCGGCGGCGCCGGGTTCACGGATGTGGCGCCGGGCGCCCCGTTCTCGACGGAGGTCGGATGGCTGGCGGCGACCGGGATCAGCCGGGGCTGCGGTGACGGCGGGTTCTGTCCGGACCAACCCGTGACACGTGCCGAGATGGCCTCGTTCCTCTACCGGGCTGCGGAGATGTACTTGGACGGCTGACACCCGACAGATGTGGGCTCGTTCGCACTCCACCCCGATGCCGGGCGAGCCCTCCACCGAGAAGTCCCGAGCAGCTGCGCCAAAAGGCTCGGGACTTCTCCGCGTTCTTACGTCTGGCTCGCCTGGCGGCTCGTCGAGACCGTTCTCGGTGGTCAGTTCTCAGTCATCGGTCGCGACCAGATTCGGCGCGAGGAAGACCAGCGACAACCAACGACTGATGACCGAATACGAGGACTGTGAGCGCCAGCGAGCTAGTCCCTTTCGGCGAGTTTGCGGAAGCCGTCGTCGACGCGGCGTCGGTCCTTGTTGAGCAGGTCCGATGCCCGGCCGACCACGTCGCGGCCGAACCGCTCCCTGGCGCGATCGATCTGCCGGTCGATTTCGCTCTGGTGGTCCGCCGCAACCGACCCGGCATGCGAGACGTCCCCATCGTCGAGCGCCAGTTCCATCTGGATTGCACCCTCGTCGGCCAGCTTGGACATGGCGATCCCCACCAAGGTCAGCGGCCCGTCATGGTCGCTCCTGGCATCGTCGAGCAGGGTCATCGCCGCCCGGTGGATCGCGGCCGTGGTGTTGAGCGGAGCGTCGAAGGTGGTCGCCCGTGTCGCCGAGGTCATGTCCTCGAAGCGGACCCGCAACGTGAAGGTCTTGCCGACCTTGTGTTTCTTCCTCATCCGAGTGCCGACCCGATCTGCGAGATGCAGAAGGACGCCGCTGAGTTCCTCGGGGTCCGTGAGCCCCCGTCCCAGCGCCGACTGGGCGCCGATCGACTTCGCCCGCCGGGTCGTCTGGACCGGTCGGGGATCGCGGTTCCATGCCAGTGCATGGAGGTGATGGCCGGCTCCGGGCCCCAGCCATCGGCCGAGCGCATCGACCGGCGTCGCTGCCAGCTCGCCCACGGTCTGGATTCCGTGGTCGTGGAGCTTCCGCTCGGTCACAGGGCCGATACCCCAGATCACCCTCACCGGCAGGGAGTGGAGCCAGGCGATCTCGTCTGATGGGTCGACCACCAAGAGCCCGTCCGGTTTGGCGGCTGCCGACGCCACCTTGGCCAGGAATTTCGAGGAAGCGACCCCGATCGAGATGGGGAGGCCGGTCTCTGCCTTGACTCGGCGGCGGATCTCCCTCGCGATGTCGGCGGGAGTCCCGAGGAGATGGATCGAGCCGGAGACGTCGAGGAATGCCTCATCGATGGAGATCTGCTCCAGCAACGGCGTGAAATCCCTGAGGATCTCCATGACTCGGTCCGAGTAGTCGGAGTACTCGCCAAATGATCCCGAGACCACCACGGCGTCGGGGCACCGTTCGAGAGCCCGTCTCACGTTCATGGGCGCCGAGATGCCGAAGGCGCGTGCCTCGTAGCTGGCGGCAACGACGACACCGCCCCCGACCAGGACCGGTCGACCTGCGAGCGAAGGATCCAGGATCTGTTCGACCGAGGCGTAGAAGGCATCGAGATCACAGTGCAGGATCGGCGTTCCCGACATGTCTCGGACTCTAGACGAACAAGTGTTCGAACGGGTGCCAACCACATGACTAGCCAGATCGTGTGTTGAAACAATGACCCGAAGTTCGAGCCTCCGCCTGCCGATACGTGCCCATGCGAGTACCGAACGATCCGATCCAGCAGGACAGGGGACACATGATCTCCGCTTTCGATCTCGGCCGGCACAGCTCCAAGCTGCTCGCTCTCTTCTCGGTCCTCGGTCTGTTCGCCGTGATGGCCGTCTCGACCCTCGGCTGACGCAGGGCCGTTGCCGATCAGGCGCTCTTGTCACGTTGCGCACTGGCTGTCCTGTCACGTTGCGCTCAGAGCGCGGGTCGCGCCCAGCGGTGGTCGTTCATGAGTCGCGTGACGACATCGTCCTGATTGCCTCGGCTCGGTCAGGCCCGTTTCGCCGCTTGCGTTCAGCCGATCTCACCAATGGCTAGTCACCCTGTGCGCCGCGCAATAGTCCATCAGTTGCCGGGCAGACGTGCCGATGACCGAGGTGAGAACGGACCCGAATCTCAGCCCGGGCCCTTCAGCAGACCCATCATGGGCCGACAGGAAGAGCGAATGACAGCGACATCCCTCGACGCGCGATCGGTGAGGAGCCGGAACCCGGTTACGGCGGGTTGGCTCTTCACTGCCGTCTTGGCCGCTTTGACCCCGCTGGTCTGGTTCGCGGTTCCTGGCACCCAGACCCGGGTCGGCTTCGAGTTGTCGTGGTGGTTCGTCGCTCTCATGGTCTTCGCCGGCGAGTCGCTGGTGATCCACCTCGAGTACCGGAAGGACGCCCACTCGTTCTCGATGGGGGAGATCGCCTTGGTCGTTGCCCTGTTCTCGGCGGACGTCCACGTGACATTGGCCGGGGTGGTCGTCGGTTCTGCGGCTGCGCTCGTGTTCAGCCGGCGCCAGACCCCTCTGAAGATGGCGTTCAACATCGCCCAGTACGCCTTGAATGCCGGCGTGGCGGTCCTCGTCTTCCGCTTCGTCCTCGGGGACCTCGGTCCGCTCCACCCGAGAAGCGTGGTCGCAGCGCTCGTGGCGGTGGCAGCCGCATTGTTGGTGTCAGAGGCGTCGATCGTGACGGTCATCCTCCTGACCGGTGGCGACATGACCCCCCGAGATGTCATGGAAACCGTCAGCCTGGGGTTGTTCGGCACCCTCCTCTCGGGCACGCTCGGCTTCCTGGTGGTGGTGCTCGCCGTAGTGGCGCCGTGGGCGACCTGGATCGGGGCGGTGCCACCGGCGATCATGTATCTCGCCTACCGGAGCCACGCCGAGCAACGGAACCAGACCGAGCGCCTCCAGTCGATGCATCGCGTGACCGAATCGATCCACACCGCGCCGATGGTCGAGGACGCCATGGCTGCGGCGGCCTCCAGCGCGCGGCAGTTGGTGGATGCGACATGGGTCGAGGTCATCGTCATCACCGCGGGGTCGCGGGCGCTGCGTACCTTCGACAATGGTGACACGACGACCGCCATGGTCCCGACGATCGTTCGCCCCGAGCTCGTGAGCTGGTGGCAGCGCGTCATCGGAGAGGCGGCCACGTACATGGACCGCCAGGCGACGTCGGCGGTGACCGCATCACCAGCCATCCACAAGGACGTCATCGTCGTGCCGATCGTCGGAGCCGAGACGGTGCACGGCTACATGCTGGCAGCCGACCGGATGGGGGACGTCAGCTCGTTCAACCGCGGCGACGCCCGGCTGCTCGAGAGCGTTGCGAAGCAGGTGAGCGTCGCTCTGGACAACGGCATGCTCGAGACGTCGCTGGCGGCAGTGACGGAGCTGAAGGAACGGCTCGAGGAGATGGTGGAGTCCAAGGACCGGTTCATCGCCTCGATCAGCCACGAGCTGAGGACCCCGTTGACCGCTGTCGTGGGTCTGTCCCAGGAGCTCGACCGCAACATGAACATGTTCTCCACCCTCGAGGTCGCCGAGTTCATCCACATGATCTCCGACCAGGCCACCGAGCTGTCGCACATCATCGAGGATCTGCTCGTTGCCGCCCGTGCCGACATCGGCACCCTGGCGGTCCGGCCCGAACGCCTCGATGTGATGGGGACGGTGACGGCACTGACCTCACCCTCGCTGGCATTTGCCGGGACCGAACCATTGGCGATTCTCGGTGACGCCCCGCCGGCATACGCCGACGGCGTCCGTTTCCGTCAGGTGCTCCGCAATCTGCTCACGAATGCCCGCCGATACGGAGGAGAGCGGGTGTTCGTCGAGCTCGGGACGCGCGGTGCCCTGATCACCGTCACCGTTGTCGACGACGGCGAGGGCGTGCCGGAGGACCGTGTGGAGGCGATCTTCGAGCCCTACGAGCGGGCGCATTCAGAGCCGACTCAGCCGGGCTCGGTCGGGCTGGGTCTCGCCGTCGCACGCCAGCTGACCCGGATGATGGGCGGAGATCTGTCGTACTCACGGGTCGACGGCACCACCCGTTTCGAGATGACGGTGCCGCGATACATCGAGGCCGCGCAGCCCGTTCGCACCTGATCGCAGCGGACCTCCAGGCCCGGTTTGCGCCGATGCCGTGGCGTGTCGTATCATGACGGTCCGGTTTCCGGTCGTTCGCGCACGTGCGCAGCAGATGCTGTCGCTCGGACGTGAACGTGGTCCATTGACCCACCCCCCGTCCCGTCGTCATCGTGCCCGGGTCGAGGTGTGGGCGAGCCTACCGCCGGGCCACCACTGGAGGCCGAGAAAGACATGTAGTCGACATGGCGGCGGTCGCGGGAAACCCGGCCGACAAGGAGAAACAATGAAGGTTCGTCCTTCCACCAAGAAGATGTGCGAGAAGTGTCGCATCATCCGCCGGCGTGGCCGGGTCTGGGTGATCTGCGAGAACCCTCGGCACAAGCAAAGGCAGGGCTGACATGGCTCGGATCGCTGGAGTAGACCTCCCACGCGACAAGCGGGTCGAGATCGGCCTCACCTACATCTACGGAATCGGCCTGACCAGGGCGCAGCACATCTGTGACGCACTCGGTCTCGATCGCGACACCAAGGTCCGTGATCTCACCGATGACGAGACCGCCAAGATCCGGCGGTACATCGACAACAGCTACACGGTCGAAGGCGACCTGCGCCGGGAAGTTCAGCAGAACATCCGCCGCAAGATCGAGATCGGGTCCTATCAGGGCATCCGACACCGTCGTGGCCTCCCTGTGCGCGGTCAGCGCACGCACACGAACGCCAGGCAGCGCAAAGGCAAGCGCTCGGCGATCGCAGGGAAGAAGAAGGTCGGGAAGTAGGGATAGCCAATGGCCCAAGCAAAACCAGCACAGGGAGCCAAGCGCGTCCGGCGCCGCGAGCGGAAGAACATCGCTCACGGGCAGGCACACATCAAGGCCTCCTTCAACAACACGATCATCAACATCACCGACCAGGCCGGGAACACCGTCGTGTGGACCTCGGGTGGTTCGGTGGGATTCAAGGGATCACGCAAGTCGACCCCCTACGCCGCCCAGGTCGCAGCCGAAGAGGCCGCCCGGCGTGCCGGGGAGCACGGCATCCGCAAGCTCGACGTCATCGTCTCGGGTACCGGGTCGGGGCGTGACACCGCCGTCCGCACACTCCAGAACATGGGGATGGAAGTGACCGGAGTGAAAGACATCACTCCGACCGCCCACAACGGTGTGCGTCTCAAGAAGCGTCGGAGGGGCTGACCATGGCTCGATACACAGGACCTCGTCACAAGGCGTGCCGGCGTGCCCGCACCCCGCTGTGTCAGTCGAAGAAATGTCCGGTCGACACCAGGCCATACCCACCGGGTGACCACGGTCGCGGGCGCATCCGCGAGTCGGACTACCTGATCCAGCTCCGCGAGAAGCAGAAGCTCCGCACGATGTACGGGGTGCTCGAGAAGCAGTTCCGTCGCTACTACGAACTGTCGGACAGTCAGCCCGGGATCACCGGCGAGAACCTGCTGCGGCTGCTCGAGTCCCGGCTCGACAACGTCGTCTGGCGCTCCGGCCTCGCAGCCACCAGGCCGCAGGCCCGCCAACTCGTCAATCACGGGCATTTCCTCGTCAATGGCAAGAAGGTCGACATTCCGTCGTACCGCGTTCGCGCCAATGACGTCGTGACCGTCAAGGAGAAGTCGAAGGACCTCGTTGCGATCCAGCATTCGATCGAGTCGTTGTCCCATCCGGTCCCGGACTGGATGAGCGTCGACCACGATGCTCGCAAGGTCGAAGTTCGTGACCTTCCACGACGCGACCAGATCGACACTGCCATCAACGAGCAGTTGATCGTCGAGCTCTACTCCAAGTAACCCGCCTTTGAAAAGGAGTACCACATCGTGTTGATCGTCCAACGACCACAAATCGAAGAGCAGCAGCTCACAGACACCCGCTCGAAGTTCATCGTCGAGCCGCTGGAGCCGGGCTTCGGGTACACGCTGGGCAACACCCTGCGCCGCACCCTGCTGTCCCGGATCCCGGGCGCTGCGGTCACCTCGATCCAGATCGAGGGAATCCAGCATGAGTTCACCACCATCCCCGGCGTCGTCGAGGACGTGGTCGATATCATCCTGAACGTCAAGCAGATCGTCGTCCGCATGGACGGCGTCGACACCCAGACGCTCTATCTTTCGGCGAAGGGGGCCGGTGAGGTCACCGCCGGTGACATCAAGGTCCCCGCCGGAGTCGAGATCGTCAACCCCGACCAGCTCATCGCCACCCTGTCGGCCAGTGGCCGGCTCGAGATGGAGCTGACCGTCGGCCCGGGTGTCGGCTATCGAACTGCGGCCGATGCGATGTCGACCGGCGCAATCGGGGTCATTCCCGTCGATGCGATCTACTCGCCCGTTCGCAGGGTCGCCTATCAGGTCGAGAACACCCAGGTCGGTGACATCACCAACTTCGATCGCCTCGTGCTCGACGTCGAGACCAACGGCGCACTGACTCCGAGCGAAGCGGTGTCCTCGTCCGGCAAGACGCTTGCCGAGCTGATGACCCTGTTCGCCGACATGGGTGAGGGCGTCGGCCTCGAGCTCGGCGAAGTCCAGAGCGAGAGCTCGAGCTCGCCCGATCTCGATCTCCCGATCGAGGCCCTCGACCTGTCCGAGCGTCCCCGCAACTGCCTGCGACGTGCCCAGGTCAAGACGGTCGGTGAGCTCGTGCAGCGCACCGCCGACGACCTGTTGAACATCACGAACTTCGGCCAGAAGAGCCTCGAAGAGGTCACTGCCAAGCTCGACGAGTTGGGCCTGTCGCTGGCCGACGGGGGGAACTGATGCCACGTCCACGCAAGGGTGCGCGTCTGGGGAACTCCCCGCAGAACGAGCGGAAGATCCTCGCCAACCTGGCGACATCGCTCATCGCCGAGGGCAAGGTGGAGACCACCCTGGCCAAGGCGAAGGCGGTCCGGCCGCTCGCCGAGAAGATCATCACCAAGGCAGGCAAGGGCGATCTGCACTCGCGTCGGGTCGTGCTGCGCACGATCACGGACAATGAGGTCGTCACGAAGCTCTTCGACGAGGTGGCTCCCACCTACGTCGATCGCCCCGGCGGCTACACCCGCATCGTCAAGCTCGGCCCGCGCCGTGGTGACGGTGCCGAGATGGCGGTCATCGAACTGGTCT
>JAHEDH010000161.1:3637-6661 GCA_024641285.1 bacterium | reverse complement strand
TAGGCGATCCATGCGAAGACGGCGTCCACCCACCGTTCCCACGACGAGGTCGCCGACAGCGACCCCGTCATGGACCCCGGGATGTGTTCCGCCTCGAGGTGATCAAACACGGTGCTCCACGACTTCCAGTGTGCTGGACGCGGCTTCGGGTCCGATAGGGGCAATGGTCCGTCTGGCCGCGCTCACTCCCATCGGAAGAACCGGATCGCGATGGCGCTCGCAACGACGGCGTACGCTGCCATGACCGCAAGGTTCATGAGGCTTGGAGTCGTCCCGAACCACGAATCCTCCAGGGTCTGCACCGCAGACCCGAGCGGAGTGAGATCGCTCACGAACCGCAGACCGTCCGACATGATCGACCGGGGGATCCACACGCCGGCGAAGAACAACATGGGGAAGTAGATCCCCATCCCGATCGCCTGTCCCGATACCGATGTCCTGACGAGCGCCCCGACCAGCAACCCGATCGAGAAGATCGATGCGGTGGCGAGGACGAACGACACCAGGAACCACACCGGGCTCTGGGGGAGTGGCACGTCGAACAGCGACACCACGACCACCAGCGCCAGTGCAGTCGAGGCGATCGCCACCACGCCGTGCACGATCAGTTGGGCGGTGAGCAGTCGTACCGGGTGCACCGGGGTCGTCCGCAATCTCCGCAGGATCCCGAACTGCCGATACGTCCCGAGAATCGGTGGCAGCGTCACCAGCCCGAGCGTTGCGAGGCCCAAGCCCAGCACGATCGGTCCGTAGATGTCGATGTACCGGTCGCCGCCGAGCTCGGCGACGTGATCGGTGAAGCCGGGAAAGAAGAGCCCGAGCGCCCACAGCATCAACCCGGGGAAGATCAGCCCGAAGAACAGGGCGATCGGATCACGCAGGAAGAGCTTCGTCTCGGTTCGGGTGAGTTTCATGGTTGCGGCCATCAGCGGTTCTCCGATCCTGTCTCGACGAGCGCATCTCCGGTCAACGCCAGATAGGCGTCTTCGAGGCTGGCCTGCTCGATGCGTAGGTCCTGTGCGATGACGTGCTGTTGCGCGAGGAGCGCCGTCACCGAGTGAACGACATTGCCGGTGCCGGTCACGATCGTCTGTGGCCCCTCATGGGTCACTGCGCTCACGTCCGGCAGTCGGCTCAACAGCCCGTCGTCGAGCGGGTTCGACGGGCGGAAGCGCAGGCGCTGCTTGGAGCCGATCCGACCGATCAGGCCGGCGGGCGTGTCGATGGCAGCCACCCGGCCATGGTCGATGACCATGATTCGGTCACAGAGCCGGTCGGCTTCTTCCATGAAGTGTGTGACGAGCACGACCGTCACCCCGGCTCGCTTGATGTCCTCGATGGTGTCCCAGGTGTCCCGTCGGGCCTGCGGGTCGAGTCCCGTCGTCAACTCGTCGAGGATGGCGACCTCGGGCGATCCCACCAGAGCAAGCGCCACGGCGAGCCGCTGTTTCTGCCCGCCAGAGAGATCGGCGTATCGCGCGGTCTCCTTGCCCTCCAGGCCGAGACGGTCGAGAAGGTCCCTCCAGTCGGCTGGGTGGCGATAGAACGAGGCGTACAGCTCGAGGGCCTCGTTCACCCTGATCTTGTCCTGAAGCCGGCTCTCCTGCAGCTGGGCTCCCAGGCGTTCGGTGATCTCGTAGCGGTCGCGGATGGGGTCGAGCCCGAGCACGCTGATCGCGCCGGCGTCTGGCTGACGTAGACCCTCGACGGATTCCACGATCGTGGTCTTGCCTGCCCCGTTCGGACCGACGATGCCGAAGATCTCGCCTTCCTGCACCTCGAACGAGACGCCGTCGACCGCGCGTGTCTCACCGTATGTCTTTACCAGCCCGGCGACCTCGATGACAGCCACAGTTGCTCCTTTCGATCCTCTCGTCCAGCGTGATCGAATGTCGGCGCCGGGGGTATCGCCCGTGCAGCCAGTCCTCATGACCGGACGGATGACGTCGGCATCAACCGTTTGGTGGATGCGGGGAAACCGACCCATGGCTGACTAGACGCCGCGTCTCCGTGAGCCGGATGATGTGGCTGCCAAACGAGAAGGGATCGACGATGGCCATCGACACGAAGAGCACTCCGGAGCTGCGCGCCCAGGAGCGGTCCGACGCTTTCGCCGGGGTCGTGTGGCACGCCGTCGTCTTCGTGCTCCTGAACGGAGCACTCTGGGCACTCGACGCCCGACAGGGTGATGCGTTCGACTGGGCGTACTGGGTGACCATCTTCACCGGCATCGCATTGGTGTTCCACGCCACCTGGTACGTCCTCGAACGAAGCGGCCGTCAGCGTCGCCGCTATCAGCGCTTCCTCGACCAGGAGAGGTGAACATGTAGACGACCACCCGATCCTCCGATCCCGGGGGGTCGTCGATCTATGGCGGTGGTGGTCCTGGCATGCTTCCTGATCGCATACATGGTTCGTGAGATCCCGGTCGTGTCGCGGGTCCTGCAGCCGGCAATCCCGAGAACGGACACGAGGACTGACTGGCTAGGTCCGCGCTGACGGCGAGCGGACCTCGCCTTCCGGGTAACCGATTACAGTCCCCGACCCGGATGGAGGTAGCGCTCGTAGAAGCAGTTCTTCGCAACGAGATCGTGGGCATGCACGCCTTCATCGTCGACTGGTTGCGCGGCGGTCTGCCGCACACCGAGGAGGCGTTTGCGCGGATGACCGACGCTATGGCACCCGGGTTCTACATCGTCGACCCGGGGGGCGTCTTCACCACGGGTGAGGACTATCGGAGCGGTCTGTACGGAGCTCACGGCGACTGGGCGGAAGCCGACCTGTGGGTACGCAACGTCGTGCTCCGAGGGAGCGACGCCCGCCACTGGGCGACCTACGAGGAATGGATGTTCGAGGACGGCCGAGAACGGGGGCGCGTGGTGACTGCCATGTTCGAGGATGACGAGCGCGCACCCAACGGCGTTGTCTGGCACTTCGTCCACGAGACGTGGCTGCCCGTCGAGGAAGGCTGATTCGCCCGCAGGCCCGCAGCCGGCGCTTCATCGACCATGAACAGTCGAGGTG
>JAHEDH010000161.1:0-3537 GCA_024641285.1 bacterium | reverse complement strand
GAGCGCGCACCCAACGGCGTTGTCTGGCACTTCGTCCACGAGACGTGGCTGCCCGTCGAGGAAGGCTGATTCGCCCGCAGGCCCGCAGCCGGCGCTTCATCGACCATGAACAGTCGAGGTGACCGGGGCGAGAGACCTCGGACCTCGAAGTACTCACCCGCCCCCTGCCATGAGATCGGCTCCCACGCCGGCACAGCCGAGTCGAGAGTCCCACAGACGGCTGACGTCCCGGTATCGACCACGTTCGGTCTGGAAGAGCCCCGGACGTACGCTCGCTGGCGAAATAGCTATTGACAAGCGGGCCGAGCTGATTGTACGTTCCCATTGTGATGTGGCTTGGGTCGTCGAAAGGGTGGTCGTGCACATAGGACTAACGGGGCGAGTCGGGATGTGTCCCCGCTCGCCGAACGCTGTGTCCTTCATCGGTACGCGTGATTCCATCCGAATTGCCGGACCCCCGGCGTGTGCTCTGCAGAACAGCTCCCTGCGCGGACGCAAGAGGGTGCAGTGACTCGAGCCGTTCCGGTCCGATATGAGATGCGCCGTCATCCGTGGGGCTCGTTCTTCAAGGTCATCGCCTTGCCGTGGCTCCTCGTTGCGATGTTGTACGGGTTCCTCTATGCCCGAGCGGACGAGGTCGCCGAGAGCTATTCGACCTTCTGGCACCTCGACCCCGTCCAACTGCCGTACGGCTACTGGTTCCCGCCGGCGTTGCTCATGACCGTGGTCTTCACCCTCACGGTGCTGGCATTCTCGGGGGTGCTCCATCGACGTCCCTACATGCAGGTCGGTGAGGACCGGGTGTACGCCACATTCGTACAGACCCGCGGTCGATGGATGCCGGTCGAGAAGGTGCGCGAGATCGGTGTCGATCGGCGCGGCCGAATTCGCTTCATCGGCCCGGCCGGAGGATCGCACCTGATCGTCATCGGCTCCCTGCTCTCCGATGCTGAGCCCCTGGAGGCAGCGACGGCCGCGGGTCGATGGCTCGGCGTGCGGGTGCTGTCGACCGCCGGAAGACGGTCACGGCCGACCGATCAGGTGGTGTACGCGCCGCCGGAACCGATCGACGCAGCCTCGGTCTGACCACATCCGAACCATCGCCTCCGGAAATGCTTCCGATCATCCGGCTCGGATGCGCCGGTGACGTCGACATGCAGCTGTGGCCATGATGAGCGCCGGCCGCCAGCCCCCACGATGCCCGGGATTCCCGAAATGGCCTCGGCCTCTGTCGTTCTGCCCGATGATGCTACCGCCGAGGACATGGACAACTGGGAGGGCATATCTCAGCCTCCGTTCTACGAGCTGCAGTCGTTCGTGTTCATCGCCGCCGGCGGGGACTTGATCGCACAGATGTCGATGACGAGCCTGCAGGAGTACCTGCTCGTTGGACTGGACGTGGCGGGGATGTCGCAACCCGGTTCGCCTTTGTCGACGTCACCGGCTGAAATGCCGCGACTGTGAACCCGCAACTGGCAATGACTGGCTGACGCTCGTGGGAGGCACTGCCGCGGTCGGCGTCACCACGGTGGGGTCGTCGTTCGAGCGTCTGGAGGAGACCGCGCCTCGGCGGCGAGCGGGGCTCGCTCAGCCGGCAGTGCGGCGATCGAGCTGATCCAACATCGAGTGCGCTCCGAGAAGCGACCAGATCTCCCGTGCCTCCTCGGCGGCGCGGTCCCGGAGCGGGTGGCCTTCCGGGAGCAACACAGCCAGTTCGGTCAGCCACTGCGCTGCGTCGACGATCAGACCGTCGTCTCGGAGGCCGGTGGCCGCAGCGAGCAGATGTTCGGCTGCACCGTCGTCACCCCGTTGGATCGAGCGAGCCGCATCGAGCGCGTCGATCCAGCGAGCCGTCCGGTCGTCCGGTCTCGGGTCCTCCCGGAGTTTGTCCGTCTCCCAGCCGAGCAAGTCGGAGTCGCCGGCCTGGAGGGCTGTCAGTGCGATTCGCGGCCGCTCCAGCCCGACGATGAGCTCGTCTCCGAATGCCATGTGTTCCAGCGCCTCCTCGTACTGCCCACGCGCCGCTTCGGCAACCCCGGCGTAGATGTGAAACACCTGTTTCGCCTGTATCGACTGGGTGCGCTCGCTGGCTTCGCGACCCTTGACCATGAGCTCATCGACCCGGTCGAAGTCTCCGCGCATCGATCGGAGGACCATCTCGATTGCATCGATCTGGGTGGTCGCGAAGCTCGACACGCCGGTTCGCACGACGGACTCGAGGAGCTCCAGAGCCCGATCCCACTCGCCGAGCGCCGTGGCGGTCTCCAGAGCTTTGGCAGCGAGGCCGGCATGGGTGTCGACATCGCCGCGGCGCAGACTCAATTCCATTCCGTCCTTCATCAACTCGAGCACCTCCGACGGGTCGCTCCACAACAGAAACGCTCCGAGATTGTTCCGAGCTCGGAACTCGGCGTCGATGGCGCCGAGCTTGAGCGCCAGATGAAGTGCGCCTCGAGTCACTGCCGTCGCCTCGTCGAACCGCTGGAAGTAGACCAGGCCCCACCCGCGGGTGATGAGCGCCTCCGCCACCAGGTCGGCTCTGCCTGCCTGGGCTGCGAGATGAAGAGCACGCTCGGCTTCGGCGAGTGCCAGCTCACCGTCGGCGGCGAACCCACCGACCCTGGCGAGCTGGGCGTGCAGTGCTGCTCGGGTTCCGGTCGAGACCTTGTTGTCCTGGGTGCGGTCGATCGCTTCGGTCACGATGCCGCGAGCCTCCTGGACCAACCCTGACATCAGGAGCCAGCTGACGAGCCCTACGGCGGTCATCGCCTCACTCTCGAAATCGCTTGCCTCGCCGAACCGGCGGTGCGCGTCCCGCCAAGCTGCCATGGCTCGGTCCCCTTGACCCGCCTGCTGGGCTGCAAGGGCAAGGTCACGAGTCACCCTCGCAGCCAACAACGGGTCAGTTGCAAGTGGCAGGGCGCGTTCGAGGAACGACACCTCTTGGTCGTGGGACCCCAGGCCGCCTGCGCGTTCTGCGGCGCGTCGCAGCATCTCGAAGGCACGCGTCGCCAGGGCCGAAGCCTCGTCGTCTGATCCCAGCCGCATCGCTTCGGTGAGGTGGTGTACGACGACCGGAAGCAACTCGACGTCACCGGCGGACTCGAAGTGGTCGGCGATGCGGACATGCAGCTGGCGGCGTTCCGCCCTCGAGATCATGCCCAAGGCGACCTCGCGGATGACACTCTGGACGAACTGATGGAAGCCCCGCTCGACGGAACGCGGGTCGTCGTCGACCCGCAGGAGCTGCCTCACAACCAGCCGGTCCAAACGCGGGCCGAGATCACCGGCGGGGATGCCCGTCACTTCGGCGAGTGTCTTCTGTTCGAAGCTCTGGCCCAGGACGGCAGCGTGCTGGATCAGGCGACGGTCGTCGACCCCCAGCGAATCGAGCCGCGCCGCCACCAGCGCATGTAACGACTCGGGCACCGCCAGGTCGACTCGCGCATGCACCGTGAAGCCGCCGTCGACACTCTCGAGCGAACCGGAATCAGCGAGCATGCGAACCGTCTCCACGACGTACAGCGGTATCCCTTC
>JAHEDH010000037.1:4422-24543 GCA_024641285.1 bacterium | reverse complement strand
AGGTGCGGCGGATCGAACGTCCCTCCGAGCAGCGCACGTCTGACCACGACACGGGATGCTACCGATCTCCGAGCAGCCGGATCGTCCCGTTCGCACATCGGAGGAAGGGAATCGGATCGATGTAGCGGCCCACGACCCGGACCGAGAGGTGCACGCCGCGATCGCCATGGGCCCGGCCCGACCAACCGAGGACCTGACCGGCAGCCACGTGCTCACCGACGCGAACACCGACACTCGACAGATACGACAGCGAGACGCGCAGGTCGCCGGACACCCGAATCGTCACCGACTTCATGCCGGCGACCTCACCGGCGAAGCTGACGACCCCAGGTGCCGGCGCCATCACCTCGGACCCCTCCGGCGCCGAGAGATCGACACCCCAGTGGCCCGCATGCGAATCCGTCGGCTGGAACGGCGCCACAACCGGGCCGGGGACGGGTGGGACGACGAGACACAGCGCCAACAGGATCGAAACGAGCATGGGGTGCAACCTATGGCTCACGAGCACGGATTGGAACACCGTTGCGGACGTGAACGGCAGGTGAAACACTGTCTGCGCGATGTGGCCACTTCGAGGCGCCGACTAGCTTGGGGGGTGACCAGAAGAAGGGCCAAGTCATGAGTAAAACCCGCATCGGACTCATGGGATTCGGACGGATCGGGAAGAACGTCTTCCGGATGCTCGTCGATCATCCCGACCTCGAGGTGGCGGTCATCGCCGACATCGACGATCCCGAAGGGCTCACCTACCTCTTGAAGTACGACTCGATCTACGGGCGCTTCCCCCGACCGATCGAATTGCAGAGTGACAGCCTGTTCCTCGACGGCCGGAAGATCCCGTTCGTCTCCGCTCGCGAGCCCGGCGATGCCGATTGGTCGTCGCACGGCGTCGACATCGTCGTCCAGGCGACCGGCAAGTACCGCACGGCCGCCGACCTCCAGAAGCATCTCGATGCCGGAGCCAAGAAGGTCATCATGGCGTCGACGCCGGAGCCCGGAGAGAGCATCCCGCTGATCCTCCGTGGGATCAACGACGAGATCCTGACCCCCTCGACGTCGGTGATAGCGCTGGGGTCGAACACCTCCAACGCGCTGGCGCCCATCCTGCGGGTGCTCGACACGTCGTTCGGGATCGAGAAGGCGATGTTCACGACGGTGCACGCGATGACGAACTCCCTGAGGCTCGCCGACGTCCCGACCGATGGATTCCGCCAGAGCCGGGCTGCCGGCGAGAACATCATCCCCGGGCCAACCAATTCGGCGGAGATCCTCATCAGCGTCATGCCCGAATTTCAGGGCAAGCTCACCGGCCAGGCGTTGAACGTTCCCGTTGCGGACGGATCCACCATCGACCTGGTCGCATGGGTCTCGAAACCGACATCGGTCGCCGAGGTCAACGCAGCCGTCAAGAGCGCCGCCGAAGGGATCTACTCGGGCATCGTCGAGTACAACACGGATCCGATCGTCTCATCCGACGTGAGGATGGACACCGAGTCCGGGGTCTTCGACAGCCTGGCGACGATGGTGATGAACGAGACGTTCGTGAAGGCCATCACCTGGTACAACAACGGCTGGGGCTACACGGCCCGGGTCATCGAGGTCGCCGAGACCATGGCGGGTTCACTGGAAGGAGTCTCAGCATGACGACGAAGGTCGCAATCAACGGGTTCGGCCGTATCGGTCGCAACGTCTTCCGCATCATCCTCAAGCGGGACAATCCCGACATCGAGATCGTCGCCATCAACGATCTGGCAGACGACGACATCCTCGCCTATCTCCTCGAGTACGACTCCGTGATGGGGGTTCTCGATACCGAGCCGACCGTGGCGGACGGGGTCATGACCGTAGGACGGCACGCCGTGAAGATGCTCATGGAGCGGGACCCATCCAAGCTCCCATGGGACGAATTGGGCGTCGACATCGTGATCGAGGCAACCGGCGTGTTCCGCGATCGCGAGAAGATCCAGCAGCACATCGACGCAGGCGCGAAGCGTGTCATCCTGACCGTGCCGCCCAAGGGGTCTGTGGACGAGATGGTGGTCCTGGGCGTCAACGATCAGGAGTTGGACGCCGGCGACATCATCGTCTCGAACGCCTCCTGCACGACCAACTGCCTCGCCCCCCTGGCGAAGGTGCTCGACGAGGCCTTCGGGATCGAGCGGGGCATCATGACCACCGTGCACGCGTACACGAACGACCAACGATTGGCCGACGTGCCGCACAAGGACCTCCGACGGTCGCGAGCAGCGACGGAGAACATCATCCCGACCACGACCGGCGCAGCTGCGGCGGTCGGCAAGGTGCTCCCCAACCTCGAGGGCAAGCTCGACGGTATGGCGATGCGCGTCCCCGTCCCTGACGGTTCCACCGTGGATCTCGTGTTGGAACTCGGGAAGAACGTGACGGTCGAGGAGGTCAACGCCGCGGTGAAGGCGGCAGCCGACGGTCCGCTCAAGGGCATCCTGCAGTACTCGGAGGACCCGCTGGTCTCGACCGACATCATCGGCAACCCGCACTCGTCCATCTTCGACGCAGAGTCCACCCAGGTCCTCGGCAACAACATGGTGAAGGTGCTGAGTTGGTACGACAACGAGTGGGGCTACTCGAACCGGGTTGTCGACCTCATCGGCCGCATGGCGGAGTTGATCGAAGCCTGACATCGTTCTTGTGACGGTCAACCACCTATTTGGTGGTCAACCGTCACAAGAACGTGTTCACCGTCGGGCGAGTGCCCAGAGCACAGCCAGGAGGATGATCCCGACCACCCAGCCGGCGATGAGCGCCCATGCGGGAGGTGTGGCGACGGTCGCTCCGAGGCCGGGGTCCGCCACGGTCGGCTGCGTCGATTCGACCGCCGCGACCAACGCGACGCGAACACCCGCTCCCGCCAGTCCGGTCGGACTCATCGACATCGAACGCCGATCACACGTCACCGACGATGGGAACCGACGGCACGTCACCCGCAGGACGGAAGCCGAACACCCGCCCGTAGAACGCCAGCTCTGACTCGAGGCTGTGGACGATGTTCTCCGCCTTCCGGAATCCGTGATCCTCCCCCGCATAGGTCACATGGGCGTACGGGACACCGTTGTCGTGGAGTGCGTTGGCGATCGACTCGGCCTGCTCCGGGGGGACGACTTTGTCCTCGAGCCCCTGAAAGAGGATCACCGGCACCGAAATCCGGTCCGCCGAGTACAGCGGAGACCGAGATCTCATGACCTCGACGTCGGTCCCGATGAGCCCGTCGAGATACCGGGACTCGAACTTGTGGGTGTGAGCCGCCAGCAGCTCGATGTCGGCCACCCCGAAGTACGAGGCACCGGCGCTGAACGCTTCGCCGAACGCGAGCGCCGCCAGTGTCGTGAATCCCCCGGCGCTCCCGCCTGTGATGACCAGCCGATCGCCGTCGACGTATCCGCGCTCGGCGAGGAACGTCGCGGCGCCGATCGAGTCCTCGACGTCGACCAGGCCCCATGTTCCTCGCAGCTTGTTGCGGAACGCTCGCCCGTAGCCGCTCGAGCCCCGATAGTTGACGTCGACCACTGCGAAGCCCCGCGACGTCCAGAACAGCGTCGACGCGCTCAACGTCGGATAGACGTGGGAGGTCGGACCGCCGTGGACGTGGACGATCAGTGGCGGCCGCTCCCCGACGGGTGGCGCGAAATCGGGGTTGGCCGGCGGATAGAAGACACCGTGCGCCTCATCGCCCTCGCCGGTCGGAAAGGTGATGATCTGCGGCGCTGCGACGTAGTCGGAGTCCACCAGGCGGCGATTCGATCGGACCACGAGGCGATCACCTGACTCGAGATCGAGTTCGAAGATCGCAGTCGGGGTCTCCGGTCCGGCACCGATGAACCAGGCCTTCGACCGCCCATCGGTGACGAGCCCGCCATGCACCGACAAGTCGTCCGGGATCCGCCTCAGCTGGCGGTCGGGACCGATGATGCCCAATCGCTGGATGCCGTCCTCCCACCAGGCCGCGACGATCCGCCCATCGGAGAGGAAGTCGAACGTTCGCCTCCCGAACACCCATGCGGGCTCGCCGAAGTCGGCGTCCATCGGACACAGCGTCGCGACATTGCGGTCATCCCATCGGTACAGATTCCACCAGCCGGTCCGGTCACTGACGAACACGAGCTCACCGTCGGGGCCCCATTCGGGTTGGAAGACCGACTCGTCGGCGGAGCCGGCGACCGTCACGATGTCGGAGACGCCGTCGCCCAACGCGCCGCACTTCAGCTCGGTGCCGTCCCATGGCATGTTCGGATGGTCCCACTCGAGCCAGGCGATCCGGGTGCCCGCCGCGTCGACTCGGGGAGCCGCGTAGAAGTCCCGCCCCGATGCGAGCACCGACACGTCGCCCATCTCGAGATCGATCGACACGAGCTCGTTCACCGCCTCCCCGGATTCTCGGTGGCTCTCGCGAACGCACACCATCGTGGTCCCGCCGGGCAGGATCCGTCCGTCGGAGAATCGAACCGACCGCGGCCGGGGAGGCTCGACGGTCACAGGGTCCACCCGATCACCTTCGACGCGATAGAGGCGCTGGTCGGCGAACTCCGAGAAGACGACCGCGCCGTGACCGATCGAGACCGAACCGCCTCCGTACTCGTGGACGAGAGTCCTGGGGTGCATCGGCGACGCGGTGACGTCGGAGATCTCACCCGAGGAGCGCCGACGGACGAGCACCTGACGGCCGCCTTCGGATGGACGCAGTTCCACCCAGAAGAGATTCGATCCGTCGAGGTTGAGCTCGGAGAACCCGATCAGCCCGGCCACGGCGTCGCTCGCACTGATCGGGGATGTCCAGGTGCCGAAGGGAGCGATCGTCGTCATGCCGGGATCGTACGACACGGTTCGGCCGACGTCACAGTCGAGTAGGGCTTCGCACTGTCACGTCTCCATCGCCAGGAGTCGCCGGAGGTCGCCGTGGGCCTCGAGCCCGGTGTTCCTCCCGGTCCCGTGGAAGATCACATCGCCGTCCGACGTTCGCAGGTCGACGACGACCTCCGACAACATCGTCTCGCCGACCCGATCGCCCATCCGCTCGCGGGTCGGGCCCAACAGCAGACCACCTCTCGCCCGTTCCGCCTCGATCTCGAGGACGTGCTCGTCGTCTGCGACCGTCCAATGGATCGACTCGTCGGTGATGTGGAGGTGCCTGGTCTCAGCGCCGGTGTAGGTGGCGAACCGGTACAGCCGACCGTCGATCCACAGCCCGATGATGAAGCCCGGGAACGACGAGAACAGCCATGGGATGATGGCGATCGATCCCACGAAACTCACCCGATCGCGTTCGAAGTGATTCGACTGGATCCAGACGTACCCCGCCGGGAACGACTTCCCCCAGTCCTTCTCGATGTACCCGCGCCCGCCCGAGAAGTCGATGTCGGTTCCTCCCGCGACGAGCGTTCCGGTGAGCGGATGGTCCAGACTCACGACGCCGTGATTGCACTCCATACGCGGCACCCATCCGTACGGCCCCATGATCCCGAGCGAGGTCCACGAAACCGGCCATGGGGTCGGATCGACGATGCCAACGCGGCCCGACAACACCCGCCTCTCGTCGGCGATGTCCAACTCGAGTCCTTCCCGCCAGAAGCGATTCGGCCCGACTCTGACGTCGAACGAGTCACGCGCCGCCCAGAAGTCGTCGGCGGCGAACCGGTGATAGCTCGCATCCCCGGTGGAGCCGTCGAGGACCTGGACGAAGGCGTGCTCCTCTGCTGGATCATCGCTGAGGAAGATCCCAGGGATGATGGCGTACCGATGTTGCTCGGAAGCATCGACCAGCTTGAAGTACCACCCTTCGAAGAACGGTGGCCGACGCCCGTGGCCGTGATAGCGCTCGGGGTGGAATACGAGATTGGGCCGGATCGGGTCTCCTCGACCGCCCGCACCCTACCGGAGTCACCACAAACGAAAGAGGACCGCCACCCCGTGTAGCGGTCCTCGGTTCTCGGACGACGATCGGATCAGGCGATCAGATCCAGCACCGTCTGTCGGAAGTCGTTCGGTTGGAAGGGCTTGGTGACAAAGGCATCCGCTCCGCCCTCATCGGCGCGCCGACGGGATTCCTCCTCGGCGTGTGCGGTCAGCACGACGACCGGGAGCGACCTCGTCGCATCGTCGCTTCGGATGTGATCGAGCACCTGCCACCCGTCCATCCCCGGGAGACCGATGTCGAGCACCAGCAGATCCGGGGATTCTGCCCTCACGGCATCCAGTCCACTGGGACCGTCTTCGCGCATCAGTATCTCGAGGTCGGCTGCACGAAGGCACACCTCGATGAGCCGGCGGATCACGGCTGAGTCTTCGATCACGAGAATTCTTTGTCCCACGGTCTTCCTCTCGTCAATTCACGGGGTGTAGTTGAGGATATTTTTCGAAGCCGTGCGATTTCCCCTTCCCGGGGCCACTGCGCGTCTTCGGATTGTATGCCGTTCGACGGCGATCGACTCGACAAAGCTCTCGAGCTGCCGGAGGTTCCTCACCTCGAACACCTCGTCGCAATATCGGGCGTATCGGCTCATCACCGAATCACCGCTGTCCCAATAACTCGTCGGCTCAGGATTGAGCCAGTAAAGCGATTTCGCCGATTCCGAGATCTCGGCGAGGTGCGATTCGCGCGGCTCTCGATAGTTGTTCCGGGCATCTCCGGTGATGATCACGGTCGAACGCGGCGTGATCTCCCTGCCGTACTTCTGGGTGAATTGGGCGAATGCGTGCCCGTAGTCGCTGTGCCCGTCCAGCCAGACGACGTCCGCCTCCGTCGAGATCCGCGACAGTGCCTGCTTGAAATCGCTGCCGGGTTTGAGGAAGTCGGTGACCTCGTCGACGGCGTCGACGAACACGAAAGCCCTCAGTTTCGAGAACTGCGATGCCATCGCATAGGTGAATTGGAGGGTGAACCTGGCAAACGTGGCCATCGACCCGGAGATGTCGCAGATCAGGAACAGCTCCGGCTTGTGCGGTCGCTTGTTCCGGAACTTCGGCTCCAACGGGACGCCTCCGGTTGCGAGCGACGTCCTCACCGTCTTGCGGAAGTCGAGCCTGCCGCGGTTCTGATTGCGGCGCTTCTGGGCGAGCCTGGCGGCCAGCTTCCTGGTCAGCGGGCCGACGATCTCTTCGATGGCGGCGAGATCCGACCGGGTGGCGTGCATCAGGTCGAGTTCCTCGGTGAGCGGCTTACGCAGGGTCTGCGCAACCGCCTCGTGTCCCCGGTCCTCGACCAGCCGGCGCCTGATCTCCTCTTCGAGCTCCGACCTGAGGCGCTCGATCCGCTCCGACACCTCTTCGGTGATCAGCCGCTTCTCGAGCTCCTCGAGGTCAGGGTGCTCCGCCAACATCGCCTCGAGCAATCGCTCTTCGAGCGAGTCGATGTCGAGCTGTCGAAGCGTCCGGTAGAGGTAATAGGTGCCGCCGACCGGTCTCCCCGGCTCCATTCCGGCCAATTGGTCTACTGCGTCACGCGCAGACTGACGGAGCCGACCGAAGTCCTGCTGGGCCATGGCGTTGAACAGGGACTCGATCAACTCCTCGAGGTCCAACGACGAGCCGCCACCGGACCCGTCCGAGCGCGCCGAGCCGTCGGAATTACCCGAGATGTCCGAATTCGACAACTCGTCCGGCTCGAATGCGAGCAGCCGGCTCCGATCGGCGAAGAAGACCTCGAACGCCGTCTCGAACGCCGGCTCGTGACGGCTGTTCTTGATCAGCGTCGCCCTCAGGGTCTCCTTGAACGACTGCCGGTCGCCGATGTCCACATGCCCCACTGCATTCATGGCGTCGATCGCCTCGACCATCGACACCGGGACTCCCACGGCTCTCAGCTCCTCGACGAAGGCTGTCATCAGAGAGAGCACGGCGTCACTCCGACGTTGCGAATTCTTTGAGTGCCCGATCGATGTCCGTCTGGTACTTCAAGAACACGTGGACGGTGTCGGCCACGACCTCGGCATCGACGTGTTCGATACCGAGCGCGAGGAGCGTCCGGGCCCAGTCGATCGTCTCGGAGACCGACGGCGACTTCTTCAGGTCCATCGCCCGGACCGACCGCGCCACCCTGGCGATCTCGTCGGCCAGCTTCGCAGGCAGGTCCGGGACCCGAGCCATCAGGATCTCACGCTCCCGTTCGGGTGTCGGATAACTGATGTGGAGGAACAGGCAGCGGCGTTTCAACGCCTCGGAGAGCTCCCGGGTGTTGTTGGACGTCAGAAGCACCATCGGCTGGGTCTTGGCCGCAACGGTTCCGAGCTCTGGGATCGAGACCTGGAAGTCGGACAGCACCTCGAGGAGGAGCGCCTCGGTCTCCATCTCGACACGGTCGATCTCGTCGATGAGCAAAACGACAGGCTGCTCGGATCGGATCGCCTGGAGCAGCGGTCTCGCCAGCAGGAAGTCCTCGGAGAAGATGTCGCCGGCGATCTCCGACCAGTCCGAGCCTTCGTCTGCCTGAATCCTCAGGAGCTGCTTCTTGTAATTCCACTCGTAGAGCGCTCGCGACTCGTCGAGCCCTTCATAGCACTGGAGGCGGATCAGATCACGGCCCGTGATGGTGGCCAGCGCCTTGGCCAGCTCCGTCTTTCCGACACCGGCGGGTCCTTCGACGAGGATCGGCTTCCCCAATGCATCGGCGAGATAGGCGACCTGGGCAATACGTTCATCAGGCAGATAATCGACCGAGCGCAGCGCGGCGGCGAGCGCAGCCGGGGATTCGAATTGGGACATGAGGAAACTCCGCGATCCGTGAGGTCGTGTCAGTCTACCGGTCGGGTGCCGGACCCGGGCTTGGTCAATACCGACCACCAACCCGGCGCGACGTATCCTCTTCGGAGTGGAACTGATCTCATGCGAATAGTGATCGTCGGAGCCGGCGCAGTCGGCTCCTATCTCGCCGAGAGGCTCTCCGCCGAAGGTCAGGACGTGGTCGTCATCGAGGACAACGAGGACCGCGCCGCAGACCTCCAGGACCGGATCGACGCCCTCGTGATCACCGGCAATGGCGCCAGCCCCACCGTACTCCAGGAAGCAGGGGTCGACCGCGCCGACCTCCTCATCGCCGTTTCGAACTCTGACGGCGCCAACGTGCTCGCCTGCCATGTCGCAGCGGACCTCGGAGTCAAACGTACTGTCGCCCGGGTCGAGGACTCGGACATGCGTGAGGCGGTGGCCGGGCTCGAGGTCGACTTCGTGATCGATCCTGGCGAAGCGGCTGCGTTCGAGCTCGGCGCCCTGGTCAAGCAATCCGGCGTGTCCGAGCTGGTCGAGTTCGGTGGCGGAAGCCTCACGCTGGTCGGTGCCACCGTACCTCCGACGTCACCGTTGGCTTTGAAGCCGTTGAGCGAGCTGCGCGTCAACCAATCCGACTTCGACTGGGTCGTCGCAGCGCTCGTCAGGCACGGCGAGACGATCGTGGCTCACGGCGACACCACAATCGAGCCGGGCGATCACGTGCTGATCATGGTCAACTCCGAGGATGTGGACCGCGCGACCGGCCTGCTTGGAGTCCGCCATCACGTCATCGAACGCGTTGTGATCCTCGGAGCAACCCGTCTCGCCGAACTGACGGCCGCCCATCTGACGAGCGAAGGCTACGAGGTCATCGTGATCGACGAAGACCCGACGAGATGCCGGAAGCTCGCCGAGCATCAGGGCAAGACGCTGGTCATCTGTGACGATCCCACCGACCCAGACACGCTGCGCAGCCTCAACCTCGACGAACGCGACGCCGTTCTCGGCCTGACCGGCTGGGACGAAGTGAACGTCCTCGGTTGTCTCCTCGGCAAGGCACTCGGCGCCTCCTCGACCGTCGCCAGGTTCAACCGGATCGAATACGTCAGCCTGCTGCAGGGCACCGGCATCGAGGCCGCGGTTTCGAGCCGGCTGATCGCCGCCGGCGCCATCTTGCGTTTCGTCCGGCGTGGCCGTATCCACTCGGTCGTGACATTCAAGGACACCGACGCCGAAGCGATCGAGTTGGAGGTGGGCAAGAACTCCCCTGCCGTGGGGAAGTCGCTGGTCGACCTGGGGATGCCGCGCGACGCGGTCATCGGAGGGGTGTTGAGGAACGGGCAGACGTTCGTCCCCTCGGGCATCAGCACCATCGAAACGGGAGATCGCATCATCCTGTTCTCGATGCCCGATTCGATCACCACCGTCGAGAAGCTCTTCGCCCAGACATGACGGCGATCTTCGACCTGAAGGAGTCGAAGGGGCGACCCGGCATGGCACGCCGCCTCCTCCTCATCATCGGTGCGGTGGTTGCCGCCTCGGGAGCAGCGATGCTCCCCGCCACGCTCGTGTCACTGGCGTACGGGGAGGGCCTGGCAGCGCTCGAGATCCTCGCCGCTGCGCTCGTGACCATGGCCATGGGCTTTCTGGCATGGCGGGTGTTCGGGCAAACGGGTGTGCTCACGACGCGAGAGGGCTTCGCTGCTGTCGGATTGGCCTGGTTCGTGATGTCCGCCTTCGGCACGCTGCCGTTCCTGCTCACACGATCGATCCCCAACTTCTTCGACGCCTACTTCGAGGTGGCATCGGGATTCACGACGACGGGCGCTTCGATCCTCCCCGATCCTGCCGCCCTCCCCAAAGGCGTGCTCTTCTGGCGGTCCATGACGCAGTGGATCGGAGGCATGGGCGTCATCGTCCTGTCCATCGCCATTCTCCCTCTCCTCGGCGTCGGCGGCGTCCAGCTGGCGCGTGCCGAGTCCCCGGGGCCGACACCCGACCGACTCACTCCCCGCTTCCAGGAGACGGCCAAACGGCTGTGGATGGTCTACGCGGGGTTGACGGTGTTGCAGATCCTCCTCCTGTGGCCGGGCGACATGGATCTGTTCCAATCGGTGAATCATGCGATGACGACCATGTCGACCGGGGGCTTCGGCACCGAAGCCACGTCGATCACCGGCTTCAACGCATACACCCAGTGGGTGATCACCGTGTTCATGTTCCTGGCCGGCATGTCGTTCGCCCTGCACTACCGGGCGCTCAGGCATCCCAAGGCCTACTTCCGCAACGCCGAGTTCGGCTTGTATTCGGCGTTCTTCTTCGGAGCGGTCGTGATCATCGCCGGTGGCCTCATCGGCCCCGGCGTCGAAGTGTCCGACGCGATCAGGGACGCGGCGTTCACTGCGGGAACACTCATCACGACCACCGGATTCGCCACCGCCGACTTCGGCGCCTGGCGGCCCGCCCTCCAGATCTTCGTGGTCGGCCTCATGTTCCTCGGAGGCATGGCAGGCTCCACCGCAGGCGGTGTGAAGACCTTCCGCGTCGGGATCCTCGCGAAAGCGGCCCTCGCCGATCTCCGTCGCATCGTCCATCCCCGGGCGGTCCTCATCACCAGGTTCGGCAAAGAACGCGTCAAAGACGGAGTCGTGGAGAGCATCCAGAGCTTCTTCCTCTTCTACATGTTCCTCTTCATGACTGCGACATTCCTCATCTCGTTCATCGACGCCAACCTCGGGGAGGAGATCAACCTCGTCACGTCCGCGAGCGCGGTTGCCGCGTCACTCGGCAACATCGGCCCCGGTCTCGGAGATGTCGGCCCGGCCGCCAACTACCTGGCGATCCCGATGCCGGGCCGGACGCTGCTGGCGTTTCTGATGATCGTCGGCCGGCTCGAGATCTTCCCGGTGCTGCTGCTGTTCACCCGGCACCTCTGGAAGCGGTAGCGGACCAACGCCCGCCCCACACTGCGTACACTCACCGCTCATGCACATCGTCATCGCCGGTATCGGTCGAGTCGGCTCCGAACTCGCTCGCAGGACCTCATTGGATGGCCACGATGTCGTGGCCATCGACAAGCAGGTCGGGGCGTTCGACAGACTCGGTTCCGAGTTCAACGGAGAGATGGTCACCGGAGAGGCATTCGATGTCTCGGTCCTGCGGCAGGCCGGCATCGAGAACGCCGAAGTCTTTCTCGCCGTGACCTCGAGCGACAACGCCAACTTGATGGCGACCGAAGTGGTTCGCCGCGTCTTCAAGACTCCCAAGGCAATCGCTCGGCTCTACGACCCGGCGAGACAGCCCAGCTATCACGCGCTCGGAATCGAGTACATCACGGGGACGCAGCTGATCGCCAACGTCCTCTACGAGCAAGTCGTCAGCCACGACTTCCAATTCCACGTCACCTTCCCCGAAGGGGATGTCGAGATCATCGACTTCACCCTGAACGGCCAGGCCGAGGGAATGAGCCTGAACGAGCTGGAGGTGCGCAACAAGCTCCGCGTTGCCGCCGTCCACCGCAACGGTGAGACGATCATCCCCACCAAGCGATTCCTGCTCGCAGAGGGAGATCTGGTCGTTGCAGCGGCGCGCGACGGTGTCCAGAATCGGATCGATCACCTCGTCCAGGAGCCGCGATGAGACTGATCGTCATGGGGGGCGGGAAGGTCGGCGGGCAGATCGCCCGCGACCTCGACCGCCAGGGTCACGCCGTGATGGTCATCGAGGCCGATGCGAGCCGGGCGACCGCCCTGGCGAATTCGACCGACATCCTCGTGCTCCATGGTGATGGCACCGATCTCGGGCTCCTGAACGAGCTGGGCATTCGATCGCACGACTTCTTCCTCGCCCTGACCGGGGTCGATCAGGACAATCTCGTCGCCTGCGAGTTGGTTCGTGTCACGTTCGGTGTCGAGCGGCTGTTGGCGCGCCTCAACGACCCGAAGAACGGGCTCACCTTCAAAGCACTGGACATCCCCCACGTCTCGGTGACCGACCTGCTCGCCGGCATCATCACCGATCGGCTCGAACTGGCCGAGCTCGGTCAGGCCTCGATCGGTCGGGAAGCATCGATGACGTTCCTGACGGTCCTCGTACCCGAGGATGCGGAGACGCTGAGAGTGCACGAGATCGACCTCCCTCCGTCGACGATCATCGTTGCGCTCGAGAACGACGACGGAATCCGCGTCCCGACCGGCGACACCGCCATCGAACCAGGTGACCGGGTGGTCGTCCTCACCAGAATCGGATCCGAAGAGGCCGTGACCTCGGTGGTCCGGGGTATGGGCAGCTGATGCTCAGGCGACTGCGCAACGCCGCCGTTGCACTGCTCCAGGGCGCCTACGGGATCACAGCCGAGGTCGTCGCACTCGCAGCGATGTTCGCGGTCGCTGCCCTGATCGCATTCCTCCTCTCGCAGCTCGTCTGATGCTGCTCAAGCCAACCCTGGACGACGCCCGCCGGATCGCCGTGGATCTCGGCCGGATCCTCGCCGTCGTCGCCGGAGCGGGTCTGATTCCTCTGGCATGGGCCATCGCCCTCGGCGAGTGGAAGCCCGCCGCAGACCTGATCCTCATGATCGGCGTGGCCGGCGCTCTGGCCGGGATCGCAGAGATGTGGAGGCCCAAGACGAACACACAACCGGTGTGGGGACACGGTTTGATCGTCGTGTCTCTCGTATGGCTGGTCGTTCCCGCAGTCGGGGCGATCCCGCTTGCGCTTTCCGGGCACTACGGCGACCTCATCGACGCCTACTTCGATGCGATGAGCGGCCTGACCACGACGGGACTCGCAACGATCCAGGACCTGGACCATCTCGCAGCCTCGACCAACGTTTGGCGCCACAGTCTGCAATTCCTGGGTGGGCAGGGCATCGTGCTGGCGGCCCTCGTGTTCTTCTCCGCGTCCGGAGCGCTGTCGCTGTATGAGGCCGAGGGCCGGGATCAGCGCATCTTTCCCAGCGTGGGCTCGACCGCCCGTTTCATCTGGCTGGTCAGCGTGGTCCACGGCATTCTCGGGATCAGCGCGCTGACCATCGACGGTGTCGTCGCCCAGGGCTTCGAATGGTCGCGTGCGCTCTTCCACGGGTTCACGATCTTCATGGCCGCCTTCGACACCGGCGGGTTCTCTCCCCAGAGCACCAGCGTCGGGTACTACCACTCGGCATCGTTCGAAGCGGTCGTCGCCGTGCTGATGCTGGCCGGTGCGCTCAGCTTCGGGTTGCATCACGCCATCTGGCAGCGTCGAGCAGGGCTGCTCCGCAACATCGAGGTGCGAACGTTCGCCACCACCGTCACGGTCACGCTCTTCGTCACGCTCACCGGCCTCGCCGTCGGCGGTCTGTACACCGAGACCTCGCCCCTGCTCCGCCGGGGGTTCTTCCAACTGATCTCGGCCCACACGGGAACCGGCTTCGCCACGGTGAGCTCTCCCGAGCTCGCCAGATGGGGAGGTCTGGCGTTCGCCGGGATGACGGTTGCCATGGCGCTCGGTGGGATGAGCTCTTCGACCGCGGGCGGCGTCAAGGCGCTGCGGATCGGGCTCACGGTGAAGTCGGTTCTCATGACCGTGCGCGAGGCTCTGACGCCCAGTCGGACCGTGATCAGCAGAACCTATTTCCAGTACGGGCGGCATCGCCTCGAGCCCGACCTCGCCGGCTCGGTCATGACCGTGTCGCTGCTGTATGTCGCCCTGTACCTGCTAGGCGCCGCGGTCGGGCTCGCATATGGGTACGGCCTCGCCGAGTCGCTCTTCGAGTCGGTCAGCGCGGCTGCCGCCGTCGGGCTCTCGGTCGGCGTTGTCAGCCCCGACATGCCGGTGGTCCTTCAGTTGATCATGATCTTCCAGATGTGGATCGGGCGCCTCGAGTTCATCGCGGTGTTCGCTCTGCTCGGCTTCTCGCTGTCGGTGGTGAAGGGTCGATGATCCGAGCAATCGCCTCGCTGGTGTTGGTCATGGTGACGGCAGTGCCGGTGTCCGATCTCGATGCCGAGCCGGACATGTGGGATAGCCAGGAAGTGATCGTCGTCGGAGAGATCATCGGCGACTTCTCGGCTCGCGGAGAGGTCGTCTGGTTCCAGCTGAACGACGACGCCTACGCCGCGACTCCACTCCCGGAAGGTCCGGGGTTGCAGGGCACGAACACCGGGATCGGCGTCAGGATTCCGCGCTCGGAATGGTCCGAGACGTGGGGGGAACCAGGCAGATACGGGCGACGCGGCCCGATCGTCGAAGTCACCGGCACGTTTCTCCACAACAGCCCGGCCGACCAGGGCGAGACATTCATCGACGGATCGCAGGCGCGTCTCGTGGAGGCCGCTCGCCCCATCGCCAATCCTCCGGCCTCGGCCTTCCGAGCGATCGCGGGGCTCGTGATGGCGTTGCTCGGCATCGGTCTCTACAACTACGGGAGACGACCGCGCTACCGCCGACGGGTTTGACTCAGTCCGCCAGGACGACGAGATCGTCTCTGTGGACCACCACGAGGCTGGGCTCGGGCCGTTCGGCTCCGACCGATCGGGCCAATTCGGCTGACGACAGGCGAACGATTCCCTTGCCGACCAGTCTCGAATCGAGCGTGTGGATCTCCACCGCCGAGCCCTGGTCGAAGGTGCCGGCGATCCGCTTGACGCCGACAGCCAACAGCGACCGCCCGTTGGCGAGAAGCGCCGTTCGAGCACCGTCGTCGATCGAGACGACACCCTCGGCCGGCTGACCGAACGCGATCCAGAGCTTGCGCGCCGGCATCCGCTCGAGCCTCGGCTCGACCCATGTCCCGATGTTCTCGCCGGCGATCGCCTGACCGAGCGCTGCGGGGGCCCGCGACGAGCCGATCACCGTGGGAACACCCGACCATGCAGCCATGCGCGCAGCAGCGATCTTCGACCCGACCCCGCCGGAGCCGAGCGGGCCCGAACGGGCCCCCGAAAGCTCATCCAGAAGACGGTCGGTGTGGGAGACCTCGGTGAGGAGCGTCGCCGACGCGTCGACCCGGGGATCGGCGGAGAGCAGCCCGGCAGTATCTGTGAGCAGGACCAGCAACTGGGCACGCACGAGATGCGCCACGAGCGCCGCCATGCGATCGTTGTCGCCCAGGCGGAGCTCTTCGACTGCAACGGTGTCGTTCTCGTTGACGATCGGCACGACTCCCTCGACGAGCATCCGCTCGAGCGCCTGCCGGGCGTGGAGGTACTGCTCACGATCGGCCAGCACGGACTTCGTGAGCAGGATCTGGCCTGCGACCATCCCTTGCTCCGAGAACGCCCGGCTGTACCGCTCCATGAGCCTGCCCTGCCCAACGGCGGCGGCGACCTGGAGGCTTGGGACGTCAGCCGGTCGAGAGGTTCGGCCGAGCGCGCCGAGACCGGCGGCAACGGCGGCGGAGGTCACCAGCACGGTCGGATGCCCCGCTCGCCAAGCATCGGAGACCTGCTGGACGATTCGCCGAATCGCTTCGTCGTTGAGGCTGAGGCCGTCATTGGTGAGCGACGAAGAACCGATCTTCGCAACCACGACGCCCCCGGATGGGACTGGATGCCTCATTGCTCCTCCACGTCTTCGTCGTCGAGGGTGAGGAACTCGAACTCGAGGTCACCGATCCGGACCGTGTCCCCGATCTGGGCCCCGGCGTCGACCAGCGCCGCTTCGACGCCGAGCCGCTCGAGGCGCTCGGCTGCCATGTCTGCGGCCTGGGGGTTGGTGAGGTCGGCGAACCGTACGGCGCGTCGAGCGCCGATGCCTTCGACCACCCAGACGTCCCCGGAACGTTCCACCGAGAACTGTGGCCGAACCGGACGATGCAGCACGTACCCCTCGCGCTCGGGTCGAGCGCGTTCGGCCTTGTCCACCAGCGCCCCGATCGCAAAGAGCAGCTCTCGAACGCCGGCCCCGGTGATCGATGAGACGAGATGCGCCTCGGGAATCTCCTTGGCGGCCGCCTCGGCTTCGGGGAGATCGGCCTTGGTCACGGCGAACACCCGGGGACGCTCGAGGAGCTCGGGCGAGAAGTCGCCCAGTTCTCCGAGCAGGACGTCTCTCTGCACGGTCACGGGGTGTGTGGCGGTGATCGCTGGATCGAGCAGGATCACGAGCACCTGGGCTCGTTCGGTGTGGCGGAGGAATTCGTGGCCGAGGCCCTTGCCTTCGGCAGCACCTTCGATCAGGCCAGGGATGTCCGCGAGGACGAACTCCTGATCGTCGAACGCCACCACACCGAGATTGGGCTCGAGGGTCGTGAACGGGTAGTCGGCGATCTTCGGTTTCGCCGCCGAGACGGCAGCGATGAAGGTCGACTTCCCGGCGTTGGGGAAGCCGACGAGTGCTGCATCGGCCATCAGCTTCAGTTCGAGGGTGAAAGTCTCCTCCGCCCCGTATTCGCCCTGCTCGCAGATGGACGGGGCGCGCCGTTTCGGCGAGACGAACGCCGCATTGCCGCGACCGCCCCGCCCGCCTTTGAGGACCACCACCTGCTGGCCGGGCTCGACCAGGTCGGCGACCATGCGCCCCGAGTCGTCGTAGATGGTCGTGCCGGATGGCACCGGGAGGATCAGGTCCTCCCCCGTGCGGCCGTGTTGGAAGTCGCCGGTGCCGTGGGTGCCGGAGCCCGCCTTGTGATGCGGATGTCGCTTGTACATGAGCAGCGTGCCGACGCTGTCGTCCGCACGGAACACGACATCACCGCCGTTGCCGCCGTTGCCACCTGTCGGCTTGCCCTGTGGCTTGCCCTTTGCCCTCACGAACGCGGCAACGCCCGCACCTCCGTTACCGGCGCGGGCGTGTACCTGTGTCCGGTCGACGAACATGCGACCGGGACTCGATCAGTCGGCGAGGACGTCGACCAGACGACGGTTGTTCCGTGTCGTGTACTTGACGGTGCCCTCGGCCATGGCGAACAGTGTGTCATCGTTTCCACGACCGACGTTGACGCCGGGGTGGATGCGGGTGCCTCGCTGGCGCACGATCACGGCGCCGGCGTTCACGGTCTGACCGTCGAACACCTTCGGCCCGAGGCGCTGGGCGCGCGAGTCACGCCCGTTCTTGCTGGAACCGCCTGCTTTTGTCTTGGACATCGGTCATTCCTCCTCGGACGACGCCTCGACGGGTGCCTCGGTCGTCTCGGCGACCGGAGCCTTGACGGGCTCCGACTTCTTGGTCTTCTTGGCTCCACCCGGAAGGTCGATGCCGGTCACCTCGAGCGAGGTGTACTTCTGACGGTGACCCATCCGACGGCGGTAGCCGGTCTTGTTCTTGTACTTGAAGATGTCGATCTTCGGGCCTTTGACATCTCCGAGCACCTTGGCGGTGACCGACGCCTTGGCGAGGGCGTCCTTGTCCGAGATGGTCGATCCCTCGGCGTCGACGACGAGGATCGGGATGAACGAGACGTTCTCTTCGGTGGTGTGGAGCAGTTCGACCTCGATGACGTCGCCAGGACTCACCTTGGCCTGCTTCCCACCGGATTTGATGATGGCATACATGGGAAAACCTCTAAAAGGGGGGTTGGCGTCAATGTACTACGGCACGTGCCCCTCGGCAAAGCGGCTTCCAGCTCCCGGCTTCCGGCCCCCAGCGAGCCCGCCGTTCGAAGAACGTCCCGAGCATGGCAGTCACGCTCACTCGACCTCCGGTGAGACACGGGCCACAGACTCCGTGCAGCCGGTGGCTCAGAGCTGACGGCCGCCAGGCGAGCCTTCAGTCCACGTCTTCGGCGGTGCCTGAGATGGGGACGGCGTGGGTTGCGGCCTCCTCGTGGAGCAGCACGCCCCTGCCTTCGCAATGCGGGCACTGCTCGGAGAACGACTCGAGCAGACCCGCAGACACGTTCTTCCTCGTCATCTCCACGAGCCCGAGGTGGGACACGTCGAATACCTGGGTGCGGGTCTTGTCCCTCGCAAGCGTCTCACGGAGCCGCCTGAGCACCATCTGCTGGTTCTTCTCGACCTCCATGTCGATGAAGTCGATCACGATGATGCCGCCGATGTCACGAAGCCGCAGCTGGCGGCCGATCTCCTCCGCCGCCTCCAGGTTGTTCTGGAGCACCGTGTCCTCGAGGTTCGACGACCCCACGAATTTCCCGGTGTTCACGTCGATCACGGTGAGCGCCTCGGTCCGGTCGATCACGAGGTGGCCGCCGGAGGGCAGATACACCCGCCGATCCAGTGCCTTGCGAAGTTGATCTTCGACGTGATAGCGCTCGAACAGCGGGAGCTCGTCCTCGTACTTGGTGATCTTCGAGACGAGGTCGGGTGCCGTTCTCCCGAGGTAGTCGGTGACCTCTCTGAGCGCTGCATCGTCGTCGATGAGCATTCGGCGGAAATCTGCAGTGAAGTGCTCACGGATCACGCGGATCAGCAGATCAGGCTCTTCGTACACGACCCGCGGAGCACGACCGTCCGACTCGGCGTCTGCCGTGATCTGCTCCCAGTTCTTGAGCAGACGTGAGATGTCGGCGGCGACCTCCTCGTCCGAGGCGTGCAGGGCGGCGGTGCGGACGATCACGCCGAAGCCCTTGGGCTTCACCTTCGAGATGACTTCACGCAGGCGACTGCGCTCGTTCTCCGGAAGCCGACGCGAAATCCCCTGTGCATCGGAGTCGGGCACGAGCACGAGGTAGCGGCCCGGCAGCGAGGGCTGCCCGGTGAGCCGCGCCCCTTTCGCTCCCATGGCGTCCTTGACGACCTGGACGAGGATCTGATCGCCCACCTTGAGGACCTCTTCGATCCTCGGCCGGCGCTTGCCGAACTGCTCGGGATCGATCCGCACGTCGGACGCATAGACGACGCCGTTCTTGGCGGCCCCGAAGTCGATGAATGCCGCTTCCATGCCGGGGAGGACGTTGCGAACCTTGCCGAGGTAGATGTTGCCGACCAGCGAGGTGCGCTCGGCTGAGGTCACGTAGTGCTCGACGAGCACCGGGCCTTCCAGCACCACACACTGCATCTGATGGGGCGTGACGCGCACGAGCATCTGCTTGCGGGCACTCTCGACCGGGATGATGATCTCTTCTTCGCGCCGCTGACGGGTGCGACTGGTGCCATTGCGGTTGTTGCGGTTCCGCTCCCGAGTGCGATTGCCCGCGCCGTCGGAGGGCTTCTTCTGCTTGTTCTTCGGGCCCTGTTGCTTGGGCTCAGCCGGGGGTTTGGCTGGTTCGGTGACCCGCCGGACTTCCACCTTCTGCCCACCGAGCCGCAACGACTTGCGCTCCTCGATGACCTGTCCGTCTGCACCTCTGCGGATCACCTCCGGTGACCGCTTTCGGAAGAATGCCATTCAACGCTCCTGATTCGTGCAGCACCCTTGGGAGATGCCGACTGAGGATGCCACTCGATGTGGCGGGGGAATCGGCGCAGGAAGGCGTCACCGCAGCTGCGGGGGTCACAGAAGCCGTCGCCT
>JAHEDH010000037.1:0-4412 GCA_024641285.1 bacterium | reverse complement strand
ACGAGCCCGGTCCGATCGGCGAGAGCCTGACACTGCTTGCGTCTGGTGCCGCTACACCGGGTCGGGACGTCACGTCGTCTACCGACGACGCCACACAGAGTAGCAGACCATCTCGTCTCTCCCAGACACCCGATTCTGCCCCGTCCTCGCGTCACTACCCTCGCTCGGATGTATCGCCGACCGCAATCCGGATGGATCGAGGTCATCTGTGGCCCGATGTTCTCCGGCAAGAGCGAGGAGCTCATCCGTCGCGTGACCCGCTCCCGCATCGCCCGGGTCCCGGTCCAGACGTTCAAGCCGGCCATCGACGTGCGCTACGCCGACCGCGAGGTGGTCTCTCATTCCCAGCTGAGGGCGGATGCCGATCCCGTCGGCGATTCCGATAGCCTTCTGCGCGCCGTCGAGGACGCGACGGTCGTCGTGGGTATCGACGAGGCCCAGTTCTTCGACCAGGGACTCGTCGACGTGTGCGAGCGGCTTGCGGCAGCGGGGAAGCAGATCATCGTCGCCGGACTCGATCTCGACTACCTGCGGCGTCCGTTCGAGCCGATACCCAGCCTCGTCGGCAGGTCCGAGTACGTATCGAAGATGCTCGCTGTGTGCCACCGGTGCGGCGGTCCGGCGCTCTTCACCCAGCGGATCGCTCGATCCGACGAGCTCGTCGTGCTCGGGGCGGAGGGCGCCTACGAGGCCCGCTGCCGCTTCTGCTACTCGACCGAAGAGCCGGAACAGCTCGCGCTCTCGGAGTGACTACGGGTTCGGCGTGATCGCGTCGGAGGCCCGCGCTCGGCCTGAGCTGGCGCGAGTACCGCTAGACGCGCCGTCAGTGGTCGGGGACCGGGGAGCGTTTCAGCCAGATGGAATTGGCGATGCCGATCGAGATGGCCATCGCCAGGTAGAAGCTGCCACCGAGTGAGAGGAACGGCAGCGGCAGGCCGGTGACCGGCGCGATTCCGACGGTCATCCCGATGTTGACGAACACGTGGAAGGCCAGCATCCCGGCGATCCCGACTGCGATGAGCGACCCGAAGCGGTCCCGGGCCTGTGCGGCGATCACGAGCAGCCTCCAGATGAGGATGAGGAATCCGGCCACCAGCAGCACTCCCCCGACGAACCCGAGTTGCTCGCCGACGGCGGTGAAGATGAAGTCGGTCTCCGCCTCCGGCACGTAGGCGAGGTTGGTCTGCGTGCCCTCGAACAGTCCCTTGCCGGTGAGCTGGCCCGAGCCGATCGCCAGCTTCGATTGTCGAAGCTGGAAGCCCATGCCCTGTGGGTCCAGGCTCGGGTCGAGAAAGACCCGGATCCGGCGCTCCTGATGGTCCTTGAGCAGGTCGAAATGGAATGCCGCCGCGATCGCGATCACCCCCGAGCCGATGAGCGTCGTCATCTGCTTCCAGTTCGCTCCCGCGGCGAACAGCATGACCAGCATCACGAACGGGATCGTCAGGGTGGTGCCGAGATCGGGCTCGAGGAGGATCAGGGCAGCCGGGATCCCGGCGAGGAACAGGACCTGGAAGATCTGACGCCACTTCACTCTGTCGGGATCATTGCCCTGACTGAGCACGTAGGCCATCGTGATGATGGCGACCGGCTTGGTGAACTCGGCTGGCTGCAAGTTGAAGAGAGGGATCGGGATCCAACGGCGGGCGCCGTTGACCTCGGGGAAGAGGAACACTGCGACCAGCAGCAGGACGATGACGCCGTAGATGATCGGCAGGAAGTTGCGGTATTCGCGGTAGTCGATGAACGAGAACACTCCGATCGCGATCAGCCCGGCCGTCACGAAGATCATCTGACGTTCCATCGTGCCGGTGGGGATCTGTTCGGCACGCTCGAGCCCGAAACGCGTGGCTGAGTAGATCATCAGGAGTCCGAACCCCGACAGCATCAGCACCATGGAGATGAGGATCGGATCAGGACGGTTACCGCGCCGATCCGATACGGCGGTGAGAGAGGGGGCGATCGTTGCCATCAGCCCACTCCGATTGCCGGACAGCTCATTGGGCGGATTCCCCGGCGACGATCGGATCGAGTTCCTCGCCCATGAGGTACTGCATGATCTGACGCGCCACTGGAGCGGCTACCGCCCCACCACTTCCGCCCTCGTCGATCAGCACGACGACAGCGTATCGAGGGTCCGAGATGGGGGCGATCCCGGCGAACCAGGCATGGTTGTCCTTGGCTGCGATCGATTGTCCGGTGCCGGTCTTGCCACCGACATCGAAGAGCGAATCGCCGAACCCTCTGAACGCCGAGGCAGCGGTGCCCTGGGTCACGACCCGGTTGAGATCGGTCAGCAGTCTCTGCACGTTGGCGGGATCGAGGTCGACCTCGTTCTTGAGGGTGGGCGTGTTGAGCTCGATCAGGTTCCCCTTCGGATCGCGGATCTCTCGAACGACGTACGGTTGCCAGACCTTTCCGCCGTTCGCCATCGCGGCGTACGACAGCGCGACCTGCAGCGGCGTGGCCGACACGGTTCCCTGTCCGATCGCGGCGTTCATCAGATCGCCGCCGAACCAGGGATCGCGGCCGTCGAGCCTCGACTCGTCCAACAGCCTCGGAGCCTCTTCGGGGTCGTCCATCTGAGCCTCCTGCCAGGCCAGGAAGAGCTCGCGATCGGGAATGACCCCCGCAGGATCGCTGGTCAGGTCGATACCGGTCGGGGCGCCGTACCCGAGCCCACGTGCCATCTCCTGGAGCACGGTCTCCTTGGGTGTCCCATCCCAGGCATCGTGGATGCCCAGTGCGACGGAGTAGAAGAAGATGTTGCACGACTGCTGCAACGACGCGGACACATCGAGCCATCCCTTGTCCCCCGTGTACCAGTCCCGGAAGATCTGAGCGGATCCGTCGTTCAGACGGGAGAGCTCCAGCTGTCCGTCACAATGGACGACCTTCGAGGCAGGGTCGATTCCCTCGACGTCGTCCGGTAGAGGAACGTTCTCTTCGAGGAAGGTGAGATAGGTCACCGCTTTGAAAGTCGAGGCCGGCGGGTACTGCCCGGAAACTGCGAGGTTGAGGAAGGCCTGCCCGTCGGCGAGGAGCGAGTAGGTGTCCACGTCGAGGCCGCCGACGAACAGAGACGGGTCGTAGGTGGGGTACGAGGCCATCGAAACGACCTCTCCGGTCTTGACGTCGAGCACGACCGCCGCACCGCGGACCGTTTCGTTCTTCGCCGCGCTGGAGTTGCCGGCGGCCCGCTGGCCGTCCTTCCATTCGTTGGAGAGCTGGATCCCCTCGACGAGCGCGTTCTCCACGACAGCCTGGAGCTCAGAATCGAGCGTGAGGATGACCGTGTTGCCTGGGGTCGCCGGCACTTCGGGGCGCTGCGAGATGACATCGCCGAGCCGAACCTGATATGAGACCTCACCGGAGTCTCCCTGGAGCCACTCGTCGTATCTGGCCTCGACGCCCGACTTCCCGATCCGAACGCTGGGATTCAGCTCGGACCGCTGCTCGATGTCATCGGCAGTCGGCAAGCCGAGCTGTCCGATCACGTGGGCCATCGACGTGCCCGAGATGTACACCCGCTCCGGCACCTTTTCGATGCGCACACCCGGGAACAGAGACAGCTTCTCGTTGATCTGGTATGCCTCGACGGTGTCGACGATGGCCACCGTGAACGTCCCGTTCACCCCCGCCGCCTCGTACATCGCAGCGATGTCGTCGGCCGGGATGGCAAGCAGGGCCGAGAGCCGCTGGATGAGGACGTCCTTGTCCTCCTTGTTGACGAGGTGACGGTCGACGACCACCGCCGGGACGAATCGTGACGTTGCGAGGACGAGCCCGTTTCGATCCCTGATGTCGCCTCTCGGGGCAGGCGTGTCGACGGTGACCCACGACTGGTTGTCGGTCGCCTCGACCGCTGCGGCACCCTCGGCGATCTGAACGAACCACAGGCGCATGCTCAGAATGGCGAAGAGGGAGAGGAACAGGCCGAAGAGGACCGTCAGTCGAAGACTGAACCTCACAGGAACCCCCGTCGTGCGGGTCCGAGAAGCCGGGCCGAGAGAGGTGCCAACAGCACGGCGAGCGCCAGGTTGTAGATCGGTACCAGGATGATGCGTCGCATGGCCTCGCCTGCGTCCATGTTGACCTGTCCAAAGATCGTACCAATCAACAGAAACAACACGACCCCCGCCAGTGTCATCAGCCCCATCCAGGCTGCAACGGAGAATGGGCTGGAGTCCATCCGCTGGATGGTGCGGATGGCCAGGAAGGCGACCGCCGAGTAGATACCGGCACGGAGACCGAGGGCCGTGACGGACAGCGCGTCGAACACGAGACCTGTGAGGAAGGCAAACAGGATGGCAGGCTCGCTCCGGCTCCTGACTGCGAAGAAGAGGACGGCGATGAGCACGACGTCGGGGGCGACGCCACCGATTGTCAATCGGCCGAACAGCGTGGTCTGG
>JAHEDH010000160.1 GCA_024641285.1 bacterium | reverse complement strand
CGACATCCCGGTTGTCGAAGCGGATCACGCAGTGACCCCGCTCGGCGAGGTCTTCGACGGCCGACAGCTCCCACCCGATCATCTGTTGGCCGAGACCGGCCACGAGTACGACGGGTGGGTCCTCCGGGTCACCCGTGGTGTCGTAGAACAGCTCGATGTCTCCGGCAGGCGCAAACGGCATGATCTGGAGGATATCGGTGCGCCCGGAGTGAGCGACCCGCCTGATCCGGTAGCAGCAGGTCCCGGTACCATGACCGCCGATGGAGAATTCACCGGGTGCGATCGACACCGTTCCCTCGCCACCCGGTTGGCGGGGGACCGCAGCCGCCTATTTCGCGCTCACCAAGCCGCGGATCATCGAACTGCTGCTGATCACGACGGTTCCGGCGATGGTTGTCGCCGCCGATGGTTGGCCCGGGACCTGGCTCGTGCTGGCCACGCTGATCGGCGGGAGCCTGTCCGCCGGTGGCGCCAACACCCTCAACAGCTACCACGATCGCGATATCGATCAGGTGATGGCTCGGACATCGGCTCGTCCGCTGCCGAACGCACGGGTGACCCCCGAGCGGGCGCAGGTCTTCGGCTGGACACTCGGTGTGCTCGGGTTCCTGGTGCTGTGGCTGACGTCGAATCTTCTGGCCGCAGCGCTCTCTACCGCGGCCCTGTTGTTCTACGTCTTCGTCTACACGCTCTATCTGAAACGGGCCACCGTCCAGAACATCGTGATCGGAGGAGCGGCCGGCGCAGCCCCGGCGCTCGTCGGTTGGGCGGCGGTCCGGGGCGACCTCGACGTCGCCGCCTGGATCATGTTCGCCATCGTCTTCGTCTGGACCCCACCCCACTTCTGGGCGCTCGCAGTCAAGTACAAGGACGACTACGCGGCCGCCGGTGTGCCGATGCTCCCGGTCGTCGCCGGAGTCGAATCGACGACTCGACAGATGATGTCGTACGCGGGGGTCATGGTTCTCTTCTCCCTTGCGTTGGTACCCGTGGCCGACATGGGATGGATCTATCTCGTCACCGCCATCGGCACCGGGGCCTGGTTCGTCATCGAGACGGTGCGCACCCACCTCGACCCCGACCGGGCGATGAAACTCTTCGGTGTCTCGACCATCTACCTGTCGGCGCTGTTCGGGGCGATGCTGGTCGACGTCCTGGTGCGTTGATGAGACTGCTCGTGGTGATGGCCTGCCTGGTCATCACCGCCTCAGGCTGTGCAGCCAACTCCCGAGCGACCACGACGACCGTCTTCGACCTCTTCGGGCTCGATTGCCCGACTGATCGATTCGAGTCGGTTGTCAATGACTTCGGAGCCGTCACCGGACCGGCTACGGCCCAAGATGCCCTCGCAGAGTTCTTCGAGGTCGAGGGTCGGCGGTTCTCAGCGCTCGAGCCGACGGAGTCCGCAGTCGGCGACCTCGCGTACGCCTTCGTCGATTCGGACGGGTCGGTCGAGCTCAGTGTTCAGCTCACCGACGAATATGGCGGCTATCTGGTCGCCGGCTACTCCTATTGCGTCGACGGAAACTGATCCCGAACCGGGCCGGCCAAGAGCCAAGAGCCGGGCGTCAGCCGTCCGTCATCGTCCGATTCGCCACGGTCAATCGTTGGGCGATGACCACGGCGATGTTCCGGTGGACCCGTTCCCGGATCTCGGGCGACAGTGCTCCGATGTCGTTGAATTCCACGAGCCTGCAGGCAGCGTCGGCGACGACCGTCGCCGTACGCCTGGCACCGGTCAGAAAACTCATCTCCCCGAAGATCGCTCCGGGGCCGAACGAGGCCACCCGTCGATCTCCGATGGACGCAGTCAGATGTCCGGATGTGACCAGGTACATCGATCTGGCGGCCGTGCCTTCGTGGACGACGGCCGAGCCCTCGGCGATCCGCATCATCCGACCGGCCCGTGCGAGGGCTTCAGCCGCATCCGCGTCCAGTCCGCGACCGAGATCGCTGTCGGCGACCGTGACGGTCGATCCGGGTCGCCCTTCGGGTGAGAGGTTGGAGAGGACTCGCTCCTCGCTCCATTCGAGTGCTTCGTCGATGGTCGGGAACGTGACCGTCGACAGCCCGGTCAGCCGCGTTGGCACGGTGCCGGAGAGGATCAGCGTCCCGCCGTTGGCAGCGATCGAATCCGCGAACTCGTTCATCAGTGCGCCGGCGACTTCGTCGACCGAGCCGATGCGACTCGTTTCGAGGATCACGAATCCCGAGTCGAGTTCTCCGACCCTCCGCATCAGCCGCTCCACGGCGATGAACGTCCACGGGCCTTGGAGCTCGAATGCAGTGATCCGGTTCCCGTGGTGCTTGAGGAGTTGCGTCTCGGCGATCGACCGCACGCGATAGGAGTGCCTCGCCGAGCCGATCGAGACGCTCTTGATCGGAGGCAACGAATCGGTCCGGTTCCGGAAGAGATGAAAGCCCAGGTCCTTCGAGAAGTCCTGGCACACTTGGGTCCCTCGGACGCTGTTGCCACGGTCGTCGACCAGCGGCGAGAAGACGCCGAGCCCCGCCTGGCCGGGGATGAGTCCGGCGATTCCACCCGACACGCCGCTCTTGGCTGGCATCCCCGTCTCGAATGCCCATTCGCCGGAGTAGTCGTACATGCCCGATGTGAACATGACGCTCAGGACGTCGCCGACCGCCTCGGAAGGGAGCGCCGTGCGCCCGGTGACCGGGTTGCGACCGCCGTTGGCGAGCGTCGCCGCCATCACCGCCAGATCCCTGGACGTCACGAGCACCGAGCACTGTCTGAAGTACACGTCGAGGACTTCCTCGACGTCGAGATCGAAGACGCCTGCGGTGCGCATCAAATGTGCGATGGCCCGATTCTGATGGCCCGTTTCACGCTCCGACTCGTACACCGAATCGTCCATCGACAGCGTTCGGCCGGCGAAGGCCCCGAGTGTCTCGAGGATACGATCGAAGCGTCCGTCGACGCCCCGGACCATCGCAACGGTGGCTATTGCGCCGGCGTTGACCATCGGATTGTGTGGTCGGTTCGTGCCATCCAGCAGAATCGAATTGAAGGCCTTGCCGCTCGGCTCCACCCCGACGCGTTCGAGCATCGCAGTCGGGCCGTTGTCGGCGAGCGCCAGTGCGTAGACGAACGGTTTCGACACCGACTGGATGGTGAACTCCTGATCGGAGTCCCCGCAGTCGTAGACGTGGCCGTCGATGGTGCACAGGCTCATCCCGAACCAGGACGGATCCGCCTTCGCAAGCTCGGGGATGTAGTCGGCGAGGGCACCGGAGTCATCGGAGGCGTAGCGGAGGCGAAGGGCCTCGAGTCTCGCTGGGATGACGGGGAATGGCATCATCGTCGCATCTTGATGTTGCTGTAACGACAGCCGGTCACGGGACCGTTTCCGTTCGGTTACGCATGTGTCGGTGCGCCGACCGTGGGCTTCGGGACTACGCGCAGCGCAGGGGTAGCATTCCGCCGTGCACTCACTGATCGCCGCGATCGCCTATCCGCCGATACCCATCTTCGAGCTCGGGCCGCTCCGGCTGTCCCTCCATGGCCTGTTCGCCGCCATCGGCTTCATCGCCGGCGGGGCACTCGCCACCCGCTATCTCGTGCGCCGGGGCTACGACGGAGAGAAGTTCCAGTCGGTCCTCTCATGGGCGCTGATCGGTTCGTTGCTCGGCGCCAGATACTTCACCTCACCGGCGACGCTGTTCGCCGGCGGCTCGCTGGCAGACGCGCTCAACCCGATCAACGGCAACTTCTCGATCATGGGCGGCTTCGCCGGCGGCATCCTCGCGGCCTGGTGGCGGATGAACAAGGTCGAGCTGGCCAGGCTCCCATCGTTCGATGCCGCCGCCTACGGCCTGGTGTTGGGCACGATCGTCGGCCGCATCGGTGACCTGGCGATCGTTGAGCATCTCGGGAGAGCCACCGATGCGGCGTGGGGCTATGCCATCAAACCGGGCTACGACGTCGCCCCGCAGCACAACGCGCTCGAATGCACCACGGCTCAGGCCGGCCCCGACGGGATCTGTGGCATCTATCACCATGTCGCCGCCTACGACATGATCGGCGCAGCCATCTTCTTCTTCGCGCTCTACCAGATCGAGCGCCGGGTGACCCTGCGGTACGGCCAGCTGTTCTCGATCTGGATCGTCTGGTACGGGCTGCAGCGATTCGTCCTCGACTTCATGCGGTTCGGCAACGGTGATGCCACCATCGGCTCGTTCACGTGGAACCAGGTCAGTGGACTGGCTGCGTCGGCGCTCGGCGTGGCCCTGTTCGTCTGGTACGGCAGGACTCAGGAGATCTCGTCGCGAGAGCACGATCTCGAGATGGCGACTGCCGAGGCCGCAGCCACAGCCTGACCGCCCTTGCCGTCGCGGGGATCCGGGGGTAGCGTCGCCGCCATGAGCACCCGCCTGTCCATCGACTTCTTTGCCGGGCCCTGGTCCGGGTCGATGTGATGCGCTGAAACACACGAATCACAGGGACCCGGAGCCGGGCGGCTTCGGGTTTTTTCGTGCCCGGGCCAGCGGAGGAGAGACGAGATGGAAGAACGGAAGGCAGTGAGAGTCGAAGGCGGCATCGACCGATCCGTGGTCGAGGTCGGTTCGGTGCGTTTCGGCCACGACCCGTTCCCGGTGATCGCCGGTCCGTGCGCCATCGAGTCCGAGGAACAGATTCGGACGATCGCCGAGGCAGTGGCGGCCGCCGGCGGCGCAGTGCTCAGGGGAAACGCCTTCAAGCTGGGCAGCTCGCCATACGACTTCCGCGGGCTCGGAGAGCCGGGTCTCGTCATGCTCGAGCGCGCCGGGCGGGAGGTCGGTCTCCCCACCGTCAGCCAGGTGCTCGAGCCGTCCGACGTCGGTGCGGCCGCCGACCGGGTCGACATGATCGAGATCCACTCGGGTTCGATGCAGAACTTCGAGCTGCTGCGCGTCGCGGGCCGGGCCGGCAAGCCCGTGCTGTTGCGCAGGGCGCCGTCTGCGACGGTCGACGAGTGGCTTTGGGCCGCCGAGTACGTCCTCGCCGAAGGCAACCCCGACGTCGTGTTGGTCGAACGCGGCATCCGCACCTTCGGGGGAACCGCCTCCGACACGCTCGACATCAGTTCGATCCCCGAGGTGAAGGAGCACAGCCATCTCCCGGTGATCGTCGACCCGTCCCATGCCGCGGGCGGCGCTGCCAAGGTCGGCCCGCTGGCGCTCGCCGCCCAGGGTGTCGGAGCCGACGGCGTGGTGCTCGAGGTGCATTCGCATCCCGAGAGCGCCAAGTCCAACCCGTCTCAGCTCTCGCCAGAGGAGTACTCGGCGCTGATGTTCCGGCTCGGCGTCAATCGGATGCGCGCCCACATCGACCTGGTCGATCGGGAGATCGTGCGGCTCCTTGCGAAGCGCCAGCAGATGTCCTTGGAGATCGGCCGCGTCAAGGCGGAGCGTGGCCTCCCCATCTTCGCCCCGGAGCGGGAGAAGGAGTTGATGGAGGTCATCCGCAAGGAGGCCGAGCTCAGCGGGATCCGCCCCGATCACGTCGAGGCCCTGTTCCATCTCGTCCTGGCCGAATCGAGAGCCGTGCAGGAGCTCCGCCGGGACTGACTGCGATCTTGCGACGCTTGCCGCGGCACTCCATCGAACAGCGTCACAACGACCGGTAGGCGCGACCGATTGCTAGGTTCCCGCTCCATGACACATCCGATCCGAATCGCAGTCCAGATCCATCCGCAGCACGCCGAGTATCGCGACATCCGCAACGCCGCAGTCGCCGCCGAAGAGGCCGGCGTCGACATCGTCTACAACTGGGACCACTTCTATCCCCTGTACGGGGGATCACCCGATCCGAACGTGGGCAAGCACTTCGAGTGCTACACGATGCTCGCCTCCTTCGCCGAGGTGACGGAACGGGTCGAGATCGGCGCGCTCGTCACCTGCAACTCGTACCGGAACCCCGAGCTGCTGGCGGACATGGCCCGCACGATCGACCACATCTCCGAGGGACGGTTCATCCTCGGGATCGGCTCGGGCTGGTTCGAGAAGGACTACGACGAGTACGGGTACGAGTTCGGTGATGCCGTGGGTCGACTCAAGGACCTCCGCGACTCACTGCCGCGGATCGAGTCGAGGTTCGCCAAGCTCGACCCGGCGCCGACCCGTGACATCCCGATCCTGATCGGCGGCGGTGGCGAGACGATGACGCTGCGGTACACGGCCCGCCACGCCGACATCTGGCACGGTTTCGGCAAGCCGGAGGTCATCGCCCACAAGAACAAGGTGCTCGACGACTGGTGTGAGAAAGAGGGGACCGACGCCTCGAAGATCGAGCGCTCGGTGGGCATCGACCCCAAGCATTTCGACCAGGCGGACGCCTTCCTCGACGCCGGCTCCACCCAGTTCACGGTCGGCTTGAACGGCCCCGACTACGACATGGGCCCCGTCCGCGAACTCCTGGCCTGGCGCGCCTCGAAGTGAATTCGTTCATGTGACGGGCAACCACCATATGGGTGGTCAAACGTCACAAGAACGCACTCAGGTGTCTTCCAGGGTTTCGCGCATCAGTTGGTCGACGACGTCCTTGAGGGCGTCGTCGATCGAGCGTCCGTCGCTGATCGACTCCTGATAGGTGGCGAGCTGGCGGGCCGCCGATGTGCCGTCCCGGGCGATCACCCTGGCGTGCTCGACCTCTTCGACACAGCCGAGCGCCTCGGCGTCGGGGCGTAGCAGCTCGACCAGCTCGTCGATGAGCTCGTGGAACGGCACCAGAGCCGACT
>JAHEDH010000159.1 GCA_024641285.1 bacterium | reverse complement strand
CGAGCGCCGACTTGACCCGATGCTTCGCCTCGCGTACCGACGCATCCGGCAGCCCGGCGAGGCTGAACCCCTCCTGGGAGCCGAAGACCCTGGCCTCCACGGAGACTTCCTTCGGCTCGACGCCGACGAGAACACCCGAGCTGGTCTTTGAGATCATGCCGCGAACGTACGAACCACCCCGGACAGTTTCGACTGCTGGCCGACTTTCGGACCGGTGTATTGGAGTCGGAGGGAATCACGAGCCCGAAACAGCCGAGGTTCGCTTCTGCAGGTGACAGCATCGGCACGACACTGCAGCCACAACCCCGGTTCTGCCGGTCGCCCGTGGAACGTGGAACGTGCGAACGCCGACAGCTACCTTCGGGTCCATGACGTGGCTCACCAGCGAAGACCGAGGGAACGTGCGGATCCTCACCATGGATCAGCCCGACCGCAAGAACGCCATTCCGTCTCACGGCTGGGCGGAACTGGCTTCGGCGTTCGACGACTTCGAGGCGTCTGCCCAACGAGCCCTCATCATCACCGGAGCCAACGGCGATTTCAGCGCCGGAGCGGACCTCGACCCCGACCTGACACTCGAGGCGGGCGTGGCCGACCGGCAGCGAAGAATGAAGACCATTGCGCACGCTGCGCTCAAGCTGCATCGGCTCACCAAGCCGACCATCGCCGCCGTCGACGGCGTTGCGGTCGGTGCCGCCTTGAACCTGGCGATCGGCTGCGACGTTGTGCTGGCGTCAGCCCGGGCGCGGTTCTCGGAGATCTTCGTTCGGCGAGGCCTCACCCTCGACTTCGGCGGGAGCTGGCTGCTTCCCCGGATCGTCGGCATACAGCGGGCGAAGGAGATGGCCTTGAGCGGCCGGATCGTCGAGGCCCACGAAGCGCGAGACATCGGCCTGTGTCTCGAACTGACCACGCCCGAAGGTCTGATGCCCAGGGCGCTCGAGATGGCGGCCGGCTTTGCCGCCCAGGCGCCGATCGCCCAGATGTTCGCCAAACAAGGGCTCAACCATGCTTGGGACCAGTCGTTGGCGGAGGCGCTCGACCTCGAAGGGCAGAGCCAGGCGATCTGCTTCACGACGAACGACGTCGCCGAAGGCATCGGGGCGTTCCTCGAGAAACGAGCACCCGAATTCGAGGGCCGTTGAGGAACCATCCGCCACCGTTGATCGTCCGACTGCCATGACACGACATCTCGCCCTCATCGCACTGCTGCTCGCTGCCTGCGGCACCACCACGTCAGGAGTCGGCGACATCAACGATCTCGCCACCCTGACCGAGACCTATGGCTGCGGGACGGGGTTCTGGATCGGCAACCCCGACGAGACGACCGCCTTGCGGATCGCCTACCAGGGCGACGGTCCCCCTCCGGCATCGGTCGTGCTTCCCGACCCTGCGTGGACCGCCGAGATGGTCGACGGCCGGGACCTCTACGCCAACTGGTGCGACGATGTCATCGAGCCCGGCGAGCCGGAGCCGCAGCGGGCCCGGGTGCTCCCGGTGGTCTCCGGCGAGCTCGAGATCATCGGCGAGCCACCGGCGCCCTTCCAGGGCGGGTCTCTGTCGGTCCGCGCCAGCAATCTGGTCCTCGACATTGGAGGCGGCGAGACGCACGCGCTCGGTGACGTCGAGATCGTCAACCCGTCTTGGGGGTTCTTCGCCGGTTGATGGCGATCAGTTGAGTGAGGCATCGGCGCCGAACCGACGCCGCAGGTCCTTGTTCCAGCAGCCGTGATGCCAATGCCGACGCAGGTCGGGGGCATGATCGGGAACGACGACGAGATGGAACGTGCCCGGCGGAATCGTCCCGTCGCAACCAGGGCAGAGATAGGTCTTCCTCGCCGCATACGGCTGGATCGGAGCAACGGTGACTTCGTCCATCGCTCAGCCGAAGATGGCCCAGATGACCACCGCCAGCGTCACCAATGCGGCGATGACGACCATGGCGATGTCGAGCGCAGTCTTCGTCTGGGGTCGAAACGGATTCAGTCCCATGTGGCAACGGTAAACGGTCGTGGGTCCAAGTCAGAGCACGTAGGGGATCCAGTGGACCGTGACGAACCTCGGGCCGAAGCCGACGGCGACCAGATCCACCCTCCCGATACCGATCTCTCGCGACAACCGACGGAGTTGGTCCCGCTTCGAGTGGTCGAACGCTTCGATGGGTGCCCGCTCGGAGACTCGGGAGCGCACTTCGACGAGGAATCGGATTCGGTCTCTGGAGCAGATCAGGTCGATCTCGCCTCGTCCGACCGCAACATTGCGTCGTTGGACGCTCACCCCGTTGCGTGAAAGGAAGTCTGCAGCCACTCGCTCGCCGGCCGCCCCGATCTCGGCCCGAAGATCGCTCATCGGCCCCGTGATAGCGGGCGGCAGTGACGGAATCTGGGTCAGAGACCGCCGAGACGGTCCATTGGCCAGATCCGGATCACCGCTTCACCGATGACGTCATCGACGGGGATGGGCCCGAACACACGACCATCCGATGACGAGTTGCGGTTGTCGCCCATCATGAACAGATCGCCCTCCGGAATCGCCTGCGGCCCGAAGTCGGGCATCATCGATCCCGGCTGGAGGTAGGGCTCATCGAGAGCCACGCCATCGATGAACACTTGGTTGTCCCTGATCTCGATCGTCTCGCCGCCGAGCGCGACGACCCGCTTCACCAGGTCGTCGTAGGCCGAGGTCCTGATGCCGAGCGCCTCGAGCACCGAACGAACGACCGCCTCGGGAACCGACTCCTCTTCGTCTACCCGATAGGGATTCTGGAACACGAGGATGTCACCGCGGTGGATCTCACCGAACACGTCGTTGACTTTCGACACCATGACGCGGTCGTCGACCTCCAGCGTCGGGATCATCGATCCGGACGGGATGTAGAACGGCTGGATCACGAACGTCTTGATGACGACGGCGACGATCAGGGCGGCGAGCAGCAGTCCTGGGAGCTCATAGAGGAACGACCCGCCCGAGTCCTTCTCCGGCTCGTCTTGCGGGTCGTTTCCAGTTTCGGCGTCGGTGTCCGTGATTCGGTCCACGAACGCTCAGTCGCGCTTTTCCTTGATACGGGCCGACTTGCCGGACCGCTCACGGAGGTAATAGAGCTTTGATCGGCGGACGTCACCTCGGCGGGCTACCTCGATCTTCTGCACGATCGGGGCGTGTACGGGGAACACCCGCTCGACGCCGACACCGAAGCTCACCTTGCGAACGGTGAACGAAGCCCGGGTGCCATCTCCGTTGCGAGCGATCACGACGCCCTCGAAGATCTGGACCCGCTCCCGTCCGCCTTCGACCACGCGGACGTGGACCTTGACGGTGTCGCCGGTGCGGAAGTCCGGTACGTCGTCGCGCAGGTGCGCGCCTTCAAGCATGTCGAGATTGTTCATCAGAAACTCCTCAGAGGAACGGGCGGCAGCCCGGAGTCGAGAAGCATAACACCAGCCCTGTTCTGTCGTCCAAACGCCGTTCCTCTCGACTCACTCGTCGTGAGGCCTGAGCACGTCCGACAGGTAGACAGCACCCGGGCCCCTCGGAGCGATCCTGTCGTCAGGGTTGGAGAGCCGACATTGCTGGAGACTGAGGCACCCGCAACCGATACACCCGTCGAGCCCGTCGCGTAGTTGCCGAAGCGCAGAGATCTCTGCATCGAGACGGCTTCGCCATCTGTTGGAGATCCTCCGCCAATCCGCCTTCGTGGGCGACCTCCCTGTGGGCAGTGTCGCCAGCGCGGCCCGGATTTCGTCCAGGCTGAGGCCGACGTGTTTCGCGGCAGCAATGAACGCAAGCCGACGCAGCTCGGCCCGATCGAACCTCCGCTGTCCCCCGGTTGTGCGCTCAGCCGAAATGAGCCCCTCACGTTCGTAGTAGCGGAGCGCCGAAGCGGAGAAGCCACTGCGTTCAGATGTTTCGCTCACTGTGAGTCTGTCGGCGCCCACCGTCGTGTCCTTTCGAAGGCCATTTCGTGAGATTGGCCCTTGACTTGAAGTTGACTTCAAGTTGTACCTTACTCCTCAGGCACACCAACAAGAGGACACCACATCATGCCGACAGCAGTCATCACCGGAGGTACCCGCGGTTTGGGCCGAGCGCTCGTCGAGCAGCTGGCCGAAGAGGGCTGGAGCGTCATCTTCGACGGCAGGAATCTCGCGAGTGTCGAGGCAGCCGTTCGATCAGTCGGCGCCGATCCCAAGGCGGCTCGAACCGTCGGGCTCGCCGGCGACATCGCCGAGGCCCAGCATCGCGCGGAGCTCCGTAGGTCGCTCGGGAAGCGCGGTCTCGATCTCCTCGTCAACAACGCAAGCTCCCTGGGCCCAACTCCCCTGCCTCGACTCGCGGATCTCGATCCCGATCATCTGATCGAGCTGATGGCGATCAACTCCGCAGCTGCGCTCGCGATGTTCCAGACGTTCCGGGAGCCGCTGGAGAGAGGGAGGGGGATTCTCATCAACATCAGCTCCGATGCCGCTGTAGAGGCCTACGAGGGTTGGGGTGGCTACGGCGCCTCAAAGGCGGCGCTCGAACAGCTCACGAAGGTGCTTGCGATCGAGCATCCGGATCTCGGCGTCTATGCAATAGATCCCGGCGACATGAGGACGAACATGCACCAGGCCGCCTTCCCCGGTGAAGACATCTCGGATCGACCCCGCCCCGAGAGCGTCGTGCCGTCCATGATGCGCCTCATCCACTCTCGTCCGCCATCAGGCAGGTATTCGGCGGCGGAACTCTCCAGACCGGGGGCGCTCCGCTGATGCAGAGATGGAAGCTGACGGCTGCGACCGCACCTATCGAATCGACCGGGAAGGAGCGTCACGACATCTCGTTGCTCGTCGCAAACGGCGATTCGACCCGCAACGCGAAGTTCCGCGACCTTGCCGCTTTCCTCCGCACCGGCGACGTCTTGGTCGTCAACACGTCGGCCACAGAGCCGGCAGCGATCGAGGGGTGGCTGGAGGGGGCGGCTGTCGACGTCCACGTCGCAGGCCCTGCAAGGGACGGACACTGGATCGTCGAGCTGCGCAAGGTCGACCGAAGCGGACCGGTACTGGACGCGCAGGCCTGCGACCGCGTCGAGATCGACGGAGGATCGCTCCTCCTTCTCGAGCCGGTGGAGATTGCCTCGGACCGGGTGCGCCTCTGGAAGGCGCTGTGGCGCGGCACGCTCGAGCTCACTGCAACCCTCCGCACGCATGGCCACCCCATCAGGTACGCGTATGTGCCGGACGCATGGCCGATCGAGATGTACCGAACGATCTTCGAGGTCGATCGGCTCGAGTTCTCGAGCGCAGAGATGCCCAGTGCGGCCAGGCCCTTCACCCCTCACGTAATCGACGGACTCCGCCACACCGGCGTCGAGATCGTCCCGATTGCCCTGCACACCGGGGTCTCTTCGCTGGAGAGCGACGAGGGTCCCCGGCCGGAGAGGTTCGATGTGAGTTCGAGATCCGCTGACCGCATCAACTCGGCGATCGACCGTGGCAACCACGTCATCGCTGTCGGAACGACCTCGGCCCGAGCAGTCGAATCGGCCGCCGTCGACGGCCAATTGGTCCCCAGGTCTGGGTGGACAGACCTGGTCCTCTCGAGACAGCGGCCGAGCCAGGTGATCAACGGGATCATCAGTGGGTGGCACCCGCCGGAGGCGTCTCACCTGGACCTTCTCGAGTCGGTCGTTGGGTCTTCGACGCTCGGCCTGGCATATCGAGATGCCGCCCGGCGGGGCTATCGGTCACACGAGTTCGGAGACTCTTGCCTGCTGTTGGGAGAGACCGATGAGCGGCCGATCAGTCGTCGGTGAGATCGGGGCGGCGGTCGGAGGTCCGCTGCTGGCGCTGGTTGCGGCGCCACTCCTCGATCCGCCCGTGATCTCCGGATCTGAGGACCTCCGGCACCTCCCAGCCGCGGAACTCCGCCGGTCGGGTGTAGTGGGGCTCTTCGATCGTCCCGCCGCGAAACGACTCCCGTTCGATCGACTCGGCGTTGCCCACGACGTCGGGGACGAGACGGGAGACGCCTTCGACGATGACGAGCGCCGCGGCCTCTCCCCCGGCGATGACGTAGTCGCCGAGCGAGACCTGTTCGTCGATCATGTGCTCGGCGATCCGCTCGTCGACGCCCTCGTAACGCCCGCAGACGAGGGCGAGATGGTCGATCTGCGACCAACGGTCGAGGTGCTCCTGGCTCAGCGGAGCACCCCCGGGTGTGAGCAGCACCCGACGCGCTCCTGCGACGGTGTCCAGCGCCTGGGCGAGCGGCTCGGGCATCAGCACCATGCCGGGGCCGCCGCCGAACGGGCTGTCGTCCACTTGGCGATGAACCCCCTTTCCCCAGGTCCGGAGGTCGATCGGGTCGACTGACACCAGGCCGCGTTCGATCGCACGCCCGGTGATCCCCAACCGAAGCGGCGAATCGAAGTATTCGGGGAAGATCGTGATGATCGAGATCTGCATCGTCGATCAGCGTATTGTCAGAGCGTGCAGGATCACGACTCCGAACCGTTCGACCTCCCCGACTGGGGCACCGACGGTGCTCCGATCGTGCTGCCGGAGGACGTGGACTTCGAAGACGCGGTCGAGCCAGCCGATCTGTTCCTTGCGATCACGCCCGAGTTGCTGCGCTCGACGTCTGCGCTCCCGCCCACCCACCGCGTCCGCGACGTGATCGGGCTGGTCAGCGCAGAAGGCTCGGCGACGGTAGGCGACGACCTCGATTTTCAGGGCGCGGTGGCGGTGGCGAAGTCGGCAGCGCTCGATCGGCTCTCGTCGGAAGCCTCGACGAGCGGCGCCAGTGCCGTCGTCGAGATCAGAATGACGATGGTCACCCGGTTGAACGACGTCGTCGTCGTCGCCTACGGCACCGCGTTGGACGTGCGCCGCTCCTAG
>JAHEDH010000036.1 GCA_024641285.1 bacterium | reverse complement strand
GGATCCGCCAACGCCGGAACCGGGGCGTCGGGCTACCGGGACGCCGAAGACATGACCACGGCACTCGCAGCCGCGCTCGGATGCATGTCACAGGAGATCCTCGTGTGCTCGACCGGGCCCATCGGCGGCCGGCTCCCGATCAACGACATAGCCAACGCAGTGCCCGCTCTCGTCGGAGGCGCGGGCAGCACTGCCGAGCACGGCACCAGCGCAGCACGGGGCATCATGACCACCGACTCGGTGCCGAAGGAGGCTGTTGCCCGGCACCGGGGAGTCACCGTCGGAGGCATGGCGAAGGGTGCCGGCATGATCCGCCCCGACATGGCGACGATGCTGGCGTTCGTCACCACCGATGCCCTCGTCCCGACCGCCGGAGCCCATCACACTGGGCCCCTCGGAGACATGCTCGCGCGGGCCGCCGCCTCGACGTTCAACGCCCTGAACATCGACGGCTGCCAGTCGACCAACGACACGGTGATCCTGATGGCGTCGGGAAACAGTGGAATCGTGCTGGAGCCATCCGAGCTCGAGGGGATGCTGACCGAGGTCTGTGCCGACCTCGCCCTGCAGATGGCCGTCGATGCCGAAGGAGCCTCGAAGGTCGTGACGATCGAAATCCGCGGTGCTGCCTCGGATTCGGATGCCAGGGCGATCGGGATGTCCGTCGCCGACTCGGCGCTCGTGCGATCGTCGTTCTACGGTGCCGACCCGAACTGGGGAAGGGTGCTCGGAGCGCTGGGTGTCACCGGCGTCCATCTCGATCCGGACGACGTCGAGATCGCCTACGAGGGCACCGTCGTCGCGCGGGGCGGAGTCGGGGTCGGCGTCGACGAAGATCAGCTCTCGGCACGGCTCACCGGGGACTTCACGCTGGCGATCCGGGTGGGAGCGGGGCCGGGCGCCGGCCGGGTCGTCACCACCGATCTCACACCCGAGTACGTCCTGTTCAACGGGGAGCGCTCCTGATGGCGACCGGACATTCGGCACCCGACCCCGCCAAGTCGAGGATCGCAACCGGCATGGGCAAGGCCTCGATCCTCATGGAGGCCCTGCCGTACATCCAGCGGTTCGCAGGCAAGGTGGTCGTCGTCAAGTACGGGGGCTCGATGATGACCGATCTCGAGCTGAGCCACTCGTTCGCCGGGGACATCACCCTGCTGTCGACGGTCGGCATCAAGACCGTCATCGTCCACGGTGGTGGCCCCCAGATCTCCCGGGCGATGGAGGCCGAGGGCATCGAGCCCAACTTCGTCGACGGGCTCCGGGTGACCGACCACCAGACGATGCGGGTCGTGCAGCGGATGCTGGTCGGCGAGGTCAACACCGACATCGTCTCGATGCTGAGCAGCCACGGTGCCCAGGCCATCGGCGTCGCAGGCACCGACGCCAGGCTGCTCCGCGCCGTACAGAAGGACGAGCGACTGGGATACGTGGGCGAGGTCGCCGGTGTGAACACGTCGCTCATCGAGTCGCTGCTCGACGATGGTCTCGTCCCTGTGATCGCCCCCATCGCGATGGGTGACGACGGTCACACCTACAACGTCAACGCCGACACCGTCGCCGCCGCCATCGCCGGGGCGCTCGGTGCCCAGAAGCTCGTCTTTCTCACCGATGTCGAGGGCGTCTACCTCGATGCCTCCGATCCGTCGACGCTGATCACTCGGATGGACCGCGACGAACTGGAGAGCGTCCTCCAGACCATGAGCGGGGGCATGCTCCCGAAGCTGACTTCGGTCGCCCATGCGCTCGATCAGGGCGTCAAGCGGGCGCACATCCTGGATGGGAGAGTCCAGCACGTCGTCCTGCTCGAGATGTTCACCCGGGCCGGCGTCGGCACGATGATGACCCAGAGAGGAGACGATCGGCCGTGAGTTCGGTGATGGAACGAGAGCACCAGGTGGTGATGCAGACCTATGGCCGGACGCCGGTCACGTTCGTCTCGGGGGAGGGCTCGTGGCTCACCGACGAGACGGGCAAGCGCTATCTGGACTGCCTCACCGGGCTGGCGGTGGTCTCGGTGGGTCATGCCAACCCGCGGGTCACCGCCGCGGTGACCGCCCAGATGAACCGCCTGGTTCACGTCTCCAATCTCTACTACACCGAGCCGATGGTCGAACTCGCCGAGCATCTGACACGGCTGTCGGGTCTCGACCGCGTGTTCTTCGCCAACTGTGGTGCAACCGCCAACGAGGCTGCCATCAAGTTGGCGAGGCGCTGGGGACAGACGATGAAGGGTGACGCCTGCTACGAAGTCATCACCCTCGACGACTCGTTCCACGGTCGCTCGCTGGCCACCCTCGCCGCCACCGGCCAGCCCAAGAAGCAGGCGACGTTCGAGCCGCTGCCGAGCGGTTTCTCGCAGGTGCCCCCCAACGACATCGATGCCCTCGCCGCCCGCGTGAACGACGCGACGGCCGGCGTCATGATCGAGACCCTGCAGGGAGAGGGCGGAGTCGTTCCGCTCGACGTCGACTACCTGGCGGCGGTCCGCCGACTCTGTGACGAGCGCGATATCGCTCTGATCGTCGACGACGTGCAGGCCGGGATGGGCCGGACCGGCACGTGGTTCTCGTGGCAGCAGCTGGGATTCGAGCCCGACATCGCCACCACCGCCAAGGCGCTCGCCAACGGCCTGCCGATCGGCGCCTGCATGGCCACGTCGGAGAAGGCGAAGGCGTTTCAGCCGGGGGACCACGCCACCACGTTCGGCGGCGGTCCGGTGGTGTGTGCCGCCGCCAACGCCGTGATCGCCGAGATCACCGATCGCGGTCTCCTCACAAACTGTCTGGAACGCTCGGATCAGTTCCGCGTGGGGCTCGAAGCACTCGACGGTGTCCGGTCTGTGCGGGGCCGTGGGCTCCTGCTCGGAGCGGTCCTCGAGTCGGACCGCGCCGGCGAGGTCGCGAAGGCGGCACTCGAGCAGGGACTGATCGTGAACGCCGTCCGACCGGACACTGTCCGCTTCGCTCCACCCCTCACCATCACCCCCGAGGAGGTCGTCATCGCTCTCGACCGCTTCGACGCAGCCCTGGTCTGAACCCAGGGTTCCTCACCACAATTGGTGTGGAACTCAGGTCGAGGTTCGGAGGGATGCCTTTGTTTCGCGATCTGTTCGGTCTGAAGAATCGAGCCTCTATGTTTGACGATGCAAGGCCCGAGTGGCGATGAGAGCGAGAGCTGGGTGTCTTCCCGGCTGAGAATTCGGCAACAGGAGCCGGAGATCGCTTGCACCTGAGTCCAGGTAATGCTGGCGCAGGGAGATCGTGTCAGTCGGGCCTTGCACCTTTTCTCACGCCCACCAAGGAGCCCGCTTTGCCTGCCGCCTACCACGTCCTCCAGGAGGGGATGGCGGGTCCCAAGGTGAGGTCCACGGTCACGCTGGTGCTCGACGGTGACCACGTCATCGTGATCGATCCGGGCATGGCCCCGTCGCAGGCGGCGATTCTCGACCCGCTGCGTTCTCATGGCCTCGAGCCGGCGGATGTGACCGATGTCGTCATCAGTCACCATCACCCCGACCACACGGTCAACATCGGGCTCTTCGGGGACGCCCGTGTCCACGACTACTGGGCGACGTATCACCACGACACCTGGACGAGCCGATCGGCCGAGGGCTTCCAGGTTTCACCGTCCGTTGTCACCTGGCTCACCCCCGGGCACACCCGAGAGGACATCACGACCATCCTTCGAACAGAAAACGATGTGATTGCCTTCACCCACCTTTGGTGGACGGCGGAAGGGCCCGAGATCGACCCCCGCGCCACCGATCAGACTCAGATCGAGGAGGGACGGTCCAGGGTGCTCGCGGAGGCGACCCTGATCGTGCCGGGTCATGGTGCGCCGTTCCGAACGCCCGACTCGACCTGAACCTCGCCGAACCTCGACCTGAGATCCACACCAATTGTGGTGAGGAACCCTGGGTTGGGTCGTTGGGTGGTGGGGGCCAGCGGTAGGTTGAGCGGGGTGGGCGACCGGATCACCATCCCGACGAGCGATTCCCAGGGCTCTTCGGGGCCTCGCCGTGCGTCTCTGGGGCGTGTGTTGGGTCTGCTCGGTGCGGCGGCCCTCGTTGGGGTGTTCGTTGCCGCGCTGGGCGGCCAAGACACCCCCACCTCCGATGTCGCGGCCGTCGAGGACGGTGTGGCGGCCCCGCCCATCGTCGAGCGGGTCGAACGTCCGCTCGACTCAGCGGTGTTTCCCGGGACCGGGTCGGTGACGGCTGTCGTCGAGGTGGACGGGGCCCTCTTGGCCGCAGTCTCTGGCGATTTCTGGGGGACCTCGATCTGGCTTCTCGACGAAGCGTCGGACACCTGGAACCTCACCGATGGACTGGCCGGGGTGTGGGTCCTCGACGTCGCGTCGCATCCCGAGGGTGTGGTGGTTGTCGGATTCGACCGATTCGATCGGAGCCCGGCCCTGTTCGTCGGGCGGCCGGGCTCGCTCGAGGCGAGGGCGATCGACATGCGTCCCGGGCAGATCCCGTCTCGGGTCGAATCGACGTCTGAGGGGGTGTTCGTCTTCAGCCGATTCGGGGATGCGTTCACGAGCTCGCTTCCCGGGTCGGTGTACCGACTCGACGCCGAATTCGGGCTCGAGTGGCTCCAATCAGACACAGGAGACGCACTGGTCGACGACGTCTTCGAGCTCGACGGGTCGGTCATCGCCGTTGGGAGTGGGGCGGGCGCTCCGCGCATGTGGCGCGTGGGTTCCGAGGCGCGACTCGAGCCGATCGACGTGGGCATCGACGTCACTCGTGGCCGAATCGCCGCTGCCGGTGTGCTCGGAACCGGGGACGTCGTGGGTCTCGTGGTGGAATCGCTCGAAGGCTCGCTGCCCGCCACGGCCGTGTACCGCCTCGAGCCGCCGTACGACCAGATCGACGAGCCCATCGCCGGGACCTGGGACCGCCTCGTCCCGATCGGCGGCGACCTGCTGGCGCTGCCTGCCGACGGCGTGGTCATGCTGCGGACGGTCGGAGAGGCGTCGTGGGATGCGACCCGTGCCGTCTACCTCGATGACACTGACCCACTGGCGGACCCCGTCGAGCGCCCGGTCCTCATCGGAGACGCAGTACGGAGAGCTTCGGGCGACCTGGTGTTCGCCGGGACCACGAGCGGTCGAACCACCGTTCCGATCGTCGCCTCCGAGGGAACTGTCGGGCTTCGTTTCGAACTGGCCTCCCGGCGCTGGTCCCTCATCGATGAAGCCGGGGACGGTGGAGCTGTGCACATCGGGCGCACGCAGGTGGCGATTCGCGACGGCAGCGTGGTCGTGAGAGACGGTTTCGACGAGCGATGGGTGCAGCCCGTCTTTGCCGACGAGGACTCGGTGGGCGGCCAGGTCGAGGTTGTCGAACTCGACTTCGGTTTCCTGTTGACGGCCAGCAGGCCATACCAATCACTCTGGTTCTCGTTGGATGGAGACGCCTGGCAGCTCATTGCCCGCGATCCGTTCCGGGTCGCCGGCTCCGGTGACGAGGCGCTGGCGCTCGTCGGCGGTGTCGACGAGATCGTCGCTCTCCGAATCGACCGGAACGGCCCGGTGGAGGTCGGTCGCGCCATCGATCCGCTGCCGATCACGGGGGATCGCTTCGCCCGGGTGACCGGCCTCGGCTACGTGTCGGGGCCGGTGGACGGTGCGGTCTACGCCTCGTCGGACGGTCTCGACTGGGCCGCCCTCGATCTCGGAGTAGATGTGGACTCCCTATTGGTGATTGCGAACACGCTCGCCGTCAGGACCGCCGAGGGGTGGTTCACGTTCGAGTCGGAGGGAGACCTCGCACCCATCCGGCTGCCCGACGGCTCCCTGGCCACACGTTTCGATCTCGTCTCTGTTCGGGACGCCCTGCTGTGGATCAATGGTGCGGACTCGTGGATCACGGCCGACTCAGAGTCTTGGATCGATGTCTCACTGGGGATCTGGGAGGGAGCAGACGGGCTGATGTTCGACGCCTGGGTCGGTGGAGGTGACGTCATCGCTCTGATCGGCGGGCCGGACGACCGCGCCTTCTACAAGGCCCTCTACCGGTGATCAATACAGCTCGCTGAGCGGGGTCTCCCAGTCCGCGATCGCCGTTCGGGCCGGGCTGGGCTCGGCCCGCAGGAGCGCCTCGATGTCGTCGCCGATGCCCCATTCGTTCACGTTGGCGACGGCGCGGATCACTCCCTGCTCGAGGTAGAAGACGAGGAACCTCCCTTCGGTGACCGAGCCGCGGAAGATGACCTCGTCGCAGTTGGGGGCGTGACCGCGATACTCCATGCCCATGTCGTACTGGTCGGTGTATGCGAGCGGAATCCGGTCGTACGGAGCGACGTCGCCTGCGGCCCCCCGCCCGGCTTGGAATCCCTGGTTCCGGGCAACCGACCAGTGCTCGGAGCGGATGCGCGTCCGGTAGAACGGATGCATGTGGCTTGCGATGTCGCCGACCGCCCAGATGTGGGCCCGGCTGGTTCGGAGGCTCTCGTCGACGAGCACGCCGTCGCCGACGTCGGCCTTGGCGGTCTCGGCGAGCCCGATCCGTGGGCGGGCACCGATCGCCTCGATCACGAGATCTGTCTCGAGGACCTGGTCGTTGTCGAGGTGCACGTGCTCCACGTGTTCGTCTCCGGTGTAGCGGAGAGGAGTCGCCCCTGTGACGAAGCGCACACCATGGCTCTCGTGCATGGCTTTCACGTATGCGCCGAGTTGCGCTCCGAGCGCGCGCTCGAGCGGAAGGTCGGACCGGCTGACGATCGTGACGTCACAGCCGTAGCCGCGGGCGGCGGCCGCCATCTCGGTCCCGATCCAACCGGCCCCGACGATCACGACCTGCTTCTGCTGTTCGAACAGCGAGCGGATGACCATCGAATCCTCGGCCGTGCGCAGTGCTCCGACGAGCGAGAGATGCGCCCCGTCGATGTCCAGCCGCCTGGCCGAGGCACCTGTGGCAAGTATCAGTTCCGTGTACGGGATCTGATCGTCCTCGTCGATGACGGCGAGTTGCCGATCGGCGTCGATCAACGCGACGCGGGTGTCCAATCGAAGCTCGATGGCGTTGTCTGCGAACCAGTCCGGGGAGTGGATCAACGCATCGCTGATCTCCGAATCGCCGGCAATTAGGCCCTTCGAGAGCGGCGGCCGCTCGTACGGGGCGATGTGTTCGGCGGCCACGATGGTGATCGGCCCTTGGTGGCCTGCGTCTCGCGCCCCCTCGGCCGCCCGAACGCCGGCGAGTCCTCCCCCGACGATGACGATGTGCTGGTCCATGGGCTCCTCGATTGCGTGTGGTGTCGTCTCCCTTCTGCGATCATACGAATTCCTTTGCCCATCGCGTGTTGGGTCGGCGTCCCAGGCCCTCTCACGAGCGCACGAGCAGGCGTAGGCTCTCGACATCGAGCGAGGGCACCGACGATGACGGTGAAGATCCACATCCCGTCCAGCGATGCGCCAGATGGCGAACCCTCGCCACTCACCGACCGGCCGCCTCCGAGGCTTCGGGCGCTCGTCGTTGCAGGCCTGCTGGCGACGGTTGTCGCCGTCGCGAGCTTGATAGCGGTGGTATCGGCATCTGACGAGCCGGCATCGGAGGTGCCTGCGCCGTTCGAGACGGTCGCCGAGACGGTCGTGCAATCCCGGCCGGAGGAATGGAGCGCCCGATCGATGCCGGGAATCGGTGAGGTGGTCGCGATGGGCACTGCGGCCAACGCCATGCTGGCAGTGACTGTCGATGGGTCTCGACCGCTGGTCTGGGAGCTCGACGACGGTGAGTGGCGGCTCGGCGGACAGGTGGGAGTCGAGTGGATCGATTCGGCGGTGGTGACCGATGACCGGCTGCTGCTCACCGGTCGGCTCGGTCGCCTGCCTGCTGTGTGGGAGTGGGTGGGCGCCAGGGCGCGTACCGTCTTCCAGCCGACGTCCGGCGTGATCACCGGCCTGTGGTCCGTTGGCGGTCGTCTCGTCGTGGCCACCTCCGACCGCGATGGCGGATTGGAGGCTGCGCTCCGGTACGGCCGGGCCGACACGCTCTGGGTCGAGTCGAGCTTCGGGACGTTCGACAAGGTGCCGCTCTTCGGTCTGGTGTCGGTGCTCTCGGTCGACGGCGCAGACGGGTACGTCGTGGTCGGTGGCATCGACGCCGACGGGCGGGCGTCGTTCGGCTTCTTGTACGACGGCGAGGTCGATGCCCAACCGATCCCTCGGGTGGGGGAGGGCTCGGGAGTCACGGACCTGGATCTGCGACCCGACTCGGTCGTTGCGCTCGTCACCGTCGTCGATGCCGGCACGAGAAGCGAGATCCGCGTGGGTGAGTGGGCAGCGGGGGTCAACGGAGCGCTTCAGTGGGGCGGCGCGTGGCCTTCGCTGATCGATACGAAGGAGCTCGTCGGGATCGAGGTCATCGGCGACGTCGTGTACGGCGCCACCCCCTCTGGTGACGTGGTGAGCGTGGCTCTCGACGGCTCAACCGTCGCTTCGGTGTCCGGTCCCGCATGGCCATATGGATTCGTCCGCGGTGTGGCCGCTCTGGGAGAAGACCCCGTCCTCTACGGCCAGTCGGAGGGACGCCCCACCTATGTCGGATCCGCGGCGGCCGAGGCGGAGGTCGTTCTGCCGGCGGGTCCTTGGGAGCGCTATCACACCGAGGAGGCCGCCGGGTTCGACCTCGTCGAAATCGGTTCAGTGGAGTTCGCGACCCGCGACGGCGAGCTCTTCGCAAGGTCGTGGAGTGGTGAGCGCTGGCATCGCGCCGAGACCGGCGATCTCGTCCTCTTCGCCTCGCCGACGATCGTCGAGTTGGACTGGGGCTTCGTGCTCGTCCCCGCGGCCGGGCCCGGGCTGTGGTCGAGCGTCGATGGGATGTCGTGGGGCCTGATACCGGGATCCGAGAACGTCAGGGTGGGCGACTCGGTGACGGACGGCGAGACCTTCGTAGGGAGCACACACCTCGGATCGGTGGGTGGTCCGAGCTCGGAGATCACCGTCGTCGGTCGAAGCGGCGTCCTCGAGCGCAACTCGCTTCCGTATCAGCTGGTCGGGCTCCTGTTCGAGCCCGGCGTCGGATTCGCCGCGACAATCGCCCCTCCGGAGACGGGGCATGCGACCAGCGTGAACGGGATCGAGTGGACCGCCAACGGTGGCGGTGGGATGTTCGAATGGGTCGTCGGACTCCGGGGTGCGCTCTATTGGGGGACTGGTGAGCCGGTGACGCCGGGTGATGCGTCTGCCGAGGTGCCCGCCGACGACGGTTGGCTATTCACGCATGAGGGGGGAGTGCCCGTGTGGCAGTCGGAGTCGGGGGACACCTGGCTGTACGTCGACTCGGCGTGGGAGCAGGTCGGGTTGGGGGTGATCGACGGCCTCCCCGCACGCCCTCATCGGATCGTCGTCCGGGACCGGAGGATCTTCGCGATGGTCGAGACGATCGATGGCATCTCCGAGACCTACGCATACGACCTGGACGGGTCAGAAGCGGGCTGAGCCGCCGTCGATCCTGAGATCCGGGTCGACGTATTCCACCTGGTCGCCAGAGACGAGGAAGACACCGTCCACCGAGATCTCGTCGACGACTGCGTCCAGGTCGTCGTTATCGGCTTCCCATATGTCGTCACTCGAGAAGGCCCTGGCATACCTGGCGAAGGCGGGAAGAGCCTCGAACCGGCAGTGGATCAGGCCGTCGCTCCTTCGCTCCTCGATCAGCCGGCCGACCTCGACGTCGCCGATCCGCATGTCCCATGGCATGTCCGGAGGGTACGAGCCGTCGACTGCGAATAGGTCGTATGCGCATATGCGTATACACTGGCAAGGGTGGAAACGGACACGATGGACGTTGCAGGATGAGCACGGCGGCAGCCCGAAGACGACTGGTGCGACGACTCGTCACCTCTCGTGACGTGACCTCGCAGGCGGACATCGTCGCCTATCTGTCGACCGAGGGCCATGACGTGACGCAGGCGACCGTGTCTCGCGACCTCCAGATCATCGGAGCGGCCAAGGGCGACGGTGACCGGTATGTCCTACGGGACGGTCCCGACCCCGAGGAAGCGCTCCGCCACCTGGCGAGGTCCATCGACGAATTCGTCGAGTCGATCACCGCCAGCGGGCCATTGGTGGTGTTGCGAACCCCGCCGGGAGCGGCGCAGGTCGTCGCCGCCGCCATCGACAATGCCGGCGTCACCGGCGTCCTCGGAACGGTCGCCGGCGACGACACCATCGTCGTCGTGGCATCCGAGGAGATCACCGGCGCAGGTGTGGCAACCAATCTCGAACAGATCGGACAGACAGCATGAAAGTCGTACTCGCCTACTCGGGAGGACTCGACACCTCCGTCATCCTCACGTGGCTGAAGGAGACCTATGACGCCGACGTGATCACCTACACCGCCGACGTCGGACAGGGCGAAGAGGTCGCCGAGGCGGTCGAGAAGGCGTATGCCACCGGCGCCTCCGAAGCGGTCGTGGAGGACCTCACGCTGCCGTTCGTTCGAGACGCGGTGTTCCCCGCACTCCGGGCGAATGCCGTGTACGAGTGGTACTACCTGCTCGGAACCTCGCTTGCCCGCCCGATCATCACCCAGGGCATGATGGAGACAGCGGCCACACACGGCGCCGACGCGATCGCCCACGGTGCCACGGGCAAGGGCAACGACCAGGTGCGGTTCGAGCTCTCGGCGTATGCGATCGACCCTGACATCAAGGTGATCGCCCCCTGGAGGGAGTGGGATCTCAAGGGCCGGGCCGACTGTGTCGCCTATGCGAAAAAGCGCGGCATCCCGGTGCCGGTCACGCCCGAGAAGCCGTACTCGATGGACGCCAACCTCCTCCACATCTCGTACGAGGGCGGGGTGCTGGAAGACCCATGGGAGGGCCCGCCGCCCGGGATGTTCCGGATGACGACCGATCCCGAGGACGCCCCTGACGAGCCCGAGTCGGTGATCATCACGTTCGAGGCAGGGACGCCGGTCGCGGTCAACGGAGAGCACCTCGAGCCGGTCGAGCTCTTGACCAAGCTCAACGAGATCGGCGGCCGGCACGGCGTCGGCCGCATCGACATCGTCGAGAACCGCTTCGTCGGGATGAAGAGCCGCGGCGTGTACGAGACTCCCGGCGGAACGCTCCTTCATCACGCCCATCGCGCCGTCGAATCGATCACGCTCGACCGCGAAGTGGCTCACCTCCGGGACGAGCTGGTTCCCCGCTACGCAGAGATGGTCTACAACGGCTTCTGGTTCGCCCCCGAGCGCGAAGCCCTTCAGGCCTTCATGGATTCGATCCAGGTGCGGGTGAACGGCGACGCCAGGCTCAAGCTCTACAAGGGCAGCGCGACCATCGAGGGTCGCCGGTCCGAGCGGCACGCCCTGTACGACCGAGCCACCGTCACCTTCGAGGAGGACGACGTCTACGACCAGGCGGATGCCGCAGGGTTCATCCGTCTCAACGCACTGCGACTTCGACGGCTCGCAGAGGAGCGTCTCGGCGCCGGTGAATAGGCGACGCACCGCCGCAGGTCCTGTGCCGGCCGAGAAGTAGAGTCGCGGCATGACACTCTGGAGCGGCCGGTTCGACGACGCCCCGTCCGACGTGCTGTGGCGGTACACCGCCTCTCAGACGGACAGGCGACTCCTCGCCGTCGACATCCGCGGCTCGATCGCCCACGTGGGAATGCTGGCGGACGTGGGGCTCATCTCCGCAGACGAGCACGCCGCCATCGACACCGCGCTCCACCAGCTGGCGGCCGACGCAGCGGACGACACCTTCGAGTTTCTCGAGACCGACGAGGACGTCCACTCGGCCGTCGAACGCCGGGTGATCGAGCTGGTCGGCGATGTCGGCAGGAAGCTGCACACCGGTCGGTCACGGAACGATCAGATCGCGCTCGACATCCGCCTCTACCTTCTCGAGACCAGCGCCATCAGGCGGCGCCAGCTGACCGAATTCGCCGGCACGCTCGTCGAGCTCGCCCAGGCGAACGCCGACGTCATCGTTCCCAGCTACACACACCTCCAGCAGGCCCAGGCGATTCCCTTGGCACATCATCTGTTGGCGTATGCCTGGATGGCGGTGCGGGACCGGAGCCGCTTCGAGAGCCTCGACGAGCGGATGGCGGTGTCTCCCATCGGGGCGTCTGCATCGGGAGGCTCCAGCCTGCCGATCGACCCCTACATCACCGCCCAGCGGTTGGGATTCCCCGTCGTCTTCCCCAACAGTCTCGATGCGGTCGGGTCGCGCGACCTGGTCGCCGAATACGTCTTCTGCTGCACCCAGACGATGGTCGACATGTCGCGGCTTTCCGAGGAGCTCGTGCTCTGGGCGACCTCGGAGTTCGATTGGGCGACGTTCGGGGATGCAGTGACGACCGGCAGCTCGGCCCTTCCGCAGAAGAAGAACCCCGACATCGCCGAGTTGGCCCGGGGCAAGACGGCCGGTGCGATCGGATCGCTCACCTCCATCATGGCGCTCCAGAAGGCGCTCCCACTCGCGTACAACCGTGATCTCCAGGAGGACAAGGAGCATGTCTTCTCGGTCGACGACGCGCTCGGTGGGACGCTCGAGGCCATCACCGCCATGCTGGCTTCCGCCTCGTTTCACCCGCCCCGGCCGAGCTCGTGGACGATGGCTCTGGACTTCGCCGAGGTATTGGTCGGACGCGGGGTGCCGTTCCGCCGCGCACACGAGGCCGTCGGGCGACTCGTCTCCCGGCTGCTCGCCGATGGCCGGACTCTCGACGACGTGAATCCCGACGATCTCTCCGCGGCCGACGAGCTGTTCGAGTCAGGTGATGTCGCGCTGACCGATGCATCTGAGTCGATCCGTCGCCGCATGTCGAGCGGGGGAGGCTCGTTCGAGTCGGTCGCCCAGCAGATCGAAGCGCTTCAGCGTCTGCTCAGCTGAGGAGTGCCCTCCCGGTGGTACTCCACCGGCCGGGCGAGTGTCAGCACGAACCACGACTTCCCGTTCCTGCGCTCGTAGACGAGGGTTCCGTCCATCAGCTCAGCGAGCGATCGGGCGACGGAGAGACCGAGCCCCAGGGAGCCCGCAGTGGTGGCCTTCTCTCCCCGGTGGATGAATGGCGTGAAGCGGCTCTCCGGAGAGCCGTCCGCGAGCCCGATACCGTCGTCGACGACCATGAGGCGATAGGCATCCCCATGCAGCCGGCCGACGAGCGCGGTGTTCCCGCCTCCGTGGCTGGCGGCATTGTGCAGCAGGTTCCTCAGGAGGTGTTGGAGGCGGAGGTTGTCGGCCAGGACCGATCCCGGCTCCACGTCGATGTTGATTCGGAGGCCCGACTTGGCGAACGGCTCGACCGCGCTGGCTGCCGCCCTCGCCACGTCCACCTCGACGATCGCCTTCTCGAGGATGCCCGAGTCGTTTCTCGCCGCGACGAACAGGTCGTCGATCAGGCGTCTGATCTCGAAGGACTGTCCGAAGATGGTCGTCGCCGCCTCCTTCAGGAACTCCTCGTCCGCCAGCCCGGACTCGAGGAGATCCGACATCGCCTCGGCGAATCCGTACACGCCTGCGAGCGGCGTGCGGATCTGATGTGACAGCGACGCGATGAGGTCGTCGCGCTCGCGATTCTGCTCGCGCTCGGCTTCGAGTTCGATTTCGAGGACTTCGCGTTCCGCCCGCTTGTGCACCGACCGCCGGACAAGGAGAACGGCCATGGCCGGGACGATGAGAGCGACGGCAAGGCTCGTCGCCCTGGCGGCGTCGCCCGCTGCCGAGCCCTGGATCGCGATGGCCTGGGCGGCCCCGTCGGCCGTGGCTCTGAGAGTTGCTTCCACGTCGCTCAAGAGCGGAAGGAGCTGCGTCCGCGCCAGCTGGTTCCCCTCACCGATGCGCCCGGAATCCACCAGAGTGAGGACGCGTTCGGCTGTCACCACCACCTCGGTCAGATCCGCCGGGTCGACGGCGCTCGGCACCTCCGCAACTGCTTGCTCGAGTTGTGTGAGAGATGAGCGTGACTGCGCAACCGCTGCTTCAGCGCTCTCCTCGACGGACAGGCCCGTCGACTCGGCGGATGCCAGTACCACACCGATGCCGAGATTGGCCCTGAACTCGATGATTTCCGCCACGGCCTGCTCGGCGAGCCGGACCTCGGTGGCCTGCTCGGCCATCCGGTCGACCTGATCAGACTGGGCGAACACGATCCCGAACACACTCACGAGGGCGGCGACGATCACGGTGATCGCCATCAGCGACCGATCGCCGTTCCTCGAGGACGTCAGTTTCACCCTCTCTTTGTCGGTGCAATGCCGTCCGACTTGAGGCGGCAGTCGTATGAATCCACCGGCGTGGCCTCAAGTTCTGAGACCGATCTGCCGATCGATCACGCATGGGGCGAAGAACAACGCCAATACGCGCGGGACTGGTCGCATCGGCGATCGGGTTGGCCGCGCTGTTGGTGGCGTTGCCGGCCTCCGCTGCGTCCCTGATGCCGCACGGCTCGGACGATGCCGTGAGTGCTCATGTCGATCGATCAACGGTGCGAGAGCGCAAGCCGATTCCCGGAAACGGGAGGAACAGCGCCACCGACACGGGAACCACGACGACCTCGACCACCCCGACGACGACCACCTCCACGACCTCCGCACCGAACGGGAACGGCAACGGGAACGGCGGCTCCACCACCACTACCACGACGGTTGTCACGACGACGACCACCACCTCCACAACGACCCAACCGAATGGGAAGGCGAAAGGGAGTGGGAACGGGAAGGGTGCGACGACCTCCACGACGTCTACTACCTCCACGACCTCCGCACCGAGCGGCAACGGGAATGGAAAGGCGATCGGCAGTGGGCCTCAAGCCGTATCGACCCCGACCACAAATGGGCCTTCAGGCGTGATCGGCGGCGGATCGACCGGGACTGATCCGGCGATCGAGCCTGACGTTTCGGACCCGACCGGCCCGGAGCAGCGCCCCACGACGACGATCACTCAGGGACGTGCGACATCGACAGTGCCCCGACCCGATGGTGACGCCGATCGACCAGTATCGGATGGGGCCCCAGCAAGCCCCGATACCGAGACGTCCGGTCGCGATCTCAGCTTCCTCTCTGGCGACGTCGTCTCGGACGAGTTCGGAATGGAGCCACGTGGCACGACGCCGGCCGAGCCCGAAGTGACGTCGATCGTTCTCAGCTGGCTCATGGATCGTGAAGCGCACGGGACGCCGATGACCGTGCTGAGCCCCCTGCTCGTCCTCGTGACGATTTGGGATGCCGCGTCATCGGCCGGATCGGGCATGGCGGCTCCGGCGTCGGGCCTCGGCACGTTTGTCCTGCTGCTTCTGGTCGACCGCAGCAGGCTCGCGAAGGAGCACGCGCTCAGATCGAGAGACGACGAGGGCTGATGCCGAACCGGGGTGGCTCGCTCAAACCGGGTTGGCAGCTGGGAGCGAGACGTCGAAGTCGGTGCGCCCCGCCTCGTGCCGGTAGCTCAGATCGCCGCCCAGAGCCATGGCCAGCCGACGCGCCACGGACAACGACATGAACCTCGAGTCGGGTCCGATCGGTCCAGCAACGAGTTCCTCGAACGTGAGGCAGGGGAGGGGAGTCGGCCGAGACCGCCAGGTGAAGAGTCGAGCTGCGACGGTGGATGGTCACAGCGACCTTCTCCCCGCCGCTGCCGATCACATCGGTCACGAGGTTGCGGACGATCTGTCTGACACGTGCCGGGTCCCCGATGCACACTCGCGGTTCGACATTGCGGCCGGGAGTCGCCACGCCGCTCATCGCCGCCCCGCCGACCTCGAGCACCTGGGCGACCTGAGCGGACAGATTCACCGGGACCCGGGCGACGGACAGGTCGCCGAGCTCACAGTGCGAGATGACGAGCAGGTCCTCGACGATGCTCGCCACGCGGGCAGCTCCACCGGCGATTGCTGCGGCAAGCCCGCGACGTTCGGCCGGGTCGTCGATCGTTCCCTGAAGTAGTTGGGCGAAGTCGATCACTTCCGCCAGCGGCGATCGAAGGTCGTCGGTCACGGATGCGAGGAGCCGGTTCTTCGACGTCACGAGTTCGTGCATCCTGCGCTCTGCGGCTTTGTGTTCCGTGATGTCGGTCATCGACACCACCACCCGGCTGTAGTCGGGGATGCCGAATGGAACGGGTACGGTCGCCAGGGCGAGGGCATCGAAAGGAGTTCCGTCCGGCCGGGATCCGGTGAACTCGGCCTCGGCGCTGGTGGCTCCGGACCCGACCATCTCGATCAGGGCCTCCCATGCGTCGGCTGCGATGCCGAGCTTCGTCACGTCGATCGACCCCAGGGGCTGACGGTGATCGAACCCGAGCAGGATCGCCGCCGCCTGGTTCGTGGCGCTCAGAAGGGCCTCGGAGTGGTCGGCGTCCATGCCTCGGTCTCGCATCGCTGCGATCGACGACATGTCGAGTTGGAGGATCGGGACGGGAGATTGGTCGACGAGGCTCGTCTGACGAGATCTGCGCTGCGCCACCTGGCTGCGCAGAATCGATTCGAAGGTGTCGGGGTCGGTGGAGGCGATCGCCGAGCATGCCTCCTCGAGGCCGTCCAGCAGGCTGAGCCAGGCGCGGTCATCGGGAGGCGCGCTTCGATCGAGACCGAGCCGCTGGAGTTGGGCCTGCAACAGCGTCGTCGGATTGCGCTTTTCGGATCCCATGGCACTCCAGTCGGCGGGACCCGGCCGAGGTCAAGGACCGATGTCAGATGCTGAGCAGGATCAGGGGATAGCTGACCAACAGGATGAGCCCCTCGCGGCGACCGAGGGACTTGGTGGTGAGCGCCAGCGCCCCGGTGAGGAGCGTCACGGCGATCATCGTCAGCAACGGCCGCTGGAACGATTCCTGGGTGGCGGAGTTCCCGATGATGGCGGCCACGCCACCAACGCCGAGGGCATTGAAGATGTTCGAGCCGAGGACATTGCCGAGCACGAGGTCGTTCTCGTTCCGCCTGGCCGCGGCGACGGCGGTCGCCAGCTCGGGAAGCGACGTCCCGATGGCGACGAGCGTCAGCGAGATGACGGCATCTGAGATGCCGATGGTCTCCGCGACCGCCCGCGCTCCCCTCACGAGCAGATCTGCCCCGAGGAGCGTGAGGCTGAGTGACAGGACCGCCATGAGCGCCTCGCGTCTGGTGTCGATGTCGCCGGTGTCTGTGAGCTCGGACACCTCGAGCTCGAGATCCGCGACCGCCCCTGTCCGGGACCAGTGGACGATCAATGTGAGCGCTCCGACGAGTCCGAAGGCGAGGATGAACCCCTCGGCGCGGTTCAGGGTGTTGTTGAATGCGAGACCCGTCAGCAGGAGCGAGGCGACGAGCATGAGCCCGCCCTCTCTCGTGATCGTGCGCGGCTGCCGAGCGATCGGGCTGATCCAGGCACTGACCCCGAGCACGAGGGCGAGGTTGGCGACGTTCGACCCGACGATGTTGCCGAGTGCGAAGTCCAGGCCCCCGGGACGGGCCGCAGCCACCCCGGATACGAGCATCTCCGGAAGTGATGTCCCCAGTCCCACCACGACGGCGCCGATCAGCACGGTCGAGAGCCCGAATTTGGCAGCGAGCCGCGCAGCGGCAACGACCAGGCGGTCGGCGGCGAAGGTGAGCAGCGCGAAACCGGCCAGGATGAAAAGGACATCGGTCATGTCGAGGGCAAGCTAGGCGATCCGCCGGTCCATTACGAAGCGTCGGCGCTAGCTTCGGGACATGGCGATCGCGAAGAAGCACCTGAGCGTCCTCGGCTCTCGAATGGCCTATGTCGATGTCGGTGCGGGCCGCCCGATTCTTCTGCAGCACGGCAATCCGACTTCGTCGTTTCTCTGGCGTGACGTCATCGCCGAGCTCGCCGGCCACGGTCGCTGCATCGCCCCCGACCTGATCGGGATGGGCGATTCGGCGAAGATCGACGGTCTCTATCGGTTCAACGACCACCGCCACTACCTCGACGGGTTCATGGAGGAGCTCGACCTCGATGCCGATCTCGTGCTGGTCGGGCACGACTGGGGTGGGGCTCTGCTCTTCGACTGGGCGTCACGGCATCCCTCCGCAGTGGCGGGAATCGTCTACATGGAGACCATCGTCGCCCCCCTCGAATGGGACGACTGGCCGGAAGGCGCTCGCAACGCCTTCCAGGCCATGCGCACCGACGCCGGTGAGGAGATGGTCCTCGGAAAGAACTTCTTCGTCGAAAGGATTCTGCCGGCATCCGTGTTGAAGACGCTCCCGCCCGAGGTGATGGCCGAGTATCGCCGTCCGTTCCCGAACGCCGCCACGAGGGTCCCGACGCTGCGCTGGCCCCGGGAGATCCCTCTCGGCGGCACACCGGTCGACGTGGTCGAGATCGTGACCCGGTACGCGACGTTCATGGCCGAGACCGACATCCCGAAGCTCTTCGTGAACGCGGAGCCCGGCTCGATCCTGACGGGGGCGCAGCGCGAGCTGGCCCGCACGTGGCCGAACCAGCGCGAGGTCACCGTGCCCGGACTGCACTTCATCCAGGAGGACTCCGGGCCGGAGATCGGCCGGGCGATTGCGGAGTTCGTCGATTCACTGTGATCATCTGAGCGGATGATCACCCGACGCGTCCCGCGATGGACGTCGCTGTTGCTCGTGCTGCCCGCCCTCGCCGTCGCCGCGTGGTCGGTCCTCAGCTTCTTCGGAGAGCTGTGGTGGACGTTCGACCTGGCAGCCAATTTCCGACCCCACTTCGCCGTTGCGCTCGTCGTCATGGCCCTGTTCCTGGTGCTCGCCGGTCGCAGACGCTCGGCCTTCATCATCGGGCTGGTCGGTCTCGTCAACGCCGCGGTGGTCGTTCCGCTGTTCATTGCCCCGTCGGTCTCCGGCGAACCGATCGGGGAGACGCTGAGTGTGATGACGTTCAACGTCAACGGGCTCAACGACACGTATGACGATGTCGTCGCCTACATCGCCGCGGAGCAGCCCGATGTGGTGTTCCTCCACGAGGCGACGTTCTTGTGGGAGGACGCCCTGAATGCGGCCGACCTTCCATATCGGGTCGAGACCGGCCGGGTCGAGCCGCTCGACTTCGGGACGATGGCCCTGATCCCCCAGACCGCAGAATTTCGTACCTTCGGCTTTGCGACCTCGGCACCGCGTGCGGTCGAGGTCGTCCTCGACGTGGAGGGCAACGAGGTGCGCATCCTCGGCTCGCATCCGCTGTCCCCTTCGACCGAGGAACGCGCCCGGCTCCGTGACGCCCAGCTGGGATTCGCCAGGGATTGGTCGGCAGAATCGGTGGGACGGACGATCGTGGCCGGCGATCTGAATGCCACACCCTGGTCGTCCTCGTTCCGGCGTTTGATCGCCAACGCCGGCTTGCACAATTCACAACGCGGATATGGGCTGGAGTTGACCTTTCCGAGTGATGCCAGCCCGATTGTGCGGGTCTCGATCGACCACGTGCTCCACTCCGACGGATTCCGGGTCGTCGACCGGCGTCTCGGGCCGGCCCTCGGATCGGACCACTTCCCGGTCGTCGTCGATCTGGCACTCGTCGTGCCGTGATGCGCGGTGTCCCCGAAGCTGGCAGACTCGGAGTGACGAACCGGAGCGGAGACAGGTGCCAGACAGATTCAAAGATCATCGGAGCGAGCTCGGCCGCCGAATCGGCAAGGGGGCCATCGCCGTCGTCCCTGCATCCGTCGAACTCGTCCGGAACGATGATGTGCATCACGAGTTCCGACAGGACTCGGACTTCCACTATCTGACCGGCTTCCACGAGCCGGACGCGGTCGCCGTGATCACCCCGGGTCACGACGACGGGGATTTCCATCTCTTCGTCCGGCCACGCGACCGGGAGATGGAGATCTGGACCGGGTATCGGACCGGTGCCGATGGCGCCAAGACCCGCTTCGCCGCCGACGCCGCCTACGAGCTCGACGAGCTGGACGACGTGCTGCCGCGGCTGATGCTCGGCCGCGACACGCTGTTCTATCGGCTCGGCAACCCCAGCCAGGATTCCCGGATGACCGGACTGCTGGCAAAGGCCCGGTCCGTCCGCGAGCGGTATGGCCGGGCGGCGCCCGTGGCGATCCACGACATCAGCTCGGTCCTCGCCGAGATGCGACTCCACAAGTCGCCTGCCGAGCTCGATTCGCTTCGCGCCGCCTGCGAGGTGTCGGCGTTGGGGCACGCCGAGGCGATGCGATTCGCCAGGCCCGGGCTCTACGAGTACCAGGTGCAGGCGGCGATGGAGTTCCTCTTTCGGGAGGGTGGTTCACCGAGGAACGGGTACCCGTCGATCGTCGCTTCTGGGCCGAACGCCGTGATCCTCCACTACATCGAGAACGACCGCGAGATCGAGGACGGCGACCTCATCCTGATCGACGCCGCGGCCGAGATCGACATGTACTCGTCGGACATCACACGCACGTTCCCGGCCAATGGGGAGTTCACCCTCGCCCAGCGCTCTGTGTACGAGGTCGTGCTCGAAGCCGAGCGCGCCGGGATCAGGGCCGCTCGGCCGGGCTCCACGCTCCGCACCGTTCACGACGCATCCGTGGACCTGCTGGTCGACGGGCTCATCGACCTCGGGCTGGTCCCGGGCGACGCCGACCAGGTGCATGCCATGCACCTGTACCGTGAGTTCTTCATGCACGGCACCTCGCACTGGCTGGGGCTCGACGTCCATGACGCCGGTGCCTATCGGCTCGAAGGCGCCCATCGTCGCCTGGCGCCGGGCATGTGCTTCACTGTCGAGCCGGGCCTCTACATCGCCCCGGATCGACCCGAGGTGGAGTTCACGATGCTCGAGCACGACCTCGACGCCAGGGCGGAGCGGCGGCTGATGCTCGGGGTGGCTGCCGCCAAGAAGCTGGAGGACGCCGAGGCCGAGGAGGCCGACAAGATCACTCATCGCATCCCCGAGGAGTTCCTGGGAATCGGCGTGCGGATCGAGGACGACATCGCGATCACCGAGAACGGTCACGAGAACCTGACCCACCTGGTCCCCGTCGACATCGATCACATCGAAGCCCTCTGCGCCGAACCCACCTGGCTGACCCGCCAGTGAATCCGTTCTTGTGACGTTCAACCACCAGATGGGTGGTCAACCGTCACGAGAACGGTGTCACATCTCCGTGAGGCGCTGGATGCGATCCTGCCATTGGCGGTTGACCCGCTGCGACCAAGATCCGAGGTCCTCGAGACGTTCGGGGTTCGCCACGAACTGGATCTCCCGGCCGGCCTCTCTGCGGGTGACGAGGCCGGCCGACTCGAGTGTTGCGATGTGCTTCGAGATCGCCTGACGGGTGATGGGGAGCTCGTGCGCCAGCTGGCTCGCCGAGGCGGGGCCACCGGTCGACAACCGCTCGAACAGCGATCGTCTGGTGGCATCTCCCAGCGCGCCGAACAGGCTCTGGAGGTCGCTCATGCCATCGACGCCTCGACCGGGGGGATCGACGGCTTCGCCCATCGGCGGGGTGGGAGCAGTCGCTCGGTGATCGTCACCTGGCATCGAGTCTCGTCACCGTCGATCTCGATCGAAACCTCGGACTCCTCGACGCCGTCACTCCAGCGCCAGGCGAAACGACGATCCAACTCGACGGTGACGATCTCGCCTCGCCTCACCTGATCGTCCGTCCGGAACACCAGCTGCGAGCCTGCCTCGGGGGTGAACTCGAAAGAGCCGAGCATCCAGGTTCCGAGGGCGGCGGGGTCTGTGACCAGGCGCCAGGTCGCGGCGATCGAGCGCTCCAGCTCGACGTCGAACTCGATGATGTCGTTCATCGGTTGCAACCTAGCAGTTGCACAATGCCTCTGCATCTGGCAGAGTAGTTGCAACCAACGAGTTGCAGGAGAACCGCATGCTCATCCCCACCGTCATCGAACAGTCCAGCACAGGAGATCGGGCGTTCGACCTGTACTCGCGGCTCTTGAACCAGAGAATCATCTTCCTCGGCCAGCCCATCGACGCCAACGTCGCAAACCTCGTCGTCGCCCAGCTGATCCATCTCGAGTCCGACTATCCCGACAAGGACATCAACCTCTACATCAACTCCCCGGGCGGCGACATGAACGGGATGATGGCGATCTACGACACCATGCAGCACGTCAAGGCCGACGTCACCACCACGTGCGTCGGGTTGGCGGCGTCAGCGGCCGCCGTGGTGCTCGCCGGCGGGACTCCGGGTAAGCGCCGCATCCTCCCCAACAGTCGAGTCCTCATCCATCAGCCGCTCATGGGCGGGCTCGAGGGCCAGGCCTCGGACATCGCCATCCACGCCAAGGAGATCATCCGCCTCAAGCATCGCACCAACGAGATCCTGGCACGTCACACGGGCCAGACGGTCGAGAGGATCGCCATGGACACAGACCGCGATCGGTGGTTGACGTCGGACGAAGCTCAGGAATACGGATTGGTCGACGAAGTCATCGACATCTACGACGACGTCGTGCCGACCCGTCGCTGAGCGGGTCGGGAAGTCAGGCGATGGTGCCGGTCATGGGGACCAGCACCTGCAGAACGACGAGGAAGTGGGTGAGAGCACCGCCGATCACGAGCACGTGGAACAACTCGTGGTGGCTGAAGATGCGGGGCGCCAGCTTTGGCCAGTTCGTCAACATGAAGATCATCCCGGCGGTGTACAGCACTCCGCCGAGGGCGATCCAGGCGACGGTCGCGCCACCGAGCCGCCGGGCCAGTTCGAACATCGGGATGACGGCGCCCCAGCCCATGATCGACTGCAGCGTGACCGAGAGCCCGATGCGCACGCGCCGCTCCACGAACTTGATGACGATGCCCGATATCCCCATCCCCCAGACCACCAGCAGTGAGCCCCATCGCCAGGCACCGTCGAGTGCGACCACCGCGAACGGGGTGTAGCTCCCGGCGACGACCAGGAAGATTCCGGTGTGATCGAGGCGTCGCATCCGGGTCTTCCACAGATCGCTCCACGGAATGGAGTGGTAGAGGCTCGAGGTGGTGAACATCATGACGAGGCTCGCCCCGTAAACGAACATGGCCAGGGTGACCCATCCGGACCCGTCGGTGCGGACGAGCAGTGTCACCAGTCCGACCAGCGATGCCAGGGCAGCGCTGCCATGGAGGAAGCCCCGTACGGGATTCTGCATGCGGCCGAGGGTGATCCGTTCCATGGCGACCAATGCTACGACCGATTGCACAGCTATGGGAGGCCCCTCCTGCGAATCCTCCTTCGGTGGTTCCGTCGGCACTCATCGATGGTGATCACTGAAGGTGGACGAAGATCCTGCCGATGGAGAGGCCGAGCCGAACGACGAACCATCCGACCCGAGCCGATGTGGTCGGCAAGGACTCGGAACCGTCGTATGTCGGTATCGTGGAGTGAAGGGGTTTCAATGGCTCGACCATCCAATCTGCTGTACCGGCTCTACGAGGATCGCCTCCAGGCATCGCTCGATCCGAACCTGTTCCCGCGGCACATCGCAATCATCCTCGACGGACATCGCCGCTACGCCCGCTCGTTCAACATGTCCACTTACACCGAGGCCTATCGGGCAGGCATGCGCCGATTCGAGGAAGTCGTCGGATGGGCAGAGGAGCTCGACATCCCGGCCATCACCGCCTGGGTCCTTTCGAGGGAGAACCTCGATCGCCCTGCGGAGGAACTCGACCCGTACTTCGACGTGCTGGTGGAGCTGTTCGGCCGCTTGCCCGAGCTGGGACGGAAGTACGGACTCGAGATCAAGTTCATCGGCAGCCTCGACATGCTGCCTGAGCGGGTCGTCACTGCGGCCAAGGCCGCCGAGACCGCGTGCGAGGAAGGGGAGCGAAGACTGACGATCGCCATGGGGTACGGGGGTCGTCAGGAGATCACCGATGCGACGCGGGATCTCGTGGCCGAGTTGGCCGCTTCGGGCGTTCCGGCGGGGGACATCGCCGACCACATCACCTCCGAGAAGCTCGCCGCGCACATGTACTCGTCGGATCTACCGGATCCCGATCTCCTGATCCGCACGAGCGGCGAGGCGCGGCTGTCCGGATTCCTGCTCTGGCAGTCCGCTTACGCCGAGTTCGTGTTCGTCGACGTCTTCTGGCCGGCGTTCCGCCGGATCGACTTCCTCCGGGCGCTCCGAGAGTTCTCGATGCGCGAGCGCCGATTCGGGAAGTGAAGGAACCGATCGGTACGGCTGCCCGTCCCCACGGGGATGTTCAGTGTGAGTGATCCCCGTCGTGATGGTCGTGAGGCTCCGAACCGGAGCCGTCAGGGCCTCTTCAACAGCCGACTTCGCCGTGGTTTCCGCAACAGGACTCCCCGGTGCGCGCCTTGATGGCCGTGTTCTTGACCGCCTGGCGGAGCTTCTCCTCCGCGGTGAGGTCCGAGCGTGTCCAGTTGCGAAAGAAGCTCACGGGATTGGGCATCTGCATGCTGGCAACGATATCAGTCGGCTGCACCCCGACCGATTCAGTGGAGACGACCGGCGTCGACTCCGGCACCACGGTCACGACCTCAGCCTCGGTGGAGAACATCGCTCCGGAATCGACGGCATCCACCGAGACGACCGCTGGAGAGGATGACACGACCACGACGAGTCCCGAGCAGGCGTCGACAGGCGTGATCGTCGGCTCCGGTGGCGTGCTCGGTTGGTGGGACGGGACGGAGTTCCGTCCGGCCGACGAAGCAACTGCGGTTCCGCTCGATGGCGGCGATACGTTCCAGATCGTGGGGCCCACCGGACTGCTCGGCACCGCGGTAGGCGGAGTGCCTCAGCCGGGTTGCGAGATCGTCGAAGGGCACGTGATCCTCGACCTCGATCCCGACCCCTACGAGACCTACGACCCGTTCCGCTCACAGCCGCTCGCGGTCGAAGCCGACTGGGAACTCGTTCCGCATCCGGTTGCCGAGTTGCCGCTCGACTCGGCGGTCTACGCCCAGATCGTCTCCGAGTTCCTCGCAGGACATGGCTTCGACGAGCCGGAGCCGGTGATCGTCCAGTTGTACCGGGCAGACTTCGAGGGGGACGGGGCCGAGGAGGTGGTCATCGTCGCGGACAATCACGGTGGTGAGTTCTTCCAACGGGGCGTCTACTCCCTGGTTCTGGTCCGGCGGGTGATCGACGAGGAGGTCCAGACCGCGGTTCTCCACGAGTCGATCGTCGCCGAAGACCTGGGTCCCGACGACATCCCGTTCTCGGTTGTCGCTCGGGTCTCGGCGCTGGCAGACCTCGACGCCGACGGGGCACTCGAGATCGCCATCGAC
>JAHEDH010000158.1 GCA_024641285.1 bacterium | reverse complement strand
GCGTGAGGCGTGTGGCGTGTGGCGTGTTGCGTGAGGCGTGAAGCGTCATGCGCAACTCAGAGTCACAGCTCGCGCGACATCCAGCCGGTGTCGTACCAGGTGTCGAACTTGTATCCGACCTTGGGGAACGTGCCGACGTCGCCGAAGCCGAGCGAGCGGTGGAACTCGACACTCTGTTCGTTCGGGAGGGTGATGCCTGCCACGGCGGTCACGAACCCCAGCGCACCGAGCTGAGCGAGGAGTTCCTCGTACAGGCGCCGGCCGACCCCACGACCGTGCTGTTCTGATGCCACGTAGACGGTCGTCTCCACGGTGAATCGGTAGGCGTGCCTGGAACGCCACGGTGTTGCATAGGCGTATCCCGTGATGTCCCCGTCGGTCTCGTCGACCAGCCAGAGATGGGCGCCCTCCATCCGTCGTGCGATCTCGGCGGCATCGGGTGGCGTTTCCTCGAACGAGATGGCTGTATCGGCGACGTACGGCGCATAGATCTCGGCGATGCTCCTGGCGTCGGCCGGGGTTGCCGGGCGGATGCTCATGTGGCGAACGTAGTCGAGCCTCGGGTCGGCCGGCTGTCACGACTCACATACCCGGTGCGTGCCCATCGCCGGTAGGTTCTGTGGCATGGAGCATCGCTATCTCGGGAACAGCGGAACACCGGTCAGTGCCCTCGGGCTCGGCACCATGACCTTCGGAGCGGAGACCGACGAACCCGGTGCACTTGCCCAGCTCGACCGATTCGTCGAGGCAGGTGGGACCTTCATCGACACCGCCGACGTGTACTCGGCGGGCGTGTCCGAGGAGATCGTCGGACGTTGGCTGGCGCGTTCGGGGAAGCGCGGCGAAGTGGTGCTGGCCACCAAGGCGCGGTTTCCGATGAGCGGTGAGCCGCTCGATCGGGGAGCCGGCCGCGTGCACCTGCGGCGCGCCCTCCATGCCAGCCTGCGTCGTCTGCACACCGACGACATCGATCTGTACCAGGTGCATGGGTGGGACCCCAACACTCCGCTCGACGAGACCCTTTCGACCCTCGACGAATTCGTGGGCCGGGGAGTCGTCGCACACGTGGGATGGTCGAATGTCACCGGATGGCAGATGCAGAAGATCGTCGACCGATGTGACAGGAACGGGTGGGCGCGTCCGGTGACGCTCCAGCCGCAGTACAACCTGCTGGATCGCGGAATCGAGTTGGAGGTGGTGCCGGTCTGTCTCGAAGAGGAGATCGGGATTCTCCCGTGGTCGCCACTCGGCGGAGGCTGGCTCACCGGGAAGTACTCACCAGACACTCGGCCGACCGGCGAGACCCGCCTGGGGGAGGACCCCGACCGCGGAGTGGAGGCGTACGACGCCCGGAACACCGAACGGACGTGGAGCATCCTGAGACTGATGGATCGCATCGCCGCTCACAGAGGCATCACCATGGCGCAGGTGGCTCTCGCCTGGGTTCGGCTGCGTCCAGGCGTGTCGTCGGTCATCTTGGGTGCCAGGACACTGAGGCAACTCGACGACAACCTCGCTTCGGCCGATGTCGTGCTGTCCAACGAGGAGATGACCGCTCTCACCGCGGTCTCGGCACCTGGTCTCCCTCCCTATCCCTACGGCGTCGTCCGATCGATCTGTGGGGTGGGTGTCTGGGATGCGCTCGGGGCCGTCGAGATGGACGCGTAGACGCCGGCGCGATGGTCTGGTTGCGCGGTGACCGGCCGGCAGTCGGTGTCCGGCCGGATCTACCCGCCGGCTCGAATCGCTCCGACCGGCTGCAGGGCTCCCTGCCACAGGCGGATGAAGCTCAGGGGCCGACCGAAGTGATGGGTTGGCCCCAGAACGCCGACAGGGCATCGAGGAAGGCGTCGGAAGCATCGCCGATGGGGTTCCCCGCCGGAAGCAACGGACCGAGTGCAACGAAGGCGATGGCACCGACGACGACGAGGCCGACGAGCCGATAGAAGGTCTTCACGCCGATCACAGTAGAGCATTCCGATCGCGGCAGGGTGTGTTGCGGTTTGGGCGACGACATCGAGGGTGAATCGGTAGCGTCCGGGACTGCCGAACGAGGGAGCCGAGAATGGCAGTGTTGAAGCGTCAGTCGGACAAGGTCGACGTGCTGGCCCAGGTCCCATTGTTCGAGGGGCTGTCGAAGAAGGATCTGACCCAGATCGCCCGTCGCGTGAGGGAGGTCGAGTTCGTCCCGGGCGACCACATGATCGTTGCCGGGGCATCAGGCAACGAGGCGTTCGTCGTCCTCGAAGGCCGGGCAACGGTGCGCCGGAACGGCAGGAAGATCGCCGAGCTGACGAGCGGCGACATCGCCGGAGAGATGAGCCTCATCACCGATCTGCCCCGCAATGCCGGCGTACGCGCCGACACGTTCCTCCCGGCTCTGCGGATCGAGCGGAACGACCTGAACGTGATCATGGACGAGTACCCGACCGTGGCGGTCAAGCTGCTTCGGACCGTGGCCAGACGGCTTGTCGAGGCGATCGGCAGCTACTGATCGACGAGGTGAAGATGGAACGCTCAGCCATGCTGTCTCGTCTCCATCCACATGGCGACGACAATGATCCGGATGGAACCGGAGAGCCTCCATCTCAAGCGGGCATGTGAAGGCGATCCTGCCGCCTTCACCGCGCTCGTGCGGTTGTACGACCCACAGCTCCGCGCCTACGCATTCCGCCTCCTCCGCGATGCGGCGCTCATGGACGACGCGCTCCAGAACGCCTACCTCTCCGCCTTCCGGGCGATCCGCCGGTTCCGTGGGGACGCCTCCTTCAAGAACTGGATGTACCGGATCGTCCACAACGCCTGCATCGACCTGATTCGAAAGCGTCGCAACGATGCCGAGCTCTTCGAATCGGCCGCGCTGACCGATGACGTCGCCACCGCCGGGGCTGCTCGCCTTGATCTCGTTGCCGCCTTCGACCGGATGTCCGTCGAGCACCGGGCCGTTCTGACCCTGATCGACGTGGAGGGACTGGACTACGGCGAGGCGGCAGACATCCTCGCCATACCGGTCGGCACGGTGCGATCGCGCCTCAGTCGAGCGCGCACGGCGATGCGAGATGCTCTGGGAGGTGATGAGCGATGAATCCCGAGGATCTGAAGCGAGCGCTCCAAGGTGAACGCGTGCCTGAGCATCGCACCGGCTTCTGGGGCGATCTGAGAGTACGGATGGGACAGGGGCCGGTCCGATCCGGCCGCCGCGGGATGCTGGTCGCTCTGCAGGCTGCTGCCGTCGTGATCGCAATCGTCGGTGTCTCCGCTGCGCTCATTCGGAACAACCCAGGTGAACCCCCGCCTGCGGGGACCATCGCCTCTACGACCGTGCCCGAATCGATCCCGCCCACGACGAGCATTCCCGGAACGACCTCGAGCACCGAAGCGACCGTCGAATCGACGGTGCCGAGCGGCGACGAAGCTCCATGGGTACGAGACGCCCTCGCCGTCGCCGACGTACCGGACGTCTTGGTCGAGGAGTGGCAGCGAGCGGAGAACCATCTGTGGTGCTCGGCGCTGTTCCCGTCGGGCTTCGACGCCGGTGGCGCGACGCTTCGACGTGCGGAGTTCGGCGGAGGCTGGGCAGTGGCGTGGGATCTTCCGGAACTGCGGTCTGCGTTCGGCGTCGCCGGGGTGGGTCTGCCGGCATGGGCCGACATCGGTATCCGCATGCCGAACACGCTGCGATACGGGGATCAGGTCGTCGGATACGGCGGCGAAGGTTTCGACGACGGTGCCGTCCAGCGGTTGGCCGAGTTCTCCGTACCAGGGCAGCTGTGCGCCTATCAGGTGTGGTCGAACCTCGGTGACGAACACCTGCTGAGCCTCGTCGACGCACTGCGGCTGGTCGACGGCCTGGAAGCTGCTCCGATCGAGATCTCCGAGACGCAGACGCAGGACCTCGGTACGGCGCCGTGGAGCGCCGACCCGGTTCCGTACCCGACCTCGTGGCCGGCCCCGGCGTCGGAGACGGTGACGTTGGTTCTCACCGATGGCGTACCGGGCGACGCCCAGATTCGCACGACGACGACGCCGATGTGGTCACTGGCGTGGGACGCCCCGTCCGGCCCGGGACACGACGCCCTGAACTATTCGTGCAGCGACTGTGGGCGGGGCGTCGTCGGAATCACGGTCTCGTCGTTTGCGACGCCGCCGGACGGAACTCCCGGCTTCAGGTGGGACGACGGCAGTGCGGGGTTCATCCTGCCCAGGGTCGGCGATCCGGGTGTACCGATCGACCGCCTGTTGTTCCGTGCTCCGGGGTCCGATGAACTGGTCCCGGGTGCGCCGCGGATAGACATCTACATCCCGGGCTACTCGGTTGTCGTCTCGGTGTGGTCGCATCTGGGAATCGACTCTCTGTTCGAGCTCGTCGACGGGCTGCGCCTCGCCGACCCGGGGCCATGAAATGGCACATCGGCGCGATCAGGACCATCATTCGAGCCATACCGATCGACGGAGGTCGACAGACATGAACGCCAGGGCACAACAGGCCGCACACCAGATCAGCGAGGCGGGAGCGCGAACCGGGGAGCGGCTCTCGGATGTCGGTGAGATCATCGCCGGCGAAGCCGCCGAGATCGCTGATCGGATCACTTCCTGGCTCGCCGAGAACGACCCGCTGGGGCAGGCTCGAGATGCAGCATCCGAATCGCTGCACCACGCTCGCGATTGGTCTTCTTCCCTTCCCGAGCGGCTGGCAGCCGCACTCCCGGTCGTCGCCACCGTGCCGGCCAAGCCGAAGAAGCGGACACTGGTCGGGGTGTTCGCCCTCGGAGCGGCCGTCGCATACTTCTTCGACCCGGCGTCGGGGGCCGCTCGGCGCGATGCGGTCAAGCAGCGCATTGCTGGACTGTTCGGCCGCGACGCCGGCGGTGAATGACACAGAGCTCATGGCGGCGGCCATCGCCGAGGCACGCCTGGGGGCGGCCGAAGGTGGCATTCCGATCGGATCGGTGCTCGCCATCGACGGAGAGATCGTCGGCCGCGGGCACAACCGGCGTATCCAACGCGGCAGCGCGGTGCTCCACGCCGAGATGGACGCACTCGAAGACGCAGGTCGGCTCGATGCCGCCGCCTACCGGCGATCGGCGCTCTACTCGACGTTGTCGCCGTGCGACATGTGCACCGGTGCGGTTCTGCTGTACCGGATCCCGCGGGTCGTCATCGGGGAGAACCGCACCTTCCGCGGCCCCGAGGACTACTCGCGGTCGCGCGGTGTCGTGCTCGACGTCGTCGACGATCCCGATTGTGTCGACATGATGACTTCGTTCATCGCCAAGAACCCGGACCTCTGGAGCGAGGACATCGGCGAATAGTCACCTGCGGTCGAAGATCGAGGTGGTCCCCTCCAGCGTCACGGTCAGTGTGTCGTCGGTGCACTCGAACTGTCCGCTTCCGCTGAACGTGTCTTGGTCGATCGTCTGCGGAGCTGCTCCGAACGGAAGGTCGACCAGTTCTCCATCGACCTCCGCCTGAATGGACAAGGTCGTCGTCGAATCCGTCGAAGTGACCGTCATGGTGTCGCCCTCGATCGAGTACATGCCCGAGTCGGTGCCTTCGATCGTGTTGATGATCGCCCCTTCCGCGGTCTCGAACCTGAACTGCCAAGCCTCTCTGACCGCCGACATCGAGCCGTCACTGCCGAGCTCGACTGTGTAGGAGCCGCCGCCGAAGGTCAACTCGACGGGGACCTCGCCGGCATCGGCGAAGTTCTCCGCCAGCGATTCGATGAAGGCCTCGGAGTCCAGCTCCCAGGTGCCGGCCACGCAATCGGCTCCCGATGCGCCGGCCGTGGTCGTGGTCTCGGCGACGGTGGTCGTGGGCGCAGCCGTGGTCGTCGTCTCGGCCGCGCTGGTCGTCGATTCCGCCGTCGAAGCCTCGGTCGTCGTGGCGGCGTCGCCCCCGCCGCAGGCTGCGAGCAGGAGTACGAATGCGATCGGAAGGGTGGCTTTCATGGTCGGCCTTTCGGATTAGGTCGTTGAACGGAGGCGCACGGCGGTGTTGGTGATACCTGGAGGCATCGAGACTGCAAGCGTACCTTTCGCCTCCCGACCGCTTCACGGCCCCCGCTCGATTCCGGCCTTCTATGGTCTGGTTCGATGGAGATCCTCACCACGCCCGAAGCCCGATTCGATTCGCTATCCGAGTACGACTTCGAGGAGGCGCACATCGACATCGGAGAGGGTCTTTCGGTCCACCACGCGGAGGCGGGCGCAGGGCCGGCGGTGCTGCTCATACATGGACAGCCGACCTGGTCCTACCTGTACCGCAACATGATCGAAACGCTCGCCAAACGGGGGTTTCGGGTCGTGGCGCCGGACCTCGTCGGATTCGGGAAGTCCTCGAAGCCGCGCCGCGTGGAGGACCACAGCTACGAAGGCCACGTGAGCTGGATGATCGAGTGGCTGAACCGCGTCGACCTCGACGGGATCACCCTGTTCGCCCAGGACTGGGGTGGGCTCATCGGTTTGCGACTCCTGGCCAATCAACCGGATCGATTCTCGCGGCTCGTCGTTGCCAACACCGGCTTGCCAACCGGTGATCAGCGGATGCCGGATGCATTCATGGCATGGCGGGAGTTCGTCCGCAACACCCCCGATTTCGACTGTGGTCGGATCGTGCAGGGCGGGACGATCCGAACCCTGTCCGATGCCGAGGTGGCCGCCTACAACGCTCCATTTCCCGACGACTCCTATCGGGCAGGCCCGAGGGTCATGCCGTCGCTCGTGCCCATCTCACCGAACGATCCGTCGTCGGAGCCGAACCGCCAGGCGTGGAGAACCCTGTTCGGTTGGGAACGGCCCACATTGACGCTCTTCTCCGACGGCGACCCGATCACAGCCGGTGGTGAACGGATCTTCCAGTCGAAGATTCCGGGGGCTGCGGGCCAGCCCCACCGAACCATCGAGCATGCGGGCCACTTCCTCCAGGAGGATGCCGCCGACGTGCTGGCGGATACGATTGCCGCATGGATGCACTGACCCGCGTCGTCGAAGCAGTCCGCCAACG
>JAHEDH010000035.1 GCA_024641285.1 bacterium | reverse complement strand
CAGACGCCCCGGTCGGGTCGGTTGGGATCGATGGCGAAGCCCTCGAAGTCGCCGAGGACGGCTCCTACGAGTACGCCCGGAACGAGGCGACGACCGAGTTCGGCGTCGATCGGGTCGTCACGAGGACCATGGAGGCGCCCGGCGCCATCGAGCGACTCTCCGTCGCAGTCGTGGTCGACGACGGCCAGCTCACCGGAGCGACGGCTCCAGACCTGAACACGATCGACTCGCTCGTAGTGGCAGCAGCCGGTATCAACGCCGAGCGAGGCGACACTGTCGAAGTCTCGGCCGCCGCCTTCCCGGCAACGGTCGCAGCCGAGGCGGAGGCCGCGGCACCGGTCGCCGAAGAGGGCGGCATGATGGACCTGATCCCAACGATCGCGGGAGCACTCGCACTCGTCGTGGTCGCAGTGGCCCTTGTGCTCATGAGCCGGGGCGGGAAGAAGTCGTCGGCGATCTCCGCTTCGGGGATCGAAGCGCTTCCTGGCGGGCGCTCCCCCGCCCTGATGGGTAGCTCGGCGGCCGATGCCATCGAGATGAGTGGCATGGCTTCGGACGTGATGCAGCTGGTGGAACGCCAACCCGAGGAGATCGCCACCCTCCTGCGCAGCTGGCTCGCCGACCAGCGTGAGCGGGTCTGACGATGGCTGCTGTCCTCGCACCCCAGCAGAAGGCCGCTGCGCTCGTGCTCGCCATCGGCACGGACAAGGCCGAGTCGATTCTCGAGCATCTCACCCGCGACGAGATCGAAGCTCTCGCAAAACACGTGCTCACCTTGGGAGAGATCGATCCCAACGAACGTCGGGGCGTTGTCAGGGATGTGCTCCAGCACCTCCTGACGATCGACCCGCTCGCCGAGGCTGAGGCGTTGCGCCACCGGGCAAAGACCGCACTGCCCGCCAGCCAGAAGATCGACAAGGGACCCGACGGCCCCTTCGGTTTCCTGGCACGGGTCGAGATCGACCAACTCGTCCAGTACCTCGCCAATGAGCATCCCCAGACGATCGCCGTCGTGCTGTCGCACCAGCCTGCGGACGTGTCGGCGAAGATCCTCAACCACATCGACGAGCACCTCGCTGCCGACGTGGCGATGCGGATAGCGACGATCGGCAAGACCCCGCCGGAGCTGATCACCCGGATCGTCGAGGCGATGAAGGCCGAGCTCACCGAGACCCACCCCGAGGACGCCATTCCGCCCGAAGGGGCCCGCGAGCTCGCCGGCATCCTCAACCGTGGTGGGCACGAGCTCGAAGCCTGGGTCCTGGAGCGGCTCGGCATGGAAGACCGCCAGCTGGCCGACCGGGTCAAGGCGTTGATGTTCACGTTCGCCGACATCACGACGCTCGACGACCGGGCGATTCAGAAGGTCCTCCAGAATGTCGAGACCGCCTCTCTGGCGCTCGCGCTCAAGGGCCAGGCGGACGAGGTGCAGGACGCCATCTATCGCAACCTGTCAGAACGTGCGAGCGAGTCCCTCAAGGAAGAAGCCGACCTGCTGGGCGCGGTCCGCAAGAGCGAGGTGGAAGAAGCCCAGATGGCGGTCGTCGCCCAGATCCGCGCACTCGAGGCTGCAGGTCAGATCACCATCAGCAGAGGGGGTGACGGTGACTTCATCGAATAGCGTCCTCCGGGCACCGAGGATCAGCGAGATGGCGACGACGCTCGGCAATGCTCCGCTCGACTCGTTCACCCGCACGGCGATCGCCGAGGCCCGCAAGGCCGGATTCGCCGAAGGTCATGCCGCAGGTCGTCGGGAGGCTGTCCTGGAGGCACGGTCGGCGCTGGAACGCGCCACCGAACTGCTCGACGCCGCGATCGCCTCGGCGAACCGGCAGCTCCGCGAGATCGTCGAAGCCCAGGGGCCGGCCGTCGTCGACCTGGCCGTCGACATCGCCAAAAGGATCGTCGGAGCACTGCCGGACGATGCCGGAGCGGGACTGCGAGAGAAGATCGCACTGGCGCTCACCGAGATCGACGACGAGCCGCTCGTCATCAGGGTCAGCCCGACCGACGCCGCTCGAATCGATGACCTCTTCGCCAACCGAACCGATATCGCCGTGGTACGTGACACGACGATCGACGATGGCGACGCCCTCATCTCCGGACGCTGGGCGCAAGCCGACCTCCGACTCGCCGCCGCCTGGGACATCGTCAAGGAGGAGCTCGGTGGCTGACCAGTCACTGATCGTCGTCAATGGTGCCGTCGCCCGCGTCGGCGGCCACGAGATCGACGTTCGCGGTCTCCGGCTCAGGCTCGGTGACACGGTCCGCATCAGCGGCTCGTGCGAGGATCGCATTGCCGAGATCGTGGCGGTGGGGACCGAAGGGGCCACCGCGCTCGTCTTCGGTTCGACCGACGGGATCGGGCGAGGCGACCGGGTGGTACGGCTCCGAGAGGCACCCGGCGCCATCGTCGGGCGTGAGCTCCTCGGCCGGATCGTCGACGGCCTCGGCCGACCGATGGACGACCGACCAGCACCCGCGGGACAGTCCGTGCAGTTGGACGCCGCGGCACCGGATGCCATGACGCGACGCCGGATCGACTCCGTGATCGGAACCGGCATCCGTCTCGTCGACACGCTGTGTACCGTCGGTCGCGGCCAGCGCATCGGGATCTTCGGCGGGTCGGGAGTCGGCAAGTCGACGCTCATGGGGATGCTCGCAAAGGGCACGACCGCCGACGTCAACGTGGTCGCCTTGATCGGCGAGCGCGGTCGTGAGGTCCGGGAGTTCATCGAGGACGAGCTCGGCCCCGACGGCCTCTCCCGTTCGATCGTCGTGGTCGCCACCTCCGATCAACCGGCGCTGGTGCGCCTGCGGGCCGCCAAGTACGCCACCCGGATCGCCGAGTGGTTCGCAGACTCCGGCCACGACGTGATGCTGATGATGGACTCGGTCACCCGGCTGGCCATGGCACAGCGCGAGATCGGCCTGGCCGCCGGCGAGCCACCCACGGCGCGGGGTTACACACCGTCGGTCTTCACCGTTCTCCCCCAGCTCCTCGAGCGCACCGGGCCTCGCACACACGGGACGATCACCGCGATGTACACCGTGTTGGTCGACGGCGACGACATGAACGACCCGATCGCAGATGCCGTCAGGGGGATTCTCGACGGTCACATCGTCCTCGACCGCAACCTCGCCGTTCAGGGTCGCTATCCGGCGATCGATCCGCTCGCGTCACTCAGCCGGCTCGCTGCGAAGCTCTGGTCGGAACCCCAACAGGTCATGGCGACCGTCACCAGGGACGCTCTGGCAGCAGCCGCCGAGGTCTCGGAGCTGGTGGAGGTCGGCGCCTACGTGCCCGGCTCGAACCCGCGGGCCGATCGCGGGCTGCGCTCCGCACCCAGGCTCATCGAGTTCCTCAAGCAGTCACCGAACGAGGTCACACCGAAGGAAGAAGCCTGGGACCGCCTGGCGACCATTCTGCAGGAGGTCGCCGCATGAAGAACGAAAAGGGCTTCGAGCGCCTGGTCAGGGTGCGGGCGATCTGGGAGCGGCAGGCGAAGACGAATGCCGCTGCCGCTGCCCGCAAGGCCGAACTCGAAGCCGAACGGGAACGAGCGGCAGCCCGGCACCACGCCGAGACGCTCTCGGAGTCCCGGTCGCTCGTGAGCCCCGAACAACTCGAACTTCAGCGGCTCCGCTCGATCGCGACCCACGCTCAACTGACCGAAGCCGCCGCAGCTCGCAGCAACGCCCAGGCTCGGGCGGACGCGGCAACCGGCGCCTGGCGCCGCTCCTCGCAGGACCACGACATGGCCGAAGAACTCGACAGCCGCCGCAAGCAGGAGGCCGCCTACGAGGCCCGACGCGTCGCCGAGCGCAGCCTGGACGAACTGGTCGCCACCCGTCGCAAGTGGGGTCGGTGATGAGAGCAGACGGTCTCAGCGCAGTGCTCGCCCGGATCGAATCGATCCGCTCGGCGATGCCGTCGACCGATCATGGATTCGCTCAGATTCTCGACGCGCACGGCTCGGATCAACCGCCGGCAGCGAGCCACAACCCATCGATGGCGCTCACGCCGTCGGGTCAGGACAGCTCCACGACGGCCGAGATCCCGGCCGGCGCTGCCCGATGGCAGGCGTCGATCCATCGCGCCTCGGCCTCGGCCGGCGTCGATCCTCGCCTGCTGACAGCCGTCGTGTGGACAGAGTCGGACTTCGTTCCCGACGCGGTCTCGGAGGCTGGCGCCATCGGACTCAGCCAGTTGATGCCCGGAACGGCCGAAATGCTCGGAGTCGACCCCAACGATCCCGAGCAGAACCTGGCCGGCGGCGCCCGATACCTGTCCGACATGATCGACCGCTACGCCGGTCGACTCGATCTCGCGCTCGCCGCCTACAACGCCGGCCCGACCCGCGTGTCGCAGATGTGGGATGGCGGGCCCGACGTTCCGATCAGCGGCACCTATGTACAGAAGGTCCTCGACCGCTTCCAACAACTCGGAGGAACACCATGAACCTCGTCCCCATCGACTGCGCCGCGGCCGTGCCGGCGGCTGCAGAGCCATCGGCCACACCGGGCGTCGATTTCGCCGCCCTGATGGCCGGGCTCATGGCCGGCGACACCCAGATCGCGCCCGTGATCGATGTTCCGCTCACCGGAGAACAGCCCGTGATCGACGAAGGGGAGGACTCTCTCGCGGATGCCGGCTCGATGTTGGGGTTCATCGGCGCCCCACCGACCGGAGTGATCCTAAGCAACACCGCCACGCCTGCCGAGGCGGGAGTCGAGGCCGAAGGCGGCGTCGCTGTCCAGGAACCCACGGGCGTCGACGTTCCAATCGCAACAACCCAAGCCCACGACGACCATCGGGCTGTGCCCGAGGTCGACCCTCGCATCGCAATCGAGGTCGACGATCCTGCGCTCGCCTCCGAACTCGCGAGTGGGACCCCGGCGCTCGACATTGCAGCACCAGCGCGAGTGTCGACCGACAACAACACCACCGCGGATACCGCCGTGAAGGGCGGCTCCGAGGCGCAAGCGACCCTCGCCTCGGTGCATCCGATCAGATCCGAAACGGCAGCCGAACCCGCCGGGGCGGATGACGGGGAAGCGTCGGACATCATCTCCCGCCCCACGATTCCGCTTCCCGGGATCGCTCAGGAACCGGACACGAAGGCCGCCCCTCGCCTACGGCAGGAGCAGGTCGCGACGATCAACACTTCGACGGCCCCAGTCACCTCGGCGCTTCGGGCCGAGACCCCCAAGGTGGAGGGGGTCATCGAGCACCGAGTGGAAGCCACGCCCCAGGACGGCGAGCCCCAGCTCGACGTCAGCTCGTGGGTTCCGTCCGCCGAGCAGACCGGACGGCCGACCTCCGTTCCTGCTGGTCCCGTGATGGTCGGGATCGCCCGGAGGGTGGAGCAGGCCATCGCAGCGCTGGCAACGAGGCCCGACCCGAAGATCGTGACTCTCCAACTCGACGAGCTCGACGGTGTGCGTCTGACTGTGGCACTTCGAACCGACGGCATCCACCTGAGCTCGACCGGCGACGCCTCCCTGACTGCAGACATCGAGCGAGCCCTCGCCAGCCGAGGGTTCGACCTGGCCTCCTCCGATTCGCGAGGACAGAGGCGAGAGACCGCCCGAGATGCTGCCGACGACGCATGGAAGCCACGACCTGCCGGCAACCGGCGCAGAACCGACCAGCCCGGCATCACTCTCTAGGAGGCATCATGAACGAGATCAACCCGACAAGCTTCGCTCCCATCGCGCCACCGGCGACCATGTCCGCCTCGGAGTCCCTGGGCAACCTCGGACCGGATGCATTCCTCAAGCTCCTGGTCGCGCAGCTGAAGTACCAGAACCCGATGGAGCCATCGGATGGCACCCAGCTGCTCCAGCAGACCGCACAGTTCACCCAAGTCGAGACCCTGCAGTCCCTGGCCGACAGCCAGGAGCAGCTCATGAACGTGACGCAGTTCAGCCTGGCAGTCGGGCTGAGTGGGAAGCAGGTGTCCGCATACGACGCGAGCGGCAACCGCGTCGCAGGTCAAGTGGAGAGCATCAGGTTCTCTTCGGAAGGGCCGGAGCTCCAAATCGACCAGACCTGGGTGCCGCTCTCCAACGTCCTGGAGGTGGCTCCAGAAGACTGAATTCCGCCCTGCGACTGCCGACAGGGTGGTCCACGACGCATGAAGCCTTCCGGCTCACGGATCGAGCCGGACCCGCCCCACGGATTGGGTCCCCCATACAGGAGGACCGCACAACATGATGCGCTCAATGTTCGCAGGCATCTCAGGCCTGCGCTCGCACCAGACGATGATGGACGTCGTCGGAAACAACATCTCGAACGTCAACACGGCAGGGTTCAAGTCCTCCGTCGTGACCTTCCAAGAAGCCCTCAGCCAGACGATCCAGGGCCCGACCGCTGCCGGCGCCGACACCGGAGGCGCCAACCCGATCCAGATCGGTCTCGGCGTGAAAGTCGGGTCGATCGACGCCGTGTTCACCCAGGGCGCCACTCAGGTGACCGGCCGCTCGACGGACCTGGCGATCCAGGGCGACGGGTTCTTCGTGCTCGACACGGCAGGTAGCCGCGAATACACCCGAGCAGGCAACTTCAGCTTCGACTCGGACGGCAACCTCGTCGGCAACGGCGGCACCCGCGTGATGGGTTGGCTCGCCGATTCGACCGGCGTGATCGACATGTCCGCTTCGATCCAGCAGCTCCAGATTCCCCTCAGCCAGGTCATCGATCCGGTCATCACGACCACAGTCGAAGTGGGCGGCAACCTGCCGGCCGACACGCCGGTTGGCGAGGCGGCGACCACCAGCATCCCGGTGTTCGACTCACTCGGCAACCCGCACGAGTTGCTCCTGAGGTTCACGAACAACGCACCGAACGACTGGACACTGACCGGAGAGATCGACGGGAACGCCATCACCGTTTCGGCAGGCAACGTCACGTTCGGACCGGACGGTGCGCTCACGAGCGCCAGCCCGATCACGGTCAGTGGATACACGCCCGCCGGAGCCGATCCGATGAGTTTCGACGTCGAACTCCAGGGTGACACGCCGATCGTCCAATACGGCGGAACCGACTCGATGGAGGCGTTCCAGCAGGACGGAAACGCCATCGGCTTCCTCCGCGACGTCGTGATCGGCACCGACGGCACCATCACCGGCCAGTTCTCCAACGGCTACACGAAGCCGCTCGGGGTCGTCGCCATGGCAACGTTTGCCAACCCGACCGGCTTGATGAAGGCAGGCGACTCGAGGTTCGAGGCGTCGACCAACTCGGGTGAGCCGCTGATCGGACAGGCCGGCACCGGCAACCGCGGAGCGATGTCGGCGGGAACCCTGGAGATGTCCAACGTGGACCTCGCCCAGGAGTTCACGAACATGATCATCGCCCAGCGCGGATTCCAGGCCAACAGCCGGATCATCACCGCCTCCGACGAGATCCTCGCCGACCTCGTCAACATGAAGCGATAGCGCAGCGCTGACAAAGGGGGCTGACGGGTGAAGCCACCCGCCAGCCCCCTCCGGCGCGTATACGGGCGCTCGTCGGCGTCATCGAGACGCGTCCGCTCGGCCCTGTCTCAGCGGGCTGCCTATTCGGACTTGTTGAACATGTAGCGGAAGATCTTCCAGCCATCGGCGTCGCTTCGCTCGAAGAGGAACAACTCGCGGTTGGCTTCAGCTGCTTCGTCGTTGGTGGCGAGCACGGTCACGGTTCCCTTGCTCCGGGTCAACGCGTACGCGGTATCCGCGGATGTGATGTCGAGTTCGTCGATGGTGAATGCGACGTTCAAGCGGATCGTCTCGAAGATCTGGCCGTATCCCTTCTCCATGTCAGCGCCTGTCACGGTTGGTAGCGTCGTGGGCATGAAGACCCCGTCCGCGGTGTAGCACGATGCAGCCAGCTCGGCGTCGCTCGTGTTGAGCGATCGCTCATAGGTTCCGAGCAGGTCCCTGATCCGGGTCTCGTTGTAGTCCATTGGTCTGGTCCTTCCGTAGTTAGCTTCCACGGAATGCAACCGGCTCGAGCTAGGATTCATTCCATGGAAGCCAAATTGCCGTCCGGAACAGCTACGAAGGTCGAGCTGGGGAGGTTGTTCAGTGACCTAGTGAGGTTGGAGACCGAAGTGTGGGATCTGGTCGACCGGCGGCTCCGTCGCGATCACGATCTGCCGTTGTCGTGGTTCGAGCCGATGCAGGTCATCGATCAGGTGCCGAACTGCCGGGTTGCCGACATCGCTGAGATGTTGTCGATCACGGTGGGCGGCGTGAGCAAGCTGGTCGATCGCATCGAGCGGGCTGGTTGGTGTGGCCGTGCCCCGAACCCCGAGGACGCTCGATCGTCGGTCCTCTCCCTCACCCGCGACGGACGCCGCCGTATCGATGCTGCGAGGGGCTCGTTCGAGGACGAACTCGAGGCCTGGCTCGGACCCTCGTTGCCACGCGAACGGCTCGATTCACTCGCGTCGACCTTGCGAGACGTGCGACAGCACGTCGCCGACCAACAGCGGGGCAAGTGATGGCCGAGATCCCGACCTCGATGCGTGCCGTCGTGCTCGACGCGCCCGGGCCGCCCGAGGCGCTGCAGATTCGCGATGTGCCTGTGCAGGTCCCCGAGCCGGGCCAGGCACTGATCAAGGTCGAGGCGTTCGGACTCAACCGGTCCGAGTTGCACACGCGCCTTGGCCTTGCCGAAGGTGTTGTCTTCCCCAGGGTGCTGGGAATCGAAGCGACGGGTGTGGTCGTCGATTGTCCGGACGGCGAGCTCACTCCCGGCATGCAGGTCGCCGCCATGATGGGCGGCATGGGCCGCACCTTCGATGGTGGGTACGCCGAGTACACCTGTGTGCCCGTGACCCAAACGATCCGGTTCACGAGTGACCTCCCCTGGGCAGTCCTCGGCGCCGTTCCAGAGATGCTGCAGACCTCCCACGGCTCCCTCACCGTCGGCCTCGACGCCCAGCCCGGGCAGTCGATCTTGATCCGAGGCGGCACCTCGTCGGTCGGGATGGCGACCGCCGTGCTCGCCCGCCGACTCGGCATGAGAGTGCTCTCGACCACCCGCAACCCCGACCGCGCCGCCGTCCTGCGCGAGATCGGGGTGCAGCACCCGCTGGTAGACGACGGTGATGTTGCCGCTCAGGTCCGCAACCTCATCCCCGACGGAGTCGACACGGCCCTCGAACTCGTCGGGGCGCCTACCCTCCCCGACACGCTGCGGGCGACACGGGTTCACGGTGTCGTGTGCTTCACCGGCATGCTGTCGAACCAGTGGACGGTGCGCGACTTCTACCCGATCGAGTACATCCCGCGCGGGGTGCGGCTCACCTCGTACGGCGGCGACGCCAGCGATCTCCCGCCCGACGTGCTGCAGGAATTCCTCGACGAGGTTGCGGCAGGCCAGGCCTTCGTCCCAATCCATCGGACCTACCGTTTGGACGAGATCGCCCAGGCTCACGCCGACATGGAAGCCGGCCGAGCAACCGGCAAGCTCGTCGTACTGCCTTGACCGCCTGTGAGACCAGGCCAATCGTTGCTGGAAAGCCGTCTTCTTGGGCGCACTGGTTCGCTCGAACCGTGCCTCGTTCCGTTGACCACGAGGTTCCGTCGTTGATGATCCAACGTCCTACCAGGTACTCAATGGAACCTGTTCGAATCGTCGAGCATCAGGGCGCTCCCCACGTCTGAGGATTGCCGAAGTGCTTCGAGCAGCACGTGGAGTTCCCTGGCATGATCGAAGTCCGGGTCGAAGCGCTCGCCTTTCCTGATCGCCTCGGCCATGCGGACGTAGCCGCCGGCAACGTTGCGAGCCGGTCCGTCTGGGACCGCATCCGGTGCGACGACCAGGCGTTCGGGGATCGGAAGGTCAGATAGCGGCTCGTCGCCCTGGGCGCCCTTCAGCGTGATCGGGCTGATCTGGGGCAACACCGGCGTTGCGGCCACGATCGTGCCTTTGGTGCCGTAGATCTCCATGCGCCAGTTGCTCCCGTTGAAGGGAACGGAGGCTGCGTGGAACGAGAGGAGGCCGCCGCTTGCGAGAGCGCCGTACAACAGGACGGTGTCGGGTGCATCCACGTCTATCGTCTCGCCGGTGTCGCCGAGGTGCCACTGCGGAACTTGGGTCGCTACTGACGCTGACACCACTCCCAGGGGCCCTATGCAGTAGGTGACGTAGTCGATGGTGTGGCCCGCGGCGATCGTCACGAAGTTGGCACCGTTGTCGGCGTTGCCCATCCACGCGCTACGGGAATCGCTCCTCCCGGCACCGCTGGCGAGCAGCGACACGTTCACCGAGACGATGTCACCCAGCCAGCCCTCCTGTCGGAGCTCCTTGATGTATGTGAGCGATGGGTCGTGGCGCCCCTGGAGCCCGACTGCCGTGATCACGCCCTTGGCTCGGGCGAGTGCTGCCATCTCGCGGGATTCGGCGAGATTGGCGCCGAGCGGCCACTCACAGAAAACGTGTTTGCCGGCTTCGAGCGCAGTCATCACGACCTCATGATGACGCGGCACTCTGACCACGACGGAAACAATGTCGATATCAGACTGGACGGCCATCTCGCCGACATCGTGATAGACGCGGTCGACGCCATAGGCCTCTGCGGCAGCCGCTGCCGTCTCGGGGCGACTGGTACACAGCGCCGCCAGCTCGACCTGCACCATCCCGCGCAGTGCCGGTATGTGAGCCACCGGCCCCCACCCACGGCCCGCCGCGTCGGCGCCGACCAGGCCCACTCGCAATGGTTCTGTCATCGTCGTCTCCTTCGGTTCATCGTGACGATCGGCGCCGACGTGTCGTCGTCGATGCGTCAGGCCGTCGTATCGGTCACCCCGGGGGGCGTCGTCAGTCCATTCGTTCGAGCACGACCACCGGGATGCGCCGATCGGTCTTCGTCTCGTACTCGGCGAACTGACCCATGATCGCCACCAGCTTGGCGTACAAATCGTCGCGGACAGGTCCGTCCTCGATGACTGTGGCCCTCGCAGGGAATCTCTCGGTATCCACCTCGACTGTCACGTCGGGATTGGCGCGCACGTTGAGAAACCAGTGCGGATGGTTCGGCGATCCTCCCTTCGATGCGGCGACGACATAGCGACCGTCGTGGGTTGCGTACACGAGCGGGTTGAGTCGCTGCTCGCCGGTTTTGGCACCCGTGTTGTGCAGGATCAGAATGGGCTTTCCTGCGAAGAACCCACCCATGGCCACTTCAACGGCGCCATTGTTCGCCCGGAAGTCCTCGATGACGTGCTCATTGATGTTGCGCATCTGGTCCTTCTCGGTGGTCACGGTGTGGTCCTGAGTGATTCGGCTGCGGGCCGGGATGCGCTGCGGTCCGGAAATGCACGTGCGAGAAGGCCGACGATCGGGAGCGCGGCTGCAACGTGCATGACGTTGAGCCAGACAGCCGTCGATACCTGTTCTGCGGCTGCAAAGGGCATGATCCCGTAGAGCGCCAGCGCCACCAGGGCCACGGCGACGAACGTGCTCCGTGGTCGACCAAGTCGGTTGACGATCGACGCGAGCCCGATCCCAGCAGCGCCACCGAGCATGGTGAACACGAGCGCCGCACCCAACGGCACGGCCGCCGGCGTATCGCTACCCGGTTGGGTGACGACCAGCGGTCCGCTCGCGGCATCCGCCACGAGGTAGGTGACAAGCACCAGAACCAGGGCCACGATCATCCCGATCAGTCCGTTCTTCACAATGGCTGTCTTCATGAGAGCTCTCTCCTCTTTCGGCTTCGACAACGCACGAGTCCACTCAATGCTTGCGCAAGCATACACTATTTATGCTCAAGCATACAACTTCTGGTACTCTGGTGTCATGAAACCGCCAGTGCCTCTGCCAGAGCACCAGGAGTCGTCGTCGGCCGACAGCATGGCGGCACCCAACGGAACCAGGTTCTTCAAGCGCGAATACGCCGACGCCTTCCTCGGACTGATCCGCGCCGGCGACTCCGTGTTCCGCGCTCTCGACCGGTCACTCCAGGACGGGCACGGCATCTCGCTCCACGAATACGAAGTGCTGCTCTTCCTGGCCGCCTTCTCCCAGGATCACTCGTTGCCGATGACCGAACTCCGCCGCCGCACGCCCCTCAGCCAGAGCCGTGTCTCTCGAGTCGTCAGCGGCCTCGAAGGCAGCGGGCTCGTCCAACGAACCACCGATGACGCGGACAAGCGCGCAGTAATGGTGACGCTCACCGAGCAAGGTCTCGAAAAGTATCAATCTGCTCACGGTCGACACCTGCGTGACCTCGACCAACACCTCTTCTCCCTGCTGAGCGAACGAGAGATCAACCAACTGGCCGCTATCACCGCCAAGATCCTCGCCGCTCGCCAGAACCAGCGATGATCCGGCTACCCGCGGCCTCCCCCAGCCTGTGAAACCTGGACCGAGCGGGCTCGGCACCTCTGATCCACACCAAGCCGCTCTGCCCATCAATAGGCGTCGGTTCACGACGAAGAGGTCATCCAGGCCGCCTCACACCTCGTGACAGAGTTGACAGAACCTTCACGGCCGGAGTTGCGGGCTCCGAAGGTCGCCTCCATCCACTGTCGACGATTCGGCTGATCGGGGCTTCCGGCAGAGCCGCTCGCCGAGAGCCGACGGTCGACAGTGCCGACCTCGCGGCCACGGCGACCCAACACTTATCTCGCCAGCACCGCTGTCGACAGGAGGTGGGAGCAAGGAAGCTCACAGAACACACACGGAGGTGGCGCCATGCGGCGCACGTCGAAAGACAACCAGGGACGGACATCATGCTGACCATCGTCGGCATCGTCCTGTCGATCCTCGCCATCGTCGTTGCAACCCTCATCGACGGCAACAGCTTCGGCGCACTCGTCGGTCCCTCCTCGCTCGTCCTCGTCGGACTCGGATCGCTCGGGGCCACCATGGCCGGCTACGACCTGCCCGACCTCAAGCGGCTCCCCAAGGCGGCGATTGCCTCGTTCACCCAGAAGATCCAGGACTCGAGCAACACCGTCAGCATCCTCATGGGGTTCGCCGAAACCGCCCGGAAAGAGGGTGTACTGGCTCTCGAATCCAGCCTCAAGGACGTCGAAGACCCCTTCCTCCAGTCGGGTCTTCAGCTCGTCGTCGACGGCATGGACACCGACACCATCCGAACGATCCTCGACACCGAGCTCGACGCGCTCGATGCCAGACATCAGACGATGATCGGCATGTACAAGGCGCTCGGCGCCTACGCGCCGACGATGGGCATGGTCGGAACCGTCATCGGCCTCATCAACATGCTCCAGAACCTGTCGGACCCCTCCCAGCTCGGGTTGGGCATGTCGGTCGCTCTGCTCACGACCCTGTACGGCGTCATCTTCGCCAACCTGTTCTATCTGCCGATCGGCAACAAGCTGGAGCGGCTCCACAACGCCGAGCTCGAGAGCCGTGAGCTGGTCGTCGAGGGCATCCTCGCCATCCAGGGCGGATCGAGCCCCCGGCTTCTCGTCGAACGACTCGAAGCTCGCCTCGAGCCCGCGTCCCGCATCGGCCACCAGGCCAGAGCCGGGAAGGAGGCCGCCTGATGGCCAAGCGCAAAGGAGGCGCTGCATCCGAGGACGCCGGCGGCGCCTGGCTGACCACATACGGCGACACCGTGACCCTGCTGCTGGCGTTCTTCGTCATGCTGTATGCGATCAGCCAGGTGGACGCGGTGAAGTTCCAGCTGCTGGTGTCCGGGCTGGAAGACCCGTTCGACAACAAGGCGGCGGTCCAGGGACTGCTCGAGACCGGCAACGGAATCGTCGGACCGACCCAGCGCCAGGACCCGGCACCGACCGGCATCCAGGGAATCGAGATCGCACCGGCCAACGGCCAGTTCGGCGAGCCCGACGCACAGGTCGATCCGGTGGCCACGCGCACCCTGACCACCGAATCCGAGTTGATCGAGGTGAGGGATCAGCTCGAGGAGGCCTTCGAAATCCTCGGCATCTCCACCCGACTCGGAGCAGAGATCGACACCAGAGGTTTGGTCATCTCGATCGCCACCGACGACGTCCTCTTCCCCTCGGGGTCGCCGGAGCTCGCCCCCGAGGCAGCAGAACTGGTCGGGGCGATCGCCCCGGTGCTACGTGACTTCGACAACGAGATCCGTATCGAAGGGCACACCGACACCGTCCCGCTCGACGCCAACGGCTACACGAACTGGAACCTCTCGAGCGATCGGGCGATCGCCGTCCTCGGCCTGTTGGCCGCCGACCCTCAGATCGATCCACGCCGACTCTCGGCGACCGGGTACGGCGAATACCGGCCGATCGCATCCAATCTCACCGACGCAGGAAAACAGAAGAATCGGAGGGTCGAGCTGGTCATCGCAGCAGCGACCCCACCTCAGCTCCAGGAGACCGACAATGAGTGAAGAACAGAAAGAAGAGACAACCGAAAAGGTTGGCGGCAAGAAGAAGCTCGTCATGATCGTGGTGCCCGTGTTGGTGGTCATCGGCGCTGCCGCCGGGTTCTTCCTCCGGGGTGGGGACACCGCCGAGGCGGCGGTCCCGACGACGATGCCGGTGATCGAAGGTGACGTGATCGAGGTCGACACCATGACCGTGAATCTCATCGGAGAGGAGGGTCGATACGCCAGGGTCGGGTTCGCCGTGGTGTTGGACTCCACCGCCGAGAGCGGTGCTGTGGGCAAGAAGATGCCGCTGATGCGCGACGCAACGCTGACGGTCATGACGGGCTTCAACTCGGCCGAGCTGCAGACAGCCGAGGGTATGGAAAGGCTCCGTCAGGAACTGTCCGAGGCGGTCGTGGCGATCTTCCCCGACGGTGAAGTCATCCGAGCCGTCCTCACCGAGCTGATCGTTCAGTAGCGCTCGCCCGGTGTCCCCCAGCTCGCTGGGGGAAGGGACCCGTGGGGCGGAAACGAGCGCCACGGGTAGGTGGAGGCCACGCCGAACCTCTCCAAGGGATTCGTCTACGCCGCTGTCAGCTGTCGGCTGTCGACCATCGGCCACGCAACCCGGCGAGCGGCGTCCGGCTAGCCGCCACGCGCGGGTGCATCCGAGGTTCTGACGGCTGATCGCTGACAACAACGGAACATGCGAAGTCCGTGAGCCATCGCTTATGTCGTGCACCGCGTTGCCGACCGGGGTGGGGTGACAGAACAGAACGGACAGCCCGTCGTGTCTCCGGTCATGCTCCCAGATCTCGGATCCGGGTCGGCACCGACCGGGCCGAGATCACTGCGGTCGATCGCGTCCGTCCCGATGACGGTCAGCGTCGTCCTCGGGAAAGCGTCACTCACCCTCGCAGAACTCGAAGGGCTCGAACCCGGGGACCTGGTGAGACTCGATCGCGCACCCGACGCAACGGTGGATCTGTTCGTCAACGGAGTGCACGCCGCCGAGGGCGATGTCATCGTGATCGACGACCACGTCGCAGCCCGGATCGGGCAACTCCATCTGGAGCCGAACGATGAGTGACAGTCTCACCCAGCTGGTTCCCGCCCTCGTGATCTTCGTCGGCGGACCGATCCTCATCTGGTGGCTCAAGCGTGGCCGCCCCTCGACAGGCGCCGGCCTGCGGGTCACCGCTCGCACCGCACTCACGCGCAACTCGGTCATCGCCGTCATCGAAACCGACGGAAAGCGGCTTCTCATCGGGGCCACGGACCACGGTGTTTCCCTGCTCTCAGACCTCGGTTCTGAACCCATCGTCGGACAGAGCGCCCAGTTGCAGCTGCCGCTCACCGAAGCGCTGGGATCAGGCCAAGAATCCCTCCTCAAGGAAGAACAACCGGTTCACAAAGAACCATCCGGGCCAAGGACGAGCCCACTCGAACAGCTTCGGGTCATGACGACCCGACGAGTGACCCGTCCCAGGCCTCCCCGTGTCCACCACTGATCGTTTCCGCACGCTCGTCGTCTCCGGGCTGACCGTCCTCCTCCTGACGATCTTCGCCGTCCCGGCCGGCGCTCAGACCATCGACGGACCGCTGGTTCAGGAGACCCCCGCCATCGAGGTGCCAGATGTGGCCGAAGTCGAGGACGTTCCGGCCGTATCGGTCACCATCGACGGAGCGGAGGGAGGACTGAGCTCCACGGTGACGCTGATCCTGCTGCTCACGATCGGATCGCTGCTCCCCGGCCTGCTCCTGCTCGCGACCAGCTTCACACGGTTCATCGTCGTACTTGGGTTGACCCGAAACGCCATCGGAATCCAGACCGCTCCCCCGACGCCGGTGCTCATCGGTATCGCGCTCTTCCTCACCCTGTTCGTCATGAAGCCGGTCCTCACCCAGGTCTACGACGAGGCCCTCCAGCCGCTCATGGATCAGGAGATCGAACTCACCGAGGCATATGACAAGGCCTATGGGCCTCTTCGTGAGTTCATGCTGACCCAGACCCGAGACGAAGACCTCAGGCTGTTCCTCGACCTCTCGAACGAAGTCCAGCCGGAGAGCCCGAACGAGATCGGGGCCTCGGTGCTCGTGCCCGCCTACGTCGTGAGCGAACTGAGAACGGCGTTCGTGATCGGGTTCGTCGTGTTCGTCCCGTTCCTCGTGATCGATCTCATCGTCTCGACCGTCCTCATGGCACTCGGCATGGTGATGCTGCCACCGACCTTCATCTCGCTCCCGCTCAAACTGCTGCTCTTCGTCCTCGTCGACGGCTGGGTGCTCCTGATCGGGTCGCTCGTCTCTTCGGTCAACGGATAGGAACGCGCCATGACAGACATCCAGGTCATCGAGATCCTCTTCGACGCCTTCAGCGTCGTGACCACGGTCGCCGGCCCCCTGCTCGCAGCCGCGCTGTTCATCGGCGTCGGCGTCTCCGTCGTCCAGACGGTGACACAGGTCCAGGAGATGACCCTCTCGTTCGTCCCGAAACTGGCAGCGACCGGCGCCATCCTCGTGTTCGGTGGAAACTGGATGATCCGTGAGCTGGTCACCTGGGTCACGGCGCTCTGGACCCAGATCGGCTCGATGTGAGCTCGACCCTGCTGCTCGACCAGCAGGACCTGCTCGGCTTGGTGCTCTCGATCAGCCGGGTCGGGGCCTTCGCGGTCGCCTCACCCCTCATCAAGGTCCTGCCGGTGCCCGGCCGCCTCGCATTCACGCTTGCCGTCGGGCTGGCGCTGGCCGAACCGGCCCTGTCTGAAGGCGCTCTGTCCAACTTCGTCGCAGCCACTGCCGTGAACGTCGGCGTCGGCGTCGTGCTCGGGTTCCTCACCGGCGTGTTCATCTACGCATTCACCGTGGCAGGGGCGATCATCGACCTCTCATCCGGGTTGAACGCCGCTCAGGTCTTCGATCCGGTCACGGGGATGCAGAACTCCGTCTTCGGCCGGGGATTCAACCTCATGGCGATCGTCCTGTGGTTCGTCGTGGGGGGCGACCGCCTGATGGTCGAGGGATTGGCCGCAACAGTGGCCACGATCCCACTCGACGGAACCATCACGATCTCCGCCGGCGTGGCCGACTACGCCGTCGACCTGGTGGCGACCATGCTGCAGAGCGCAATCGAACTTGCGATCCCCGCGCTCGCCGCCCTCTTCATCACAGAGGTGGCATTCGGCGTCGCCGCGCGGTTCGCACCGCAGGCCAACGTCTTCTCGATCGGCCTCCCTGCCAGGATCATCGCCGCACTCGCGACGATCACGCTCGTGATCGCCGCCTTCCCGTCGGTCATCTCCGCCAATCTCGACTCCACCCGGGCAACGATCGTCACCACAATCCGCGCCCTCGGCGGGTAGCTCGCTCGCTTCGCTCGCCTCGCAGCGTGTCGTGCTCGCTTCGCATCGCAGCGTGTCGTTCGGCTTCGGCCTGGCGGCCTCCGCCGATGCGTGTCTCGGCTGCGCCGGCGTGTCCGCGCCTCTTCGAAGTTGGCAAAGTCTCCGGGCGTCCGGACCTGCGCGAGTCGATCGAGCGCGGACACGCTCACGAAGTGAAACACCCTCACGAAGTGAGGACACGCCCGATGCGGAGCGAGGACACACGCCATCGCTTAACCCTCGCCTTCGCCCGCCGACTGGCCAGGGGTCACGGAAGAGATGTAGAGCCAATGGAGTGGCGCAACGGAACGTTGTGCCGATGAGCGACAAGTCTCAGAAGACAGAGAAGGCGACCCCGAAACGGAAGCGGGACGCCAAGCGGAAGGGTCAGGTCACCAAGTCGACCGAGATCCCCGTTGCCGCGTCGCTCGTCGCAGCCCTCATCGCCCTCCGCGCCTTCGCCCCGTCGGCCACACGCTCTGTCATCGATACCGCCCAGAGCCTCATCTCCCAATCCGGGACGGGCCTGGAGATGTCGACGGTCGGTGCGATGTCGGGAGCCATGTTCGTTGCCGGCGTGGCGCCATTCGTCGCAGTCGGACTCGGACTCGGACTCGTTGCAGGGGTCGGCCAGGTCGGCTTCATGCTGGCGCCCGAGGCGGCCAAACCGAAGCTCTCCAACATCAGCCCCAAGAAGGGATTGCAGCGCTTCAAGCCGTCCATCGCCGGGTGGGATCTCTTCCGGACGATCCTCAAGCTCGCCCTGCTGACGCTGTTCATTTGGGATCCGATCGCGAACGGCGTCAAGGTGCTGGTCGGAACCTCGAACCTCGACCGGGCGCTCACCGAGACCAGTGGCATGGTGTGGAACGTCATCGTGAGGTCCGCTCTGCTCGCCGCCCTCATCGGAGGGGCCGACTACGCGTTCAGCCGCTGGCGCTCGAACCGCGACATGAAGATGAGCAAGGAAGAGGTCAAACGCGAGTCGAAGGACGCTCAGGGCGATCCGCTGATCAAGGCTCAACGCCGCCGCCGCGCCATGGACATGAGCCGCAACCGCCTCATCAACGTCACCACCGCCGACGTCGTGGTCACCAACCCCACCCACTTCGCCGTCGCCCTGGCGTACTCCGCAGGTGATCCCGCACCGCGGGTGGTCGCCAAAGGCACCGACTTCCAGGCCAAGCGCATTCGCAAGATGGCGGCACGCCACGGTGTGCCGGTCATCGAGCAGCGCCCCCTTGCCCGCGCCCTCTACCGCAAGGTCAAGGTCGGGAAGATGATCCCAGCCGTCCTCTTCGAAGCCGCCGCAGTGGTGCTCGCCGAGGCCTATCGCCGACGCGGACGCCGAGCCGCCTGACCCCGGAGCCGACCCTTGACGACACGAGCACTGACCACCAAGCGAACCCTCGCCGCCACCGTCGGGCCACTGGCGCTCGTCGGTGTCGTCATGCTGATGGTCGTCCCCATGCCGGCCGTGCTCCTCGACGTGCTGCTGGCCGCCAACATCGCCCTGGCCATCCTGGCCCTGCTCGGGGCCATGGTCGTGACCGACACGATGGAACTCTCGGTCTTCCCATCCTTTCTGCTGGTGGCCACACTGGCTCGGCTCGCCCTCAACGTGTCGTCGACTCGGCTGATCCTCACCAACGGCTACGCCGGGAAGGTCATCGACACGTTCGGCGGTTTCGTCATCGGAGGCTCGGTCGTCGTCGGATTGGTCGTCTTCCTGATCCTGGTCGTCATCCAGTTCGTGGTGATCACCAACGGTGCGGGACGGGTCGCCGAAGTCGCCGCCCGTTTCACCCTCGATGCCATGCCTGGCAAGCAGATGGCGATCGACGCCGATCTCGGCGCAGGTCTCATCAACGAGCAGGAAGCCAAGGCCATGCGCCAGAAGATCTCCAAGGAGGCCGACTTCTACGGAGCGATGGACGGCGCATCCAAGTTCGTCAAGGGCGACGCCATCGCCGGCATCATCATCACGACCATCAACCTGATCGGTGGTCTGGCGATCGGTCTCGGATCCGCCGGGCTGACGTTCAACGATGCCATCGACACGTACAGCCGCCTGTCGGTCGGCGACGGACTGGTGTCACAGATCCCGGCGCTGTTGATCTCGATCGCCACCGGTCTGCTCGTCACCCGGGTCGGGTCCGAGGGCTCGATGGGCAACGAACTGGGGAGACAGATCTTCGGCAACCAGCTGGCACTCCGGATCGGGGCGGGCGTGATCGCCGCGTTGGGAATGCTCCCCGGCCTCCCCAAGCTGCCGTTCCTGGGCATCGCTGCCCTCTTGGCGATCACCTCGACCCGGATACCACTGGGAGACGTCAAGGCCGAGATACCCGTCGACAGTCAGGCAGAGGTCAGGCTGAGCCCGGACGATCCCGAGGCCCTGATCGAGCAGATGCGGATCGAACCGCTCGAACTCCACCTGTCACACGACATCCTCGACCTCGTCGATCCCGACAGGGGCGGCGACCTGCTCGACCGTGTCAAGTCGCTTCGCCGGCAGATGGCCGACGAGCTGGGAGTCGTCATCCCGCTGCTGCGGGCCCGCGACGACGCCAGCCTCCCGGCATCGACCTATCGCGTTGTCCTGCGCGGCACCGAGGTGGGACGAGGGATCGCCCCGAGGGACCGCCTCCTCGCGCTCCCGATCGGCGAAGGTGCCGAGCTCGAGGCGATGGATGGGACCCGAACGGTCGAGCCGGTCTTCGGGCTCCAGGCGTACTGGGTTCCGGACAGCGCCCGAACCGCAGCCACGGCGGCCGGTGCCACGGTCGTGGACCGCTCGTCTGCGATCGTCACGCATCTCGCCGAGGTCGTCCGATCGTCCGCCTCCCAGCTGCTCACCCGCCAGGACGTGCAGTTGCTCGTCGAAGGTCTCCGCTACGACGAGCCGATCCTCGCCAACGAGGTGGGCTCCGACCTGCTTCCGCTCCCGCTCCTCCATGCCGTGCTCCGGGCACTCCTCGACGACGGCGTCTCGATCCGCGACATCGGCCGGATCGTCGAGGCCGTGACCTCGAAGGCATCGGAAACGAAGAACCTCGACCAGCTGGTCACCGCGGCCCGCATCTCGCTGGGGTCCGCCATCGTCGGCAAGCTCGCCCCAGAAGGCCAGATGGCCGTGGTCACCCTCGACCCGTCACTCGAGGCGGCCTATCACGAGTCCCTTCGCCAGATCGACGGCGTCACCCATCTGGTGCTCGACCCGAGGAAGCTGGAGAAGCTGCGACAGGATGCAGCAGCCGCGCTCACAGCCGCGGCCGGCAACCCGATCGCCATCGTCTGCAGCCAGGCCCTTCGCAGGCCGCTCGACAGAACACTCCACTCGATGGGCGTCGACATTGCCGTCGTCGCGTTCCCGGAACTACCACCGCACATCAACCTCACGCCCATCGGTGTGATCGAACACGGGGAGACCACACATGTCTGAGACACCGGACACCGTCCTGATCGAGGCCGACACCATCGAGTCGGCCCTGGAGGCACTGACCGAGCGGTACGGATCGGAGGCGACCATTGTCAGCGCCGAGCGAGTCCGCAAGGGCGGCCTCGCGGGATTCTTCGCCACCGAGGTGGTGGAGCTCGTGGCGATTCCCCCCAAGACGGGAAGACACCTGTCCGAGGAGGAGGGTGCAACTCCGATCGGCGGGGTCGACTCGGCGTTCGCCCAGCTCCTCGACGCGGCCGAGCAGGCCGAGTCCGAGACCGCGCGCCGGCCTGTCGGTGTCGCTGTGCTCGAGCACCCCGCCCCGATCGAGCCGCCTCCGGAGCCCGCAGCGCCTGCAACCGCCAAGGGCCCGGTCGAAGGCATCCGCTGGGACGTGTCGCGGCTCATCGAGATCGGCCTGCCCGGCTCCCTCATCGAGGATCTGATGGACCTGGATCCCAGCGACGATCTGGCGCACGTCGAGCGGCTGGCGCGATCGATCGCACCGCTCACCGGAGAACCGCCCGCCGAGCCCCACCGGGTGATCGGCACCCGCCAGGGACGCCACTCCTCACATGTCGAGTTCACCGACCGGGCCAGGCCGGTGCATTTGATACTTGCAGAGGGCGATGAGCTCGATGTCACCAAACCGCCGCCCGCCATCGTCTCCTGGACGCACGACATCGCCGCTCCCACCGCGATCGCCGTTGCGTGGCAGACCGGCGCCGTCCTCGGCTGGTCGGCATCTTCCAACGGTTCGATCACACGGGCCACCCCGGTCGACGCCGCGCTGGCGATCAGGCGTCTCCTGGAGGCGCGATGAGCGCCCCGCAGACGTTCAAACGCATGGTGGCCGCCACCGGGCTGCTGCTGGTCATCCCGGTGGCGGTACAGCTCATCTCGGGCACGATCACGCCACTCGACGCCGGCATCAGAGCGCTCGTGCTGTTCGGCGGCGTGATCGTCGCCCGCCGGCTCGCCAATTTCACGCCCAGCCCCGTCATGGTCATCGCCACCGACCCCGACTCGGACTGATCTGTCCTTTGCTCCTGGGCGCCGACGGCGCCGGCTGTGCCCCGGCGGCCGATCTTCCCCCGTCCATGCGGGGCGAGCGCTGCGAGTCCGCTCGCAACGATCGACGGCGCGAGCGAAACGGCCTAGGGTCGGAAGCGAGCGGAGGTGTGCGTGAAAGCCATCGTCACCGAGGGCTTGTCGAAGATGTACGGGAAGCGCCAGGGCTGGCGAGTCTCGACATGACCGTCAACGCCGGGGAGATCTACGGCTTCCTCGGTCCCAACGGCGCCGGCAAGACCACCACCATCCGCATCCTGCTCGATGTCATCCGCGCCTCGTCCGGTCGAGCGGAGGTCCTGGGCCTCGACCCGAGAGCCAACACGGTCGCAGTCCGCCGCCGGGTGGGATACCTGCCGGGTGACTTCGTGGTCGACGGACGCCAAACGGGGCGCCGAGGTGATCGCCGTGACCGGCTTCGAACGGAGAGACGTCGGCACAGCCTGAAGTCACGTCTCACGTCTCACGTCTCACGCCTCACGCCTTCGACTTCGACTTCGACTTCGGTTTCGACTTCAACTTCAACGCAATCTGAGCGTGGAGCGTGGAGCGTGGAGCGTGGAGCGTGGAGCGTGGAACGTGGAACGTGGAACGTGGAACGTGGAACGTGGAACGTGGAACGTGAAGCGTGGAGCGTGGAGCGTGGAGCGCTACGTGAGGCTGAATCGCTCGGTTGAGGCCCCGACCCTGCCGGCGAACGCCTCGCTCGTGTTCTCGGCGAACAGCATCGCCTCACTCTCGACGAACTGGGCGTGCTCACCCAAGCCGATGGTCTGCATGGCCCGCTTGAACGGGACGTCCACACACCGGGCTGCCATGTCGGTCGGCAGGGCGGCGATGGCCGTCCGAATGATCTCGTCCTCGAGCGTGTTGGGATCGTGATGGGCAGCGATCGGAGCTGAGATCTTCGGTGGGAGGTTCCACTCCTCGAGCAGACGAGCGGCGAGACGGTCGTGGCGGTCGCCGTAGATCAGCGCTTCCTTTTCGAGGAGCTGGGCGTCGGTCAGACCCCGCTTCCACTGTTGATGACGCCAGGCCAGGTACCCGTCGTCCTGGACGGTGAGGCTGGCCAGACCGGAGCAGCTGAAGAGCCCCGCAACGAACAGGATCTCGGCATCGTTGCGGTTCGCGCCTCGCAGGTTGGCGATCACCTTGGCCGCGCGCCCGACGATGAGAGATTGCTCCCACAACTCCGGAGCGCCCCAGGTGTCCACCAGGTCCTTGTTGAGAGAGGCCATCGCCAAGGCACCGACGGTCCGACATCCCACCCGGACGACGGCCTCGAGGATCGTCCCGACGGGGTAGACGGCTCCGACGTACGCCGAGTTGGCGTATCTGATGACTGCGGCGGCGGTGTCGGGGATCGTGCTGAGGCGCGCAGCGACCTCGTAGCTGTCCGGTTCCGGCGCCATCGACGCCGTCCAGAGCTCGGCTTTACGTCCTCGAGGGTTCACCCTGCTCCAGTCGACCGGCGCTTGGTCGCCTTAAGGAAGAGACGGCGGCAGATGATGCAACAAAGTCCGCTTCGATCAGGCTTCAGGCCGAGATCGAGGCGCCGTTCTCTGTGATCTCGTGGTACTCGGGCTCGGCGTCGAGCCGGGTGCGCCACGTCGACTGCTCGGACATGCGAGCGAGATAGGCCGCTCTGGCCCGCTTGCCGGGCGCGTCGTCTGGAGCATCAGCGACACCGTCGTATTGGGTCGAGAAGAACGAGCGCATCGACATGAGTGCCTCCGAGCGGATCTGGCTGACCCTGGCCTCGGTGAGTCCCATGTCGGCGGCGATGTCCTGGAGGAGCTCGCCCTCGAGGTAGTAGCGGGACACGACTTCGGCCTGGACCGGCGGCAGGTGTTTGACCGAGTCGATCAACGTCCCGCGCAGCTCCCGCTGCTCGAGTGATGCATCCGGCTGCAGTTCATGAGAGCTCTCGACGACGGTGTCCGCCAGCGTCGTGTCTTGCTCTTCTGTCGGCTGGTCGAGGTGGAGCAGCGTCGATGCGTTCGCCTTCGCCTGCCGCTTGATGAGCTCTTCTTCGGAGATCTCGAGGAATGCGGCGATCTCGGTGTTCGAGGCGGACCTGCCCAGCTTCTCCTCAACGCCTGCCTGTGCCTCGTTGATCTCGCGCTGGTTCCTGCGGACCGAGCGGCTCGCCCAGTCGCGGGTGCGGGTGGAATCGATGATGGCGCCACGGATCCGGATGGCGGCGTAGCGGGCGAAGGGGATTCCGGAGTCCGGATCGAATCGCCGGCTCGCCTCGACCAGACCGAGCGAGCCTGCATTCCAGAGCTCGCCGCGGTCGACGTGACGGGGGTACCGTGCCGAGACCTCGGTGACGATGTGGCCTACCAGATCAAGTGTCTCGGTGACGAGAGCGTTCTGCTCTTGCTGAGTCAGCTGAGACATGTTCGTGCCTTGCTCTTCATTTTCGACCCCGATGCTGCTGCGCTTGTCGTACTTTGTCAGTTTTCGACAGATCGGTGATCAGCCTTGATGACTATTCCGCCAATAGTCATCACACATTCGCGCAACTCTGCGCAGATCCGCCCGACTGGGACAGCGTGCTCCATACCCAACGACTCCTCGCCTCGCCGGATTTCGAAGGCCTGACGGAGGTCCTCAAGACCCAGCACCGCCTCCTCGAAGATCTGTTGTTCCGCTCGATCGAGCTGAACGCACTCGTGGAGGCGGGTCAGCACCGTTTCATCGGCTCGGCGCTCGACGATCTCGAGAGAACCGAGCTACAGCTCGGACGGACCGAGATGGTCCGTGCAGCGATCACCGAAGCGATCCTGGGGAGCTCGCCGGGAGACGAACCGAGTCTCACAGACGTCTTGTCGGCCCTCGACGAGGACACATCGACCACGTTGGCCCAGACTGCGGACCGAATCCGCTCGACGTTCCGGGAAATCGAGGCCGTGCGATCGAACGCCGTCTCCTCGACCGAGAACAAGGTCGCACTGGCCCGCAGGGCAATTCGGGCCGCCTCATCCGAGTCGGGCCTCTACACCCGCCGCTGAGCGGCGGAGAAGAGGCTCAGGGCTGGCCGTCGGGGTTTCTCAGGATGATGCTGGACGCCGTGGTCTTGAGGATCTCGGGCACCTCGTCAGACGCCGTCTTGGACGCTGCCTGGTTCTCTTCCATCACCTGCTGGTAGATCTCGGCGCGGTGGACTGCGAGGTTGCGGGGTGCGTCGACGCCGAGACGAATCTGACCGCCACGCACCTCGAGAACGGTGATGACGACTTCATTGCCGATGACGATCGACTCCCCCGCCTTGCGGGTGAGAACGAGCATCAGGCCAGATTAAGCGGAAGTTCGGCTCGAAGCGGCAA
>JAHEDH010000034.1 GCA_024641285.1 bacterium | reverse complement strand
GCGTCAACTCCGCATCGCTGGAGCTGAACCCCGAGGACTGACCGTCGGTCACCCCTCCCGGGATGCCTCCTCGATCAACGCCCCGAGGTCGCCTTCGACGACGTCGGGGGCCGGGATCTTATGGATGTCCAGCACGGCGTGCACGAGATCGTCGTTCGGCTCGATGTCGGCGCCGTAGCGCCTGAGCAGCGACAGCATCGGGCGGTTCCCGGCGAGCACGTCGAAGTGGAATCTGCTGATCCCCCGCGAGCGAGCCGACACGGCCAGGATCTCCATCAGCATCGGGCCGATGCCGCGCGCCTGATGGGTGTCGAAGACGGTGATGGCGAAGTCGGCAGCGGTCGGGTCGTCATCGAGCCTGATGAACCTTCCGATCGCAATGGCGTCGTCGCCGTCGATGACTCCCCAGGCCACGTGATCGTGGAAGTCGAGCTCGGTCAGATAGGCGAGCTGGGAGTTGGAGAGGCGTTCGCTCGGGACGAGAAACCGGTTGTATCTGGTCTCCGGTGAGAGGCGCGTGAAGGCGTTGGCGAGCGTCCACTTGTCGTCCGGATGCACGGGACGGACCTTGAAGGTCTCGCCCCGTCCGGTTCGTGCCACGGCAACGGGAAATCGGGTTGCGGCAATCATGGTGGGTCCTCGATGGTGAGGTGGGTGCAATTGGTGCTTGCAGTGCTTGCAATTGCAAACATTGTACCGCACTCGGCGCGATTCGTCGAGCACTCGAGTGCCGTGTCATACAACAATCGTCGGCCGGAAACATTTCGCTAACGTCCGATTCATGTCGGCGCGAAGGCCTTTGACGATCCTCGTCGTGTGCGCCGGCAATACCTGCCGTTCGCCCGCCGCCGAGGCGGCGATCAGGCGGGCGGCGGACGCCGCTGGAGTCGATGTCGAGGTCACTTCGGCGGGCACCAGCGCCGAAGAAGTCGGAGCCCCGCCGACGGCAGCGATGGTGCTCGCCGGTCGAGCCCGCGATCTCGAGATCTCGGGATTCGCCAAACCGGTGACACCGGACCGCCTCGAATCGGCAGACCTGATCCTTGCCATGGATCACATGACCGAGCTCTTCCTGCGATCGCTCCCTCGCTCATCGACCGCGCCGATCGAGTTGCTCGGGAGCTACGACTCGCCCGGACCGGATGCCGAGATCGCCGATCCCTTCGGGGAGAGCGACGAGGCCTACGCCACCACGCTCGACCGCATCATCTCCGCGGCCTCGGCGCTCGTGGCGAGTCTCACCGGTTGACGGTCTAGCGGTTGATGAGCGTCAGCGCCGCCGTCGACAGCTGCTGACCGAGAAAGGCGGCGGCCCGCTCGCTCATGTCGACAGACGCGATCGCCTGACGCATGCACCGGGCCCATTCCTCGGCGGCGGCTCCGTCGATAGGGAACGGGACATGGCGCAGTCTGAGCCGGGGGTGACCGTGTGCCTCCCAATAGAGCGGCGGACCACCCATCCAACCAGACAGGAACTGGTGGAGCTTCTGGCGAGAGCCTGAGGTGTCGTCGGGCAGCATCGCCCTCAGCGTCGGGGACTCCGCCTCGATGATGTCATAGAACGCCTCGGCGATCGCCAGAACCGTCTCATCGCCGCCGATCTCCTCGTAAGGAGTCTCGGCGGTTCCCCAGGGCTTGCCCGACGTCGGTTCGGAGATGGGTGACTCGGCCACGTCAGCAGCTTGCCACGAAATCGCCCTCAACCGAAGAGTGCGATCGCATGGTTCATCCCGATAGCTTGACCAGCGCCTCTCGATAGAACGCCAGAGCTGCCGCCCGTTGGTCTCCGGCATCCAACAACTCCGAATAGGTGAGCCAGGCGCCGTCGAACCCGTCGGCGTTCCAGAACGGGTCGCCGTCGACACCGCTCCAAGGTGAGACATAGAGGTACGGCTCGGCCGATGAGCCGTCCCCGGGTGAGGCTCCGTAGCCGGCGCGCCGACCGGCGTCGTCCGATCCCATCTCGACTGCGACATCGAAGTGTTCCGGCCACAGCTGAACGCGACCGACGTCGACCGCGCCGTCGGTGCGCCGCAACTCCTCCAGCACCGAGGTGGCAAACCCGAACCAGTCGCCGACCGCCCGGACCGCGTCGACATCGACCGCCAACTCGACATTCGGGTCCATCGGCTGCAGCGGGTCGTGGAAGTCGGGAAACCAGTCTGCGACGTAGGCGATCCCGAGGAAGGCACACGCTCGCTCGATGGTCGTGAGGGTGGCGGACCGCACCCCGCCCGCCGTCTGAGAGATCAAGCGGTCGCCTTCCACCCGCACCTGCTCGTCGTCGCCGAAGAACGGCGTACCGAACCCTCGATGGGTGTATCGCAGTCCGAGCTTGCCGTTCACCGAGTGGCGCTTCGGGGCCACGGTGAAGAAGGCGACCTGGTGCAGCGCCTCCCTGGTCGCCGTATACGCGGGTCCGAGTGGCTGGAGTCGCTCGAAGCTCCCGAGCCATCGGTCCGCCGCGAATGCTGCGACGGTCGGGTCGTCGGCGCCGAGCTGCGACCAGGTCGTCTGGCCGACGCCTTCGATCGGCGAAACCACCGTGCCGGTCAGTCCCGTCGGGTCCGTCGGATCATCGGCGAAGAAGTCCGGGGCGAGATCGGCCGGGGGCGAGGGCTCGAGCACCAGCGGGTCGAGCCCTCCGTCGCCGAGCACGGCTCGCGCCTCGGCGAGCGGGTCACGGGGCTGGTCGGTCATGGGGATTCCTCCAGATGATGCTCGGGGTCGAATGTATCCGACGTGTCTGCCGATCGCCGCAACCGGGCAGGGGTTGTAATGCGTTTGACGATATTTTACGATACTCAAGAGGAGTTACACGTAGTAGAGAGAGGAGACTCCTATGCCCGCAATCGTGGTGACACCGCAGATGCTGATGGACACGTCCCGAACCGTGTCCGGCAAGGCCGGCGAGATCGACGGCAGCCTCGCCAACCTCGCCTCCCATGTCCAGAGCCTCACAGCCGATTGGCAGGGTCAGGCGCAGGGGCAGTTCACCGGGCTCTACAACCAGTGGCAGGCTTCCGCCCGCCAACTGCACGAGGCGCTGCTCGGGATCAGCCGACTGCTCAACGCCGCCGGCGTGGCCTACGACGACAGCGAGAGCCAGATCTCGCGCATGTTCAGCTGATCATGACCGGGCGGCCAGGGACAGTCGGCTTCCATCGACCGGCGCGGGTCCAACCTGCGCCGATCGTGTCCGAGGTCGCCACCATCTCGTCCCCTCCCACGGTGCCCGAGCCGGCAGGCAACGCCGTCTGGCAGGTGCTGGCACCGGCGCTCGGGTCGGCCGGCATGCTCGGATTCGCCATCGCCCTGGGCGAACCCCGGTACATGGTCATGGCGGGGGTCATCGCCGGCGTGATGCTGGCCTCGGGTGTGACCTCCCGAGTCGTGGCGGCGCGCTCGAATCGCAAGCGTCGCGCCAGTTTGGCCGCTCGATACCGGAGCCACCTCGACGATGTCAGGGCCCGGGTCGAACGAGGCGCCGCACTCCAACGAACCGCCGCCGAAGGGGCCCATCCGTCGCTGTTCGAGCTCCCGCCGTTGGTGCGGGACGGCACCAGGACCTGGGAGCGCAGGTCACACCATGGCGACTTCCTGACGGTGCGCCTCGGGACCGGCACGGTTCCCGCTGCGCTCACCCCGAGGCTGGAGCTTCAGTCCGACCCGATGGCGGAGCCCGAGCCCGAACTGCTCGACGACGCCCGGACCCTCGAAGACACCACGAGCCGACTCACCGGGGTCCCGATCTCCGTCGACCTCGGTGGTGCAGGGTGCGTTGCGATCGTCGGCGATCGGGTGATCGGCCGCCACCTCGCGTCCTCCCTCGTCGCACAGTTCGCCGCACTCCGGTCACCGGCCGATCTGGCGATCGCCGCCCACGTCGCCCCCGAGGACCACGCAGTGTGGGACTGGGTCAAGTGGCTGCCACACGTGCGCGCCGGCCAGTCCAGCTCCGACGACGGCAGGACCCTCGTGAGTTCGAGCGCCGCTGAGCTCGACGTGATGCTCGACCAACTCGCCTCTCAGCGGCTCGATGCCCTCGAGCACCGGCGCGCCGCCCACCTCGACTCCGGCCCGCTCCCGTTCAGACAGGTGGTCGTCGTGATCGACGGCTACACCCCCGATTCCGATGTGGGAAGACTCGAGCGACTCGACACGATGCTCGCCGCCGCGGGAGAGATCGGCGTCCTCGTCGTGGTCATCGTCGACCACCCCGACGATGTTCCCAGCAATGCCACCGCCACCGTCGCCGTCGACGTCTCGGGGACACTCGGCTTCTCCGAGACGCGACCCGATGGCCTCCGGATTGGCGCGATCACCCCGGATGGCTTCGACGAAGCCGCCTGCGAATCCCTGGCGCGAGCGCTCGCTCCACTCCGCTCTCGCTCGAACACGACCCCGGCGGCGCTCGACAGTTCCGGCCTGCTCGAGCTCCTCGGAGAGCATGCCGACACGTTCGACCCGCAGCGGACCTGGGCCGCCGACACCCGCCCACTCAGCACCCCGATCGGGCTCGGTCCCGGTGGAGAGCCGCTCGTGCTCGACATCCGGGAATCGGCGGTTGGCGGGATGGGACCCCACGGGATCCTGATCGGTGCGACCGGATCGGGGAAGAGCGAGCTCCTGAGGACGCTCGTCCTGGGCCTGGCTGCCAGGAATTCATCAGACGAGTTGAATCTCGTCCTGGCCGACTTCAAGGGCGGCGCCACCTTCGCCGGTCTCGAGCGGCTGCCCCACACGGCCGGGATGATCTCGAACCTCGAGTCCGACCCCACGCTCGTCGACCGCATGCAAGAGGCGATATACGGTGAGATGGAGCGACGTCAGCGAATCCTGCGCGACACCGGATTCGACCGGGCAGACGAATACCGCCGTCACCGGCGCATCGATCCAGAGTCCCGGCTCGACTCGCTCCCCGCCCTCCTGGTCGTCGTGGACGAATTCGGCGAGCTGCTGGCGACGCAGCCGGAGTTCGCAGACCTGTTCACCTCGATCGGGCGGACCGGCCGATCCCTCGGCGTCCATCTGCTCCTCTCGAGCCAGCGACTCGACGAGGGGCGAATCCGACGCGTCGAGAGCCATCTGCGATACCGCATCTGCCTCCGCACGTTCACACCCGAGGAGTCCGTCTCGGTGATCGGATCGAGGGCATCCTTCGACCTTCCTCCGATCCCCGGCCTCGGCCACCTCTCGGTCGATTCGGGGCTCACCCAGTTCAAGGCCGGGCTCGTGAACCGCCCGATCCGGAGCGCGGTACGGGCGGAATCGCAGACCGGCACGATTCGACGCTTCGACATCTCGGGCCCGGCGACCACCCTCGGCGACGTCTCGCCCGCGAGCTCACGACCGGCCTCGTCCACGACCGAGATGCAACTTTTCATCGAGCGCATCGAGATGATCGGTCGGCCGGCTCGACCGGTGTGGCTCTCACCGCTCCCGGACGCGGTCGAGTTCGTCGAGACGGCGACCGCGGCACCGCTCGAGATCGCCATCGGCGTCACCGACCTCCCTCGGCAACAGCAACAGCCAGCGGCGATGCTCGATTTCAGCGGCACCGCAGGCAACCTCGCAGTCGTCGGTGGGCCGCGCAGCGGGAAGTCGACGATGCTGGCGAGCCTCATCACCGCATTCGCCGGCCATGCGAGTCCCGAGGACATCTCCTTCTATGGAATCGATCTCGGTGGCGGGACGCTCCACCACCTGGAAGCGCTGCCACACGTCGGATCCGTCTTCGGTCGGAGCCACCGCGAGGAGATACCCCGCCTGGTCCGACAGCTGCACACCCTGGTCGAACACCGGATCGACCAGTTCCGGAATCACGGAATCACCTCGGTCGACGACTTCCGGCGCGCCCGATCGTCCGGCCGGATCGAATCGGCGTGGGGAGAGGTGTTCCTCATCATCGACAACTGGGGTCTGTTCAGTCACGAGTTCGGGATCGAACTGTCCGACCTCGTAGGCGAGATCGTTTCGAGCGGCCTGCACTACGGGGTGCACGTGATCCTCTCGGCCGGTCGCTGGCAGGACATCCGCATCTCGATGCGGGACAACATCGGCGGACGTTTCGAACTGCGCCTGGCCGACCCGATCGAATCCGAGATCGACCGGCACGCGTCTCGGCAACTCCCCTGCGACGTTCCGGGGCGCGCCATCGACGCGGCCGGCAGGCAGACCCAGGTGATGAAGCCGGCTCCAGATCTCGGCTCGATCATCGCTCGCTGGTCTGCAGCGCCGGCCGCCCCACCGGTCCGCATGCTCCCGTCGCTCGTCACCGAGGACGATCTCATCGGCGCATCGCCCGGTCGTGTCGGCATCGCCGAGCACGATCTGGGTGGCTGGGCGCCCGACCTGTTCGGCGGCGACCCCCACTTCATCGTTCTGGGTGACGGTGGGTGCGGCAAGACCACCATGTTGCGCGGGTTGATTCGAGGCGTCGGCCCGTCGGGCACCGTCCGCATCGGGGTCGTCGACTACCGCAGACGCCTCCGATCCGAGATGCCCGCCCATCAGTGCCTGGGGTACGCGACGACTCCCGAGGAGGCGGCGACACTCGCAGCGCGAATCCTCGTCGAGGTCGCGTCGCGCACCGCCACCGACGCGGAGCCGACACCGGAACGGCCGGAGGTCGTGCTCATCATCGACGACTACGACCTCGTGGGCGGCTCGACCACGAATCCGATCGGCCCACTCGTCGATCTCGTGCCCCGCGGGTCCGACCTCGGGTTCCACCTCGTCGTCGCGCGCAAGGTCGCCGGCGTGGCACGGACCTCGTTCGAGCCGGTGTTCCAGCGCCTCCGCGAAGCGGGAACCCCGACACTGGTGATGGACGGCGACCCTGGCGAAGGACCCGTCGTGGGGACCGTCAGAGCAGTTCGCCGCCAACCCGGTCGCGGGTTGGTCGTCTCACGGTCCCGCTCCCAGCTGGTTCAGGTCGCACGATTCGAGCCGGTCGCCCGGGTGCACGCGTTGGCGCGAGAGGAGTCGGCGTGACGAATGTCCTCATCACGATCGAGACACCATCGGGGTCGGTGGATCTCTCCGTGCCTGCGCGCGTGACCATCACCGACTTGCTGGAGATGCTCGCTCCCGTCGTCGGGGGCCACGCCCTCGGATGGACGCTGACGGACCAACACGGCCCTCCGATCGACGAGTCTGCGACCCTCGCAGAGGCAGGGGTCCTCGACGGAACCCGGCTCGCGCTCACACCCGCCGGAGCAGAGCCCCCGGCGGTCGCCGCTCCGACCGAGCCCGAGGTCCGGATCTCGCCGGTCGATCGGGCGGCTCGAGTGATCCCCGGGCGTGCTTCGACTCGAGAGCGGCTGGCGGTCGCCGGGCGCGCGCTGATCGGATCCCACCGACCACCCGGAGCCGGCGGCCCGGTCGATCGTGCGGTCCGTGCCTGGGAATGGACCGACCACGGGCGCCGCCTCGAGTGGCTGCTGTCACGCCCGCGGATCCTGCGGACGGTGTTCCTGGGCGTGACGGGACACCGATCCGACGAGGTCGCCGAGGCGCTGGCCGACGCCCTCACGGCAAACCGGCTGGACAGGGTGGCCCTCGTCGACGGCAGTCCGTCGGCGGCCCTCTCACGAAGATTGCAGCATCCCGGCTCGGGCTTCGAGGCGGTCGAATCGTCGCTCCGACGAAGGGACCTCTCGAGCGTCGAGCGCGACCAGCTGTTCGGGCGGACGTGCCACGGCACGCTCGTCGTGCCACGGGACCCGACGACGCACGCCTCCGACGCCTCGAGCATGCGACGGCTGTGCGAATCTCTGACGACCCATGCCGGCCTCGTCGTCATCGATTGCGGGACGTCCGAGGCTCCGAATGGGCCCATGCTCGATCTGTGCGACCAGATCGTCGTGTCCACGACCGGCCCGATCCGGCGTTTCGGAGCGCAGACGATCGCCGCCCTGTGGGGTGAGGGCGGGCTTCCTCGAGACGGCAACACCCTGGCCGTGTGTCGCGTCTCCGACGATCTCGAGGCGATACTGGAGCTCGCAGTCGTGGTCGCCAGCGGATGGGCCGATCTCGGCGCCGGCACACCGGTGCCACTCGGTCTCTGACCGATCGATCCGATCACACCGGCTCCGAGCGCCGATAATGGAGCACCATGACGACCTCGCTCCAACGCATTCCCGTGCCCCATCAGGCGACGTCCGAAGCCGTCCTCGAGGCCCTGTCCACCGACGTCGGATCGGGGCTCGACGGTGATGAGGCGGCCAGAAGGCTCGAGGCGTACGGGCCGAACGAGCTCGAGGCGGCCGAGGGGCCGAGCGTCTGGAACAGGCTGGTGGGCCAGTTCACCGATCCGCTGGTGATCATGCTGATCCTCGCCATGCTCATCTCACTCGCGGCCTGGTTCTACGAGGGCAGCGGCGAGACCCCGTACGAGCCGATCGTGATCGCGATCATCCTGATCGCCAACGCTGCGCTCGGTCTCTGGCAGGAGTTGAAGGCGGACAGCGCGGTCGCCGAGCTCCAGAAGATGACCGCCACTCAAGCGACGGTGTGGCGTGACAATGAGCGGTTCAGCGTGCCGTCGGCCGAGCTCGTTCCGGGCGACATCCTGCTGCTCTCCGAAGGTGACGCCGTGAGCGCGGACGCCCGCGTCGTGAAGTCGGAGTCGCTGCGGATCGCCGAGGCCTCGCTGACGGGCGAGAGCCAGCCCGTGTCGAAGCAGGTCGAGCCCCTCGGTGACGTCGTTCTGGCCGATCGCACCAACATGGTGTTCAACGGAACCGTGGTGACGGCCGGTCGTGGCATCGCCGTCGTCGTCGAGACCGGCATGTCGACGCAGATGGGCTCGATCGCCACGATGCTGGAGGAGTCCGAGGAGGATCCGACGCCGTTGCAGATCGAACTGGCTCGAGTCGGCAAGGTGCTCGGTGTCGTCGTTCTGATCCTGTCGACGATCGTCGTCGGCTCGGTGTTGCTCGTGTCGGGGATCGAGACGCTGTCGGACGTGGTCGAGGTGCTGCTGGTCGGGGTTTCGCTCGCGGTCGCCGCCATACCCGAAGGGCTGGTGGCGATCGTGTCGATCGTCCTGGCGATCGGCGTGCAGCGGATGGCGGAGCGCAACGCTCTCGTGAAGAAGCTGTCCTCGGTCGAGACGCTGGGATCGGCCTCGGTGATCTGCAGCGACAAGACCGGGACGCTGACCAGAAACGAGATGACCATCGAGAGGATCGTCACCGCATCGGGCGAGGTCGAGATCACCGGGAGCGGATACGCCCCCATCGGTGAGGCGGTGGTGGGAGACGAACCGCTCGCTTCAGGGCCGGTGCTCCACGAGGTGCACCTCGTCCTCCGCGGCGGCAGCCTCGCCAACGACGCGTCCACCCGGGAAACCGACGACGGGCGCTGGGAGATCCAAGGCGACCCGACCGAGGCGGCGTTCCTGGTCGCCGAACGGAAGCTCGGGATCACCGAGGACCGGGTGAGCCGGTACCGGCGGATCGGCGAGATCCCGTTCTCCTCGGAACGCAAGATGATGACGACGATCGACGAGGACGACGTCGAGGAGGGCGTCGTGATCGTGACGAAGGGTGCCCCTGACGTCCTCCTGGACCGATGCTCGCACGAGTACCGGGCAGGCACCGAGATCGGCCTCACAGCCGAACGGCGCAACCAGATCCTCGAATCGGTCGATCGTCTCGCCAATCAGGCGCTTCGAACGCTCGCCGTCGCCTATCGGAGGCAGCCGGACATCGCCCAGGGATTCGACGAGGCGTCGATCGAGAGGGATCTCATCCTGGTCGGCGTCGTCGGGATCATCGACCCACCCCGGTCCGAAGTGCGAGTCGCCATCGACGAAGCGAAGCGTGCCGGCATCCGCATCGTGATGATCACCGGCGATCACCCCCTCACCGCCACCCGCATCGCCGAGGATCTCCGCATCGCCGACGAGGGGAGCCGGACCATCACCGGAGCCGAGGTGTCGGCCATGGATGAAGAGGCCTTCGCTGCCGCTGCAGACCGTGCCTCGGTGTTCGCCAGGGTGGCACCCGAAGACAAGCTGCGCATCGTCGACACCTTGAAGCGGCAGGGCCACATCGTCGCGATGACCGGGGACGGGGTCAACGACGCTCCTGCGCTCAGGCGGGCCGACATCGGCGTGGCGATGGGCATCACCGGGACCGAGGTGTCGAAGGAAGCGGCGGACATGATCCTCACCGACGACGACTTCGCCACGATCGTGGCCGCCGTCCGCGAGGGGCGTGCGATCTTCGAGAACATCCGCAAGTTCCTCCGCTACCTGCTCGGTTCCAACTTCGGAGAGGTTCTCGTCGTGTTCCTCGGCGTGATCGGCGCCGGCGTGTTGGGACTCGAGGCGGGGGTCGGCGAGCTGGCGGTGCCCCTTCTGGCGACCCAGATCCTGTGGATCAACCTCCTCACGGACAGTGGACTGGCACTCGCACTCGGAATCGATCCTACGATCGACGACCTCATGGCCGACCGGCCGAGACGGCTGACCGACCGGATGATCGACGCCAAGATGGGTCGGGTGGTCGGCCTGACCGGGCTGACCGTCGCCCTCTCGGCCCTGGTCGCGTTCGATCTACAGCTCACCGGCGGACTGCTCGGGGGCTCCGGGGACCTCACGAGCGCCCGGACCCACGCTTTCACGACCGTGGTCCTGGCGCAGATCTTCAACGCCTACAACTCCCGGTCGTATTCGTCGAGCGCCTTCGGCCAGGTCCGCAACCGCTGGCTGACCGGTGCCGCGATCCTGACGCTGGCACTGCAGGTGCTGGTGGTACACGCGCCGTTCCTCAACGACGCCTTCGACACCGCCCCGATGTCCCTCGGGGCCTGGGCTGTCACCTTCGCGCTGTCCTCGACGGTCTTGTGGGTCGAGGAGCTCCGCAAGCTCATGCTGCGGCGCAGGAACCATCGGATCGACCATGGCTGACTGTCGGGGCTCCGAGGGTTCGAAGACAACCTCGAGCGTCTCGGCCCGCACACGGCGAGCAGTCGACCGTTCACCTCAAGCGCCTCGCCGACGTCGGGCCTGACGCCGAGCTTCCTACCGGGCCGTCAGGCCTGTTCGACGACGTGGACGGTGGGATCGAGATGGATCTCGGCACTGACCGAACGGCTGACCAGACAGGCCCGCTCGGCTTTCTCGATCAGACGCAGCGCTCTGTCGGTCTTCTCGGGATCGGTGATCGAGACCTGCGGACGGAGGGTCACCGACTCGATCCGGTAGAGACCGTTCTCGTCGCGGATCAGGTGGCCGACCGGGTCGTCCGAATAGGAAACGACATCCAGCTTCGAGAGGTCGGCGATCGTGCGGAACGTCGTCATCAGACAGCTGGAAACCGCCGCCACGAACAGGTGCTCGGGACTCCAGACCGCCTCGGGGCCGCCGAACTCGGGGGGCGACGCCACGTGGAGGGCGGGCAGGCCGTCCTCGTCGGCCGAGATGATCCCTGTCTTGGGCCCGGTACCTTCGATGTGCAGCACATAGTCGTGTGATTCGATCATGGACCCATGATCGCCTGTGCGGGACGTCGCCGTCTCCGGCCGAAGGCCCCCTTCGGAGACGACGTACGTCCCACGCAGCGTGGTATCAGCCCTTCGAGCGGCCGGCGAGGCCGCCCCGAAGCAGCCAGATGGCGAACCAGAGCTCGGCGATCACCGATGGGATTGCGACCATCGCCAGGAAGGCGTCGGCGTAGTCGGCATAGTTGGCCAACAGGGTGTGGGCGGTCGTGTCGGCCACGTAGGCGGCCCCGGCAACGGCGATGAGTGTCGCGAGGATCCGCGACACGACACCTGAGCGGAACATGAGATACGAGATCACTGCCAGGTGGAAGCCGAAGGCGACCAGGCCGATGAGCCATGTGTAGTTGAAGGCGTTGACCGCCAGCGTGACCTGCGCTTCCAGCTGGCCCTGGGCGAATGCCGACAGATGGCCGGCGTCACCCACCAGCTCCAACGCCGTGAAGAAGAAGATCACAGCGACGCCGAGGAAGACGGTGTAGACGAGTCGGAACCAGGCCGCCACCTGCGACACCTGCCGCGACACAGATTGGAAGACGAGGTGCAGGCCCCAGGCGATGGCGACGTCGAGGATGAAGACGACCAGGAATGCCAGGAGACCGAAGCGGAAGAGCGTCTCGGACTCGGCGATGTTGGCAAACGTGGCGGCGGCATCGCCGGTGACGACGAGCCCCTCGCGGACGAAGAAGTTGGCGAAGATGGCCAGCGCGAACAGCGCCAGGTATCCGACTCCTGTCCAACGCGCCGCCAGGCGGGGTGTCGGGGCGACGTGGCCCGCCTGGGCGAATCGCGTCGTTTCGATCGTTTGCGTCGTCATGGAGGTTCCTCTCGTTTCTGAACAACGTTCGTACTTAGTACGAGGACTGTACCCATACTAAGTACGAATTGTCAACCCCTCGATTCGAACGGGCTCAGCTCGAAGACCGGCCGTCGGTCGAATCGGTGCCGCGGAGAGCTTCGAAGCCGGAAACCACGTCGAGCAGCTCCTCGGTGATCAGAGCCTGTCGGAGCTGGTGGTATTCGGTGCGCAGTGCCGTCAGACGCTCCTCGATGTTCTGCTCGGCGGCCTGCATGGCCGACAGCCTGGCGCCGTGCTCGGCGGTCTTCGCCTCGGCGATCGCCCGGTACAGGGCGATGAAGAGATCCTGGCGCAGCAGGCCCGCCGTCAGTTGCTCCGGGGCATGAGGCGTACCCGGAAGCATCCGGGTCGGCCATCGACGATCTGCGATGGCATGCAGGCGCCTGACGTCGGGAGGCGCCACCTGGAACATGCGCGTGGTCCGCTGCGTGCGCTGGAGCGGGTGCTGAAACGCCACGACCACACGCGACACGTCGAGATCGGACCGCCAACGATCGATCCGAACGATGAGATCGTCGACCACCCGAGAGATGGCATCGACCGATCCCGGCAACTCGATGGTCTGATCGGGACCGAGACCGGCCAACTCCAGCTCGCGGGCTGCTCGGAGACCGAGCGAGACGATCAGGCGCCGGTCCGGCCCGAGATCGTGCCCGGCGCACCATTCGACCGCGGCGCCGGCGATCTCGCGGTTGATCGGTCCGCACAGGCCCTGATCGGTTCCGATGACGATCAGGGCCGTCCGGCCGGTATCGACCTGTGCCGGAGGCAACGGATCCGACCGAAGCGAGAGAAGGATCTGCAGTCCCTGCTCGACGGTGGTCGTGTACTCACGCAGCGCCCGCACGGCATGCTCGTAGTCGTGGATCGCCACGGCGGCCAGTCCCTTCATCGTCCCCACCATCGAGTGCAACTCCTCGCCGACCCGCAGCCTTCGACTCAACCCCTCGATCGTCGCCATCGTGTCACCACCCCGGCGAGGCGACGATGCGGTGGGCCGCCTCCCGCAGCTCCGACAGCTGATCGGGCGTCAGCCGATGCCCTGCCGACACGGCGTCGAACGGCTCGGGGTAGCGGCTCACCAACTCGCGGGCGAGGCGGCGCGAGATGCGCTCGACGTCACCGATCGGAACCTGATCGAACACGCCGTCGGTGACGGCCACCAGCGTGGCGATCTGCTCCCGCAACGTCATCGGCTCGTATCTCGCCTGCTTCAACACCTCGCGTACTCTCCGCCCTCGTTCGAGCGCCCGTTCCTTCTCGCGCTCGAGCCGGGCCCCGTACCGACTGAACCGCTCGAGCTCCTCGAACTGGCTGTACGACAGTCGCAGGTCACCGGTGACGGCCCGATAGGCCGGCATCTGAGCCTGCCCGCCGACCCGCGACACCGACCTGCCGATGTCGATCGCCGGCAGCACGCCATGCTGGAAGAGCTTGGGTGACAGGTAGATCTGGCCGTCGGTGATCGAGATGAGGTTCGTGGGGATGTAGGCCGAGATGTTCTGCGCCTGTGTCTCGACGATCGGCATCGCCGTCATCGAGCCCGCCCCCACCACTCTGGTGTGTCGTTCGAGTAGCCGCGAGTGGATGTAGAAGATGTCCCCCGGATAGGCCTCCCGGCCGGGCGGGCGCCTCAGCAGCAGCGAGAGCTCCCGGTACGCCCGGGCATGGCGTGTGAGGTCGTCGTAGACGATCAACACGTCGTCGCCCCGTTCCATGAAGAACTCCGCCATCGACGTCGCGGCGTACGGAGCGATGAACTGGCGACCAGGTGGATCGTCACCGGACGCCACGACGACTGCGGTGTACGTCATGGCGCCTGCCTCTCGAAGATCGGCAACCGTCTGGGCGACCGCCGAGCTCCGCTGTCCGATAGCGCAGTAGATGCAGATCACACCCTGATCGTGCTGGTTGATGATCGTGTCGACCGCGATGGCGGTCTTGCCGGTCTGGCGGTCACCCAGGATCAGCTCGCGTTGACCGCGTCCGATCGGGACCAGCGCATCGATCGCCTTGATCCCCGTCTGGAGCGGGGTGTCGACGGGAGCGCGCCGCATGATGTCGGTGGCGGGCCGCTCGATCGGCCACGACTCCCTGGAAGGCACCGGTCCACCGTCGTCCAGAGGCCGACCCGTCGGATCGATCACGCGCCCGAGGATGGCCGGCCCGACCGGGGCACTCATGACCACACCGGTTCGTCGGACCGGGTCGCCGGCACTCGTCCCGACCATCTCGTCCAACAGGATGACTCCGACCCGATCCGCGGACAGGTCGTAGGCCATCCCCAGCCGGCCACGCGCAAATTGGACGAGCTCCTCCGACTGCACACCGGGGAGCCCCGCGACCTCGGCGATTCCGCCGTCGACCCGCAATACCCGGCCGATCTCCTCCAGAACCGGTTCGTACCGATGAGGCCCGGCACCGGAATCCAGGCGAGCCAGCCGGTCCGACAGCGCGGCATGCCACTGCTCGAACTCCACGACCGGGTCTGCTGTGGTCACGTCACCCCCATCCCGGGACGCGCGACACGCTCCTCTCGTTCGCTGGATCCGAGGTCGTCCCTCGCCTCCTCCGCCTGATGCCGGAGGATCTCGGCAAACCCGGCCCGAACCGCCGCCAGATACGTGTCGATCGTCCATCCCACCGAGCGGGCGCCGACCACCAGCACGACGCCGGCGATCAACTCGGGATCCCGCACCCATTCCACCTCTCTGGACGGGTCTCCGAGAACGACGTGCAATGTGTCGCGGACGGCCCCACGTTGGGAATCGGACGGCGCGAACGACGTCCGAACGGCTACCGGATCCTCGGGGTCGGATCGCAGCGCAGCCAGGACCTCGCTTTCCCCGGAGGCCTCGAGCTCGGTCAGGCGATCGAGAAAGACCTCGACCATCATCTGCTCGAAGTCGGCGCCCGCCAGGCCCTGTACCGCGCTGCGCGTGATCGCGACCGCCCGCTCCCCCGTGGCCTGCTGAAGTTGATCGAGCAGCCGCTCCTGGCTGTCATGGAGCGACACCAGCCACTGCCGCTCCCGCACCTCCACCTGGGCACGGGCCTCCTCGAGCAGCTCGCGCCTCCGCTCCGCCGCCTCGCGCCGGGCTTCGGAGATCATCTCTTCCCAGTTCGCCTCGAGGTCCTTGCGATCGGCCCTGATCCGCTCAGCCTCGTCGGCCGCCTCACCCAGGAGCCGCTCGGCCTCGGCCTCGCGTTCGACGAATCGCATCCGGCGTTGGTCCATCGCTTCGAGGATCCGGTCGTAGAGCAAGAACTTGAGCGCGACCAACAAGATGGCGAAGTTGACCAGCTGAGCAACGACGGTGAACCAATCGATCAGCATCTGCGGCTCTCCGAGAGAACGGTCATGGTCGACTCACCCCCCGATGACGTGGTTCCAGAACGGGTTCGCGAAGATCAAGATGATCGAGATCACGAAGCAGTAGATGGCCGTCGACTCGATGAAGGCGAGCCCGACGAAGACCGTCCGGGTGATACGGCCGGCCTCATCCGGTTGCTGGGCGATCGAGGCGAGGGCCCGGTCGAGCGCCCGAGCTTCGCCGAAGGCCGGCCCGATCGAGCCGATGGCGATGGTGAGGCCGGCGGTGATCACCGACACGAGTCCGATCACTGTTTGGGCGTCCACGAGCTGTTCCTTTCCGGAGATTGCATGGCGTCTTGTTCTTGGTGTCGATCGTCCTTCGAGACGGAGATCGCCGAGACGATGTAGACCATGGCGAGCACGGCGAAGATGTAGGCCTGGATCAGGCCGGTGAGCAGGCCCAGTGCGCGAAAGACGATCGGAAAGACCAGTGGGATGATGCCGACGAGGACGGCGACGATCTTGGTGCCGCTCATGATGTTCCCGAACAGGCGCACGGCCAGTGCCAGCGTCCTGGACAGATCCCCGATCACGTTGAACGGCAGCATGACGGGATTGGGCTCGATGTAGTGGTGCAGATATGCCCGCAACCCCTGTCGGGCCACCCCGAACACCGGCACGGCCAGGAACACGACGATCGCCAGGGCGGCCGTCGTGGAGAGCGACGCGGTCGGGGGGACGTAGCCCGGAAGGATGGTGAGGAGGTTCGCCGTGGCGATGAAGAGGAACAACGTGCCGATGTACGGGAGATAGGGCTCGGGTCGGTCCCCGCCACTGATCTCACGGATCTGGCCATTGATGTAGTCGATCACGACCTCCAGAGCATTCTGTCCTCTCGGCACATCCGAGGAACTGGTGAGGTGGCGCGTGACGAGCCAGACGACTCCGATCATCAAGGCCATCACGGCCCATGTGAAGAGGATCGTCGCGTTGACCTGGAAGAAGCCCCACTCCCAATAGACGACCTCATCCGGGCTGAGCTGGGTCACGTCCACGACGTCACCTCCATCTCTGAAAGCTCACGCCGGGCGACCGCGACCATGGCCGTTCGGATGACGAGGAGGCCGGCGAGCCCGGCGAGGACCCTGGCGAGCCGCCCATCAGAGATCACCACGAGCGCACCTGCCACCAGCATCACCCGCAGCACGAGGCTCGAGACGACCAGGGCCACCGGGCGTCGGGTGGTGTCGAGCCGTGCGACGGTCCAGCGCAGCCCGCCGAAGAAGACCACTCCACAGATCAGCCCCACGAGGGCTCCGAGCACCACGTCGGCGATCATGATCCCGGCTCCTCCTCCGCCTCCGGCGAATCGGACTCGTCGGCGGACTCCCGGCGGACCCAGATCCAGGCGTTGAGCAGACCGAGGGCGAGCCCGACCACGAGCATCGTGAGCACCCACGAGAACGGAGCGGGCGCCACGCGATCGAGCCAGAGACCGAGCGCGACGCCGGCGACAGTCGGAATCGCGACGGACCAGCCGATCAGACCGAGCATCCCCAACCAGAACAACACGTCATCGCCCCGGCGTCTCGCAGCGAGCCGGCGGTCCGCCTTCCGGCCCACCGTCCGCCCGAATTGGCGGCGATCGTCGTCGCGACCGGTCACGTCTCCTCCTCGAACTCGAACAGCTCGTGGAGCACGCGACTCTCGATTCGCGCCATCGCCGCCCTGGCGTCGCGCTCGCGTTCGTCGAGGCGCCGGAACGACCTGACGACGGTCCGCTCGAGCTCCTCGAGCCGCTCGCCCTGCACGGCGGCGACGGTTGCCACGCGAACGTCGTCACCGACCTTGGTCAGGACTCCTCCTTTGATCGCGACGTAACGCTCGTCGGATTCACCATGCGGCACGAAGGTGAGGATCCCAGGAGCCAGTAGCACGACGTGGTCGAGGTGGAGTGGAAGCATCGTGAAGGAGCCGTGGATGCCCTCGGCGCCCACCTTGTCGACGGGTTGGTCGATCTCGATCCGATGGGGAAGCGCCACGACGAGCCTCACGAGCCCACCTCCTGACGCTCCTCGATCCTCCGGAAGGCCTCGTCGATCGATCCGATCATGAAGAGGTCGCTCTCGTGGGCTTCGGCCAGTTCGTCGGCCAGGATCCGCTCACAACCGCCGAGCGCATCGGCGAGACCGACACTTCTCCCTTCGATGCCGGTGAATCGCTCCGTGACGAACAGTGGTTGGGTGAGGAACCGCTCGAGCCTGCGGGCACGGCCGACGATCCTCTGATCCTCCTCAGACAGCTCGTCCATCCCGAGCATGGCGATGACGTCCTTGAGGTCCTCGTACGCTGCGAGGGTCCGCCGAACCGTGCGGGCGATCTCGTAGTGGTGATGACCGACGATCTGTGGGACGAGCATCTTCGACTCCGACCGGAGCGGATCGACCGCCGGGTACAGGCCCTCGCTCGCCCGGTCTCGTGACAGGACGACCGACGCCGAGAGGTGGCCGAAGATGTGAACCGCCGCCGGATCGGTGAAGTCGTCGGCCGGCACGTAGACGGCCTGGATCGAGCTGATGGCGCCGTCGGGCGTGCTGCAGATCCGCTCTTCCAGCTCGGAGAGCTCGGTGGAGAGGTTCGGCTGGTACCCCAGCTGCGACGGGATCCGGCCCATGAGCCCGGACACCTCGGCGCCGGCCTGGACGAAGCGGAAGATGTTGTCGATCAGGAGGAGCACGTCCTGGCGTCGGACGTCCCGGAAGAACTCGGCGATCGTGAGGGCCGTGTGGCCGACCCGCAGCCGGGCACCGGGCTCTTCCTTCATCTGCCCGAACACCAGGACGACCTCGCCGAGCACGTCGGTCTCGGTGAGCTCGCGATACAACTCCTCGGCTTCGCGGGAGCGTTCGCCGATCCCGCAGAAGAGGCTCACCCCCTCGCCGCGCCCAACCATGTTGTGGATCATCTCCATGATCAGGACGGTCTTGCCGACCCCGGCGCCTCCGAACAGGCCGGCCTTGCCTCCCCGCTCGAGCGGCGTGAGCACGTCGATCGCCTTGATCCCGGTCTCGAAGATCTCCGAGCTGGTCGACCGGCGCCGGAGTGGGACCTGCGGCTGGTAGATCGAGCGGATCTCGTCCCATCGGATCTCGCCCTTTCCATCGATCGGATTGCCGAAGACGTCGACGACCCTGCCGAGCAGCCCGTCACCGACGGGGACCGACAGGGGGCGGCAGGGCGAGACGGCAGGGTCACCCCGGCTCAGACCCTGGGTGCGGGCCATGGCGAGGCAGCGCACGGTGGTCGCGTCGACATGGGAGGAGACCTCCGCTGCGATGCCGTCGCCGAGCCACACCATGTCCCGGATCTCCGGCAGTCGATCCCCGAAGGTGACGTCGATGACACTCCCTCGCACCGTCTTGACCGTTCCGTGGGCGTCGTCGGACGATGCTCCCATGGCGTGTTCGAGTTGTGGATGAAGCGGTGTCACCTCCCTCCGACCATATGACGGGCTGCGTCACCCTTGAAGGGGCCTTGGTCCCGGCCGGAAACGGCCATGACGGCGCCGGTGCCGGGCCGAAACGTGACGTTCGGCACTTGGCCGGACGTCCCGGCATTCGCACGATCGATGCAGATGCCGGCCCGCCACCGGCTGTGTCGTGTTCGGGAGGTGATGTGCTCAGCGTCGATCGTCTCGAGAAGTCATTCGGCACCGTGAAGGCCCTCGATGGTTGCAGCCTCGAGGTGAAGAGTGGCCAGATGCTCGGTCTCCTCGGACCGAACGGGGCCGGCAAGACGACGCTGATGCGCGGCGTCTTCGGGCTCATCCGTCCCGATGCCGGCGTGATCTCCTGGAATGGATCACCGATCGACCAGGCCACCCGTCGACGCTTCGGGTACATGCCGGAGGAACGCGGTCTCTACCCCAAGCTCGGAGTTCGCTGGCAGCTGGTGTATCTCGCCCGGCTGCATGGGATGAACGAATCGGAGGCCGAGCGTACCGCCGATCGGTGGCTGGCAGAGTTCTCGCTCTCGGATCGGGCCTCGTCGAAGGTCAACGAGCTGTCGCACGGGAACCAGCAGCGAGTGCAGCTGATCGCCGCGTTGATCCACGAGCCCGAGCTGGTCATCCTCGACGAGCCGTTCGCCGGTCTGGACCCCATCGCCAGCGAGTTCATGGCGGGAGTGCTGGCCGATCTGGCCGAGAAGGGCACGGCCATCCTGTTCTCCAGCCACCAGCTCGACGTCGTCGAGGACCTCTGTCAGGAAGTCGTGATCATGCATCGCGGTCGAGTGGTTCTCGAGGGGGCCGTCGACGAGCTACGAGCGGCATCGGACACCCGGTACGTCGAGACGACCGGCGGGAGCACATCCTGGGTTTCGGACCTCCCGGGTGCGGAGATCGTCCACCGGTCCGGCGGTAGGGCGCGGGTGCGACTCGGCCTCGACAGCAGCCTCGAGGCCATCGCCGGTGTGTTGTCCGGATCGGGGATCACGCAGTTCGTGTACGAGCCTCCCCCGCTGTCAGAGGTGTTCAGGGAGGCGGCGAAGTCATGACCGGCCTCGGGTTGGTTCGGATGGCCGCGTGGAGAGAGGTGTACTCGCGACGAAAGGCGTTCCTCATCACGACGGCACTGGCAGTCACGCTGGTCGTCGGAGGCCTGATCGTGGCAGCGGTCACCGGATCCAACGACGGGCCGCCGGCGATCGCCGTCGGAGTGGTGGACCGCGCAGCGGTGGAGCCGATCGAGACCGAGATCCCCGTCCACGTCTACGGCGAGGTCATGGTGAGCGTCGCAGGCTTCGAGCGCGAGGAGGGAATGGTGCTGCTGCGGTCCGGTGAGATCGATGCGCTGGTCGTCGATGCACACAGCGTCCTCTGGGCGCCGTCGGCACCGCGGTGGATCGTCGACACGGTGGTGTCCACCATGACCCAGATCAATCTCAGCACGACCGCAGCAGAACTGGGTCTCGACGATGCTGCGCTCGCGGCTCTTCAGACCCCGATCGTTGGCGAGACGATCGACTACGAACCCGACGACGAGGGCGTGATGCTGGTGTCGGTGATCACCGTGATCGTGATGTTCATTGCGATCCTCGCATACGGACAGTGGATCGCCTACGGCGTCGTCGAGGAGAAGGCCAATCGGGTGGCCGAACTGGTCCTCGGGGCGATCACACCCACCCAGTTGCTCACCGCCAAGATGGTCGCGCTCGGAGGTCTCGGACTCGTCCAGCTCACCATTGTGGCCGGCGCCGGATTGGGAACGGCCTCGCTGCTGGATCAGCTCGAAGTCCCCGACGTGGCGGCATCGGCCTGGGGATGGTCGGTGTTCTGGTTCGTCCTCGGGTTCGCGTTCTACGGGAGCGTCTACGCGGCTGCGGGCTCCCTCGCCGCCGACTCGCAGGAGGCGGGCAGCGTCATCACTCCCCTCAACATCCTGCCGGGACTGGGCTACATGGTCGGAGTCATTGCGTTCTCATCGGGCGCCGACGTCGTCGCTCGAATCATGTCACTGATCCCGTTCTGGACTCCGATGTTGATGCCCGGCCGAGTCGCAACCGGTTCCGTCGAGACCTGGGAGCTCGTCCTCGCAACGGTGCTGATGGTGGCCGCAACTGCGGCGGTGGTACGGATCGGCGCCCGGGTCTATCTGGGCGGCATCACGCAGTCCACTCGGAAGGTCGGTTGGCGTCAGGCGTTCCGGGGTGGAAGCGACCTGGTGACGCGCTGATCGGTCATCTGGTGGTCGACGCGAGTTCCTGTGCGATTCGGGCATCGACAGGGAATCAGACGCCGCGGATGGCGAAGATGGCGATGACGATCAGTGCCGGCGGGCCCAATACCAATAGCAGGATCCTGACGACCCCGTTTGCGGTGGCGTATCGAGCGATCGCCGAGACGGTGCCCACGGCGAGCAGATACACGCCGGCCAGCAGCAGAGTGACGAACCGAGCGAGATCCGACCAGCCGTCCCCGCTGCTCGTGTCGATGACCCCGACCACCGCGAACACCACGGCGAGCATCACATGGAATCCGAGGATCAGACGACTACTTCGCGAGAGGGGCGGTTTGTCCACAGGTGCATTCTCGCTCATGAGGTCGGCCGAAGGGTCGCCCAGACGTGGTGGTCGAAGGCGTCGGCGAGAAGCGAGCGTGTCATGCGTTGACCATACCGCGGAGCCTCGGTCCATCGTGGAGGCATTTGCGGCACCCACGGCCTATGGCGCGATCGCCGAGAGCCCGGCGATGAGCACGACCGTGAGCCCCAACACGACCTGCTGGGCACCGATCACGGCCACCCTGGGGACGGCCATCCTGGCGCTCACCACTCCGAACACTGCGAGCCCTGCGATCGCGAATGCCGCGGCGGGCGGCGCATCGGTGACGGCCACCGCGACCAGGGCGACGAGCACTGCCAGGCCCTGGGCAACGTCCGATCCGGCCACCTGCGCGGGCTGGCCCTTGGCGCGCCGCAACAGGAATCGCACCAGGGGGATCGCGGCGATCGCCCTCGCTGCGACGATCGCCCAGAGGCCGTACGCAAGCGAGCTCGAGCCTCCGCCCGCCAGCACGATCGATGCGACGAACGCTCCGATCCCCACCGTGCCCACGATCTCAGGCACGAGGCGCCTGCTCTTGGATCGAACGTCGTAGAAGATTGCGGCCGTGAACAACGGCAGCGCGATCAACAACGGCTGCCACAGGGATGGGCTGCCGGTGAGCGCTGCGACAGCCAGAAGGAATGCCAGGAGTAGGGCATAGATCGCACCAACTCGAGCAGCCAGTTCTGTGCGGAGCAGCCTCCGCCCGCGCCATCTGTCGACGAGCACCAGCTTGGCCGGTGTGCGCAAGAGGAACGCCGAGAGTGCGGCTCCGGCGAGCGCAAGGCCGGCGCTGCTCGGTGCCACGATCAGGCCGAGCAATACCGGTTCGAGTGTGAGGCTCCAGCCGCCGTGTTCCGAAGGAACGGCTACCCGGCGAAGGGGCACATCTCCAACGGGTCGAGCGGCGCTCATCGTTCGGAAGCCAGAGTGTGGCGTCGAGCGGTTGTTCTGAGAACCTGAGACACGTATGTGGTGGATGATAGAAACCGAGCTCACCCATGCCGACAGGACCTGCTCTCCTCGCTACGGCTTGATCACCAGCTTCGCCGGAGAGTGGCCGCTTCCGAGCAGTCGGACAGCCTCGACGGTCTCGTCGAGTGAATAGGTCCGATGGATGACCGGCGTGATCGAGCCGTCGGCGACCCACCGTCCGATCTGCTCGAGATCTTCCCGCCGGGTCTCGGCGTTCATCGCCTCCCCCCGCTTGCTGCCGAACATGAAGCGGAGCTTCGAACGGACGATGTGGCTGACCGGTCCGATGACCTTGCCCTTCTTCGGCCCGGTGATGATCACGGCGATCCCACCTGCCTCGAGCATGCGGCTGAGTTTCGACGGTCGCTGGCTGCCGGCGTTGTCGAAGATCACATCGAAACGGAGCCCGAGGCTGCTGACGTCGGTCCTCGTGTAGTCGATCACCTCGTCGGCACCGAGGGCCTCGACCATGTCGACGTTGCGGCCGCTGCACACCGCGGTCACGTGGGCGCCGAGCGTCTTGGCGATCTGGACCGCATATGTCCCGACGCCTCCGGCGGCGCCGTTGATCAGCACCCGCTGGCCCACCTTCAGGTCGCCGACGTCACGAAGCCCCTGCAGTGCGGTGATGGCAGCGACATTGAACGTGGCGGCCTGTTCGAAACCGACACCGTCTGGCATCGGCAGGACGTACTCGGCCTTCGCCACCACATACTCGGCACACGTCCCGTTCCCGGCGCCATACACGGCATCGCCAGGTCGAACGCCCTCGACGTCCGATCCGACCGCCTCGACGATCCCGGCGAAGTCGACGCCGATCCCGGTTCGTTTCGGCGCTCGCAGCCCGTTGATGAGCCGGAGGAAATAGGGCGTCCCGGTGAGGAGGTGCCAGTCGAGCGCGTTGAGCGACGCCGCCCGCACTTCGATCAGCACCTGTCCCTCTTCCGGTGTGGGCCGATCGACTTCACGGACCTCGAGCACCTCGGCTCCCCCGTAGCGACTCCTGGTGACGGCTTGCATGGTGTGTGATTCTGCCTGCCGAGACCCGGTGGCGTCGGCGGTGTGCGATGTCATCTCTGTGTCCTCGTCTCTCTCCAGTGGTCGACCCACTGCGGCTGGTCTGCGCCCGTGACTTGACGTACGCTGTACGTCATAGGTACAGCGTACGTTACATGTACGATGTACGTACGTCAAGAGGGGATCGACCGTTGACCGACATCCGCATCCCGCTGTCCCGTGACCGGATCCTCGAAGCCGGGATGGCGCTCGCCGACCAGAACGGCGTCGATGGCCTGACGATGCGCAAGCTGGCGGCCTCGCTCGGGTTCGAGGTGATGTCGCTCTACAACCACGTGGCCAACAAGCACGACCTTCTGGCAGGCATGGTCGACTGGATCGCCGGGGAGATGGAGCGACGCGATGCGGAGCGTCCATGGAAGGATGCGGTGCGGGCGATGTCACTGTCCGCCCACGACGTCCTCCTCACCCACACCTGGGCGACCCAACTGTGGTCCGAGATGGTGCCCGGCCCCAACCGCCTCCTCCGGATGGAGGATCTCCTCGCTGCGTTCAGGGAGGGCGGGTTCGACGCGCGCCTCGCACACTTCGGATTCCACGCAGTGACGATGCACATCGTCGGATTCACGCTCCAGCAACTGAGCTACTCGATCAGTTCCGACACCATCGGGGACGATGCGGCCGGGTTCCTCGACACGCTGGACCGAGACGACTTCCCCTACGTCGTCGAGCACGTCGACTACCACGTGCACGACGACGAGGGTGGCGACTTCGAGTTCATCCTGGACCTCATCCTGGACGGGCTCGAGCGCTCGGTCGGTTGATTCGGCGCGCCTCGACGCCGCAGCTCAGCGATCAGGCCCGTCAGCGTCCAGTTGCGTCTGCCGCTCACGCCGATGCCGTTCGGCAAGCGGGGCGAACGTCGTCAGCGCCCAGACGACGAGCGGCCAGCCGGTGTCGCCGGTCGACACCACCACCGCCGCCCAGATCAGGCTCGATCCGAGCACCCAGGCGATGACCCGTGTCGGGTAGCGAACACTCGACTCATTCGCCATCGCCGGCCTCCTCCCCGCGCACCACGATCACGGACTTGCCGGTTGCCTTGCCGGCCTCCAGGTCCGAGATCGCGCCCGGCGCCTCATCGAGCCGGTACCGACGGCCGACGGCAGGCGTCACGTCGCCGTCGGCCATGAACTGGGCGAGTCGTTCGATGTTGGAGTGGCTCTCGGTGCTCAGGAACATCGTGAGTCGCTGGCTGACGAACGGCGACATGAGCACTGCTCGGAGCTGGCGACCGATGCCTCCGGTGAACCTGCCTCCGCCTTCTCCCCCGACGATGACGAGGGTCCCGTTCGGGGCGAGCGCGCTGCGGAGACGGCGAAGCGGGTTGAGACCCCCGATGTCGAGGATCACGTCGTACTCGCTGCTCCCGTCGAGATAGTCGGTGGTGTTGTAGTCGATGACGTGGTCGGCCCCGAGCGAGCGGACCATGTCGAGCTTGCCGCCGCTGGCGACACCCGTCACATCGGCGCCGAGGGACTTGGCAATCTGCACGGCGTAGGTGCCGACCCCGCCGGACGCCCCGATCACCAGCACCTGCTGACCCGGCTCGAGCCCGGCGACATCGACCAGACCCTGGAGGGCGGTGATGCCCGAGATGGCCGCCACTCCCGCCTCGGCGTGGGAGAGATTCGTCGGCTTGTGCACCAGCTTGAATTCCTTGGCAGCCGCGTACTCGGCGAAGCCTCCCGTGGCGATGCCGAAGACGTCGTCTCCGATGGTGAATCGCGTGACATCACTTCCGATGGCGACGACGCGACCGGAGACGTCGAATCCCGGGATCGGCGTCTTTGGCTTGGTGAAGCCGTAACCCATGCCTCGAATCAGATAAGGCATTCCCATCATCAGGTGCCAGACGCCTCGGTCTACGCCCGCTGCATGCACTTCGACGAGGACCTCGTCGGCGGCGATCGTCGGCTTCTCGACTTCGGTCAACTGGAGGGTCTGGGCGGAGCCATACACCCGCTGCACGATCGCCCGCATCGAT
>JAHEDH010000033.1 GCA_024641285.1 bacterium | reverse complement strand
TGTCCACGGCGGTGCCGTAGATCGAGAACCCGATCACCGCCAATCCCAGCACGACGATCGCCCTTCGCATGTTCACCGAAGCTAGTCGCCGAAGGCTTTCTCGCGATTCGCGTCGAATCTTGCTCGCCTGGCTCGTCTGTTAGGGCACGCGACGAAAGGGATGCACATGCGAAGAGGAACTGCCGTGGTTCTGGCGGCCTCGATGATGGTGATGGGAGCCCTGCCCGCATTCGCCGATGACCGCCCCATGGCGACTGATCGGCCCGTGAGGCAGGTGGAGGTCCGCGCCGGCGGCGACACCGACCGAGCAGTGGAGCCCGAGGTGGAGCGCCCGACCGATCGCCCATCGGCCTCGAGCGTCGACCGGCCCGTCGATCGCAACCGGTGTGTCGACGTCGTGAACGACCGCAGGTGCGTCGACGATCGCCATCCGCACGTGAACCTGCGGCACCTTATCCAGCGCTTGATCGACGCCGGAGAGTGGGAGAAGCTGTTCCGGCTGCTCCACCGGCTGGGCATCATCTGACGGGGAGGTCGTCACGTCGTTCACCGGCTCCGACCATGACACGGTTGGAGCGTCCCGCTCTGATTCGCCGTCTTCCCATCCGCTCGACGGGTGGGTCGACGGCATCAGGCGCGGCTCGAACGATGCGTACCGGGCCGTCTACGACCACACGGCCGCCGACCTCCTCTCGTTCGCCCATGGCCTCCTGCGAAATCGGGCTTCGGCCGAGGATGTCGTTCAGCAGGCCTTTCTCGAACTGGTTGCGGCCGCTCCCGGCTTCCGGGGCCGCGGCGAGGCCCTCAGGGTCTGGCTGTTCCGGTCGGTCCGATTTCGGTGCCTCGACCTGCTGCGGCGGGCCTCGACGCGAGAGCTCGTCACCGATCGCATTCCGGAGCGCCATGTCCCCGTCGAGCCTGCCGTCGACGTAGATCCACGACTGCTGGCGGCACTGGATGATCTGTCGGATCGGCAGCGTTCGATGGTGCTGATGCGTCATGTGGTCGGGATGAGCGGAGCCGAAGTCGCGTCAGTCGTGGGTCTCAACCGGGCTGCGGTCTATGCGGTCGTTCGCCGGGCAGAGCGGAAACTCCGCGAGTCCGTGGCCGAGAAGGGAGCGATGTGATCGACCACGACCCACTGGCCCAGCTGTCGAGGCTCCGCATGGAGGTCGATCCGGCCATTCGCTCGAGTCATCTCGATGCCATCGACGCCGCGCTTCGTCGCCATCCGATGCCGAGACCCTCCCGGGGTCGCCGGTGGACGCTCGGCGTGGTCGTGGCGATGCTGCTCGCCGGACCGGTGAGTGCGGTGGCCGGTGACCGGGCGGTACCCGGTGATCTCCTCTATCCGTTCAAGCGGGCGTTCGAGCCCATCGTTGCGCTCATCGATCGTGACGTCGTCGCAGAGCACCGTGTCGGGGAGGTGGGTGAACTCGTTCGTCGCGGCAGCGAGGCCGCGGTCGTCGAAGCGAGGGTCGCCGTGGCGCGAGACGCGCTCGAAGAGGCCGATGACCCGGTGTTGGAGCGCGAGCTCGATCGAATCGTCGACTCCTGGTCGACCGACCGTCGCGCGGCCGATGTCGCGGTGCCCGACCGGGTCACCCCGTCCACCACCTCCCGCGACGGATCCCCACAGGATCCGGGTCGACAGCGGCGGACGGACGTTCCTCCCCCGATCACGACGACCAGCCGCGCCGAGGAGCAGGTCGACTCGGTGGCGCCGCCTTCGGACCGGACGACGACGACCGGCACCGAAGCGCCAACCGGTGACGGTGGCCGTCCGCTGCAGGACGACCCGCCCGCAGACCGTCCCTGACGTCTCGGGGGCACGCCCGGGACGTCACCCATTGCCCTCGGGGTGGCCGGGGACCAGGATGGCGTCCGATGGACGCGATCGTCACCCTCAGCGGGCTCACCCACGACTACGGAAACCACATCGCCCTCGACGGGCTCGACGTGGTTGTTCCGGCAGGTGTCACCGGGCTGGTTGGTGCCAACGGTGCCGGTAAGACGACGATGCTCCGGATCCTGTTGGGGCTCCTCCACCCGAGCGCGGGCTCGGTCTCCGTTCTCGGGCACGACGCCATTGCCGATCCGCTCTCGGTGCGAGCACAGGTCGGGTACATGCCCGAGGGTGCCTCGCTGCCGAAGGACCAGACGGCTGCGGACTTCGTGGCGTACACGGCGCAGTTGGCGGGCCTGCCGGCAGGCGATGCCCGCAGGCGGGCCTCCGAGACGCTCTTCCTGGTCGGCCTGGAAGAGGAGCGCTTCCGCTTCCTGGGCGACTTCTCGACCGGCATGGCCCAGCGGGTCAAGCTCGCCCAGGCGATCGTGCACGGCCCCAAGCTCATTCTCCTGGACGAGCCGGCTTCCGGGTTGGATCCGGATGGCCGGGTCCAGATGCTCGAGCTCATCCGCCGCCTCGGCTCGTTCGGGATCAATGTCATCGTCTCTTCGCATGTGCTCAGTGACATCGAATCGACCTGTGACTTCGTCGTCATGCTCGATGCGGGACGGCTCGTGCGATCGGGACCGGTCGCCGGCGCCCACCGGACGTCGACGGTGTCGGTCGAGATTCTCGGCCCGGTCGATCGGTTCACTACCGCTCTCACCACCGCCGGCGTCGAGTGGGTCGGCGACCACCAGACGGTCTCCGTGAGAGCGGACACCGATGACATCTTCGATGCGATCAGAGATGCGGCTGCGTCATCGCGAGTCGGCATCATGAGGCTCGAACGGCGGGCCCTGACCCTCGAAGACGAGTTCCTCGGGAGGGCTGATGTCTGACGCCGTCATCTACGACCGCGGCTATCGCAGCTACGACGGACCGCTCGGTGGACGCGGAACCACACGCCGGGCGATCGTCGCCGACGGTGTGCGCAGGATCCTCGGCCTGCGACGAAAGACGCGGCGCAAGGTGCTGCCGTGGTCGCTGTTGGCGCTCGCGCTGCTCATGGCCGGGATCGTGGTGGGACTGCACTTCGCCGCCGGATCGATCAGCGCAGCGATCAGCGAGGGGCTGCCGCAGTACGCCGAGCTGTTCGATCTCTTCTCACGCCTGGCGCTCTTGTTCATCGCCGTGACCGGCCCGGAGCTGATCGGCCCGGACCGTTCACAGGGTGTGCTGTCGGTCTATTTCTCGCGACCCATGACCGTCGGCGACTATCTGGCCGCCAAGCTGGCCGCCTACGTCTCGGTCACGTCACTCATCTACCTCGTGCCTCAGATCGCACTCCATCTCGGCCTCGCCAGCCTCAGCTCCGACGGTTTCCTGTCATATCTCGGATCGAACCTGGACATCCTCTGGAAGATCGTCGCCGTCTCGCTGGCGTTCATCGCCGTGCACGGTGGCGTCCTTGCAGTCATCACCTCGTACATCGATCGGACGGGATTCGCCGCCGCAGCCTTCCTGGGCACGATCATCGCCGGCCGCAACCTCGCTGAAGTCGTCGCGCAAGCATCGTTCCCAGGTGCCCGGTGGTTCTCGCTGCTCGCTCTCGACGACCATCCTCGTTTCATCCGGGACTGGCTCTTCGACAGCGACGTCGGTGGCGTCTACGCCCCGGAGGCCGCCGGGTTCGGCCCGTGGGTCTCTGTCGCGGTAGTCGTCGTCGTGGGAGTCGGCGGGGGCCTCTGGATGCTCCGGCGCTATCGGAAGCTCGCATGACCAGACCGGTCGAGGTGGTCGAGCTCAGCAAGTGGTTCGGGCAGAAGGTTGCGGTGTCCGAAGTCACGGTCGGTTTCGACCCGGGGGTGACCGGCATCCTCGGGCCCAACGGCGCCGGTAAGACCACCCTGCTGCGGTTGATCACCGGGCTTCAGGTTCCTTCGCAGGGCACCGTACGCGTGCTGGGTGTCGACCCGCGGCGGGACCCCGGCGTGTATTCGAAAGTGAGCCTGGTGCCCGAGGACGAGGCCATCTACCCGACGTTGACCTGTCGCGAGTTCGTCGAGCTGAACGCCTCGCTCGCAGGGCTGACCAACCGCTCGGCGACCGACGACGTGCTCGAGCAGGTCGGGCTGACCGGCGATGCCGACCGGCTTCTCGGAGAGTTCTCCAAAGGCATGCGACAGCGGGCGAAGGTCGCCGGAGCGCTGGTCTCCGATCCCGAAGTGATCATCTTGGACGAGCCATTGAATGGCGCCGATCCCGTCCAGCGCGCCCACCTCATCGATGTCTTCGTCGAGCTCGGCCGGGCCGGCAAGACGGTGCTCGTGTCGTCCCACGTACTCGCAGAGGTCGAGCGCATGGCCGAGCAGCTCGTGGCGATGGTCGATGGGCGCCTCGCTGCGGAGGGCACCGTCGGATCCCTGCGGGCGGCGATGACAGACAAACCCCGCATCGTCCGGATCTCGTCGGATCGGCCTCGTGAGCTCGCCGCCCGGCTCGTCGGGCTCGTCGGGATCGAGAGCGTCTCGTTCACGTCCGATGGCCTCGAGGTCAGCACCGTCGACGCCCCTGCCCTGGCGGTTCGGCTCCCCGCCGATGCCGCGGCGGTCGGCGCCCGACTGTCCCGAGTCGCTCCTTCCGACGAATCGCTCGAGAGCGTCTTCCGCTACCTGGTGGGATCGCCATGATGAACTTCCGCCTCGTCACGCATGTGTTCGGGCAGCTCGCTCGTCCGAGGCGGTTGGCAGGCCTCACTGTGCTCGCCGCCGTGCCGGGACTGGTCGCCTGGATCGCCGGCGGCGGTGAGTCGACAGTCGACAAGCTGGACATCTACGACATCATCATCGCAACCGTCTCGGGAGCGACGCTCTCCATCGCCGTGCTGGTGCTGGGGGCAGCAGCCATGCGCGACGAGCGCGACTCCGGCACGCTGCCGTTCCTGTACCTGTCCCCCATCCCTCGCTGGTGGTTTGCGACGGCCACCTGGATCGCGGCCTCCGGAGTGTCCATGCTCGTCGCCGCCGGTGGGTGGCTCGTCGGCTGGATCGGCCTCGGTCTCGGCGCCGGGGACTGGAATCATGCCTGGGCGGCCCTTCCTGCGTATCTGGCGGCAGCTGTCGGTTACAGCGCCATCTTCATCCCGGTCGGCTATCTCTTCAGTCGGGCGATCCTCGTAGGTCTCGCCTACGTGTTCATCTGGGAAGGCATCCTGACGACCCTCATCTCGGGGATTGCGGCCTCATCGGTGTGGAAGACGGCCTTGTCGATCTTCGCCGATCTCCGTGAGCTGCCTCGTGATGCCCTCGATGCGCTCGGCCCCGTTCTGCCGGGCGCCGGCGGTGGAGTCGCCAAGCTGGTAGGGGTGGTCCTGGTGTCGCTGGCGATCTTCACCTGGGCGCTCAGGACGAGGGATGCGCTCTGACATCGACGGGCGGCGGCTCGACGATGCGATACTGAGGCGACGATGACGTCCGCCGCAACCGAACCGCTCGAGACCGATCAAGCGCGTTTCGAGCGGGTCGTCATCCCGCTTGCCAACCCCGAGACGGCCACACTCCTGATCAAGCTCGGGAAGGCGTTGACCGATCCCGAAGACGGTCACCTGCTGTTGATCACGATCATCACCGGGGAAGCCGAAGCGGAATCCGCCGCAGACGCAATCGATGAGCTCCGCGAGATCGTGGAGGCCCAGTCGGATGAGCGCTTCGAGCTGGAGTTGGATGCCCGAACGGCGCCTGCGATCGCGCGTGGCATCCTCGACTACGCCAGGGAGCAGAACGCCGACCTCGTGATTCTCGGCGTAGGGGTCACGAAGGGGGGTGACTTCAGCCCGATCAACGAAGCGGTGATCGAGGCGGCCCATTGCGGCGTGCTGGCTGTCCGACCCGGGTCGGGGCGGCACGCGATCGATCGGGTGCTCATCGGAGTCGATGGATCCGAACAGTCGCACACGGCGTCCGTCATCGGTGTCCTGCTCGGTGAGGAGCTCGACCTTCCCGTGCGGGCCATCCACGTCCGTGATCAGACCTATTCGAAAGCGTTCGCCGAAGCGATGCTCGATCGTTCGATCGCCGACCTCCCCGGTAGTCGCCCGGTCGCCCGATCGGTGATCGAGGCCGCAGTGGTGGGATACGGGATAGCGTCGCGTTCGACGCCCTCGGACGTCGTGCTCCTCGGTTCCTCGAAACAGACCCGGCTGGGCAATCTGATGTCGACGGACACTGCCGAACTCGTGTTCCACCGTTCGCAGGCGACCGTGATCGTTGTATCACAGCGTGCAAGCGAAGACCGATCGATCCCTGCGCGGGTGCTCGGGAGGCTACGGGCGCTTCGCCCGCAACTGACCCGGCTCGAGCGTGACACCGTGGTTTGGAGTTCGGCGGCGGCGGCGCCGTTGAGCACGGACTTCATCATCCTGCTGGCCGTTTCGGCACTGCTGGCGTCCTTCGGGCTCCTCCAGAACAGCGCTGCGGTGGTCATCGGCGCCATGCTGGTGGCCCCCTTGCTCGGGCCGCTCGCAGCAGCCTCGACGGGACTCGTCACAGCGCGGCTGGCGTTGAGCGCAAGGGCGCTGTTGACGCTCCTGGTCGGCACGCTCGCGGCGATCGGTGTCGCGATCCTGGCCGGGCTCCTGATCCCGATCGCCTCTCCCACGTCGGAGATGATCGCCCGCGGCAGTCCGACGTTGATCGACCTCGGCGTGGCCATGGCCGCCGGAGTGGTTGGCGCCTATGCAACGGCTCGCAAGGACATCCCTGCCGCACTCGCGGGCGTTGCGATCGCTGCGGCCCTGGTGCCTCCGCTGTGCACGACCGGTCTCTCGCTGGCCTTCGGCGACCTCGACCTCGCCTACGGCTCGTTCCTCCTGTTCACGACGAACATCGTGTCGGTGGTCGTGGTCGGCGGACTGGTGCTGCGATGGATGGGGATGCGCCCCTCCTCCGAGGATCCTCGCGGGATCGCGCTCTCGGGCATGGCGATCATCGTCGTGCTGCTGGCGTTCGTGACCGTCGTCGTCGGCTTGAGGTCTTTCCAGGGAACCAGACAGGCCCAGTTCGCGGCAGACGATCTCGCGGGCCTGTTCCCTGCCGGCGAAGTGATCGATGTCTCGTCGCGGTCGACCTCGCCGGTCATCCTCACCGCAACGGTCCGAACCGCTGTCGATGTGACCGCAGACGATGTCGCCGAGATCGAGTCCAGGCTCGAGGAGCGGCTCGGCATCGACATCCGGCTGGAGGTGGTGGTCGAGCGGGTCGTCGTCAGTGGCTCGGCGGGCTCCTGACGGGCAAAACCCGCTCCTTCGTCGACGGCTCCAACCAGACTCGCCGTCATGCACGTCGACCGAAGCGAGTTGGAGCGAGGCCTGGAGCACATCCGTCGAGCACCGGCGAAGGCAGGGACACTCGAGATGATCGTCGTTCGGCCCGCCGTCGGCGAGCGCGTCGTGCTCTCCGAGGCGATCCTCGACCCAGGGCACGGCGTCGTCGGCGACAGCTGGAAGGATCGGGGTAGTGCCAGAACCGACGACGGTCGCTCACACCTCGACATGCAGCTGAACGTCATGAGCGCCCGGGTCATGGATCTGATCGCCGGTGGTCGAGATCGCTGGCCGCTCGCCGGGGATCAGCTCTATGTCGATTTCGATCTGGCCGAGACGAACCTGCCGCCCTGGACGAACGTCGCCGTTGGAGACACCGTCATCGAGGTGACCGATCAGCCGCATCGCGGCTGTGGCAAGTTCAGCTCGCGGTTCGGGCTCGATGCGCTGCGCTGGGTCAACTCGGAGGAGGGCCGCGCCCTCCATCTTCGCGGCCTGAATGCCCGGGTGGTGGAAGGCGGAGTGATCCACGCCGGTGATCCGGTCCGACGACTCGGGTGAGCTGCACAGGAACGCGACGCCGCTCGGTACCGTTGGTGCACGCATGAGTGACCACGAGTTCGGATTCAACACGAGATCCATCCACGCCGGTCAGCGCCCGGACCCCGAGACCGGCGCCCGGGCCCAGCCGATCTACGCGACCACGTCCTTCGTGTTCGAAGACGCCCAGCACGCCGCCGATCTGTTTGCCCTCCAGACCTACGGGAACATCTACACCCGGATCGGCAACCCGACCACGGCGGCGTTCGAGGAGCGCATGGCGTCGCTGGAGGGCGGCATCGGGGCGCTCGCCACCGCCTCCGGCCAGGCCGCCCAGCTGATCGCCATCCTGGCGCTCTGCCAGCAGGGCGACGAGATCGTCGCTTCGCAGTCGCTCTACGGCGGCACCTACACCCAGTTCGACGTGACGCTCCGGCGGATGGGGATCGACGCCACCTTCGTCGACTTCTCCGACACGGATCTGGTCCGGGCGTCGATCACCGAGCGGACGAAACTGCTGTACGGAGAGACGATCGGCAACCCGAGAGCCGACATTCTCGACATCGAGACGGCGTCGGGCATCGCCCACGACCACGGAGTGCCGCTCGTGGTGGACAACACCTTCGCCACGCCCTATCTGTGCCGCCCGTTCGATCATGGGGCCGACATCGTGACCCACTCGGCGACGAAGTTCCTGGGCGGGCACGGCGTCGCCATCGGCGGGGTGATCGTCGAGTCGGGCCGGTTCGACTACGCCAACGGCAACTTCCCCATGCTGACCGAGCCGTCGCCCGCCTATCACGATCTCCGCTTCTGGGAGAACTTCCGTGAGTACGCGTACCTGACCAGGGCGCGGGTCGAACTGCTGCGTGACATCGGTTCGGCGATGTCCCCGTTCAATTCGTTCCTGCTCATGCTGGGGCTCGAGACCCTCGGGCTCCGCATGCAGCGCCACGTCGAGAACGCTGCGGCAGTGGCCGAGTTCCTGGCGGCCCACCGAGCCGTGAGTTGGGTCAGGTACCCAACACTCAACGAGTGGAGCGCGTTGGCGCACAAGTATCTGCCGAAGGGTCCCGGGGCGGTGTTCACGTTCGGGATCGAAGGCGGCTACGAGGCCGGTGTCCGTTTCATCGAGCGGGTCGAACTGGCCTCGCATCTCGCCAATATCGGAGACGCCAAGACGCTGGTCATCCATCCGGCCTCGACGACCCATCAACAGGTGCCCGAATCCGAGCGAGCCACGGTCGGAGTCTCCGACGACATGATCAGGATCTCGGTCGGTATCGAGGACATAGAGGACATCCTGTGGGACCTCGACCAGGCGCTGGAAGTCGGCCGATGAGCACGGAATTGCTCGAAGCCGACGCCCGGGAGCGGCTCCGCATCATCAGGGATTCGCGCTCGGTGGCGCTGGTGGGCGTATCTGCCAATCCGATCCGTTCATCCAACTTCGTCGCCAGCTACCTGATCCGAACGGACTTCGTCATCTACCCCGTCAACCCGATGTACGACGAGGTGCTCGGTATGCGCTGCTATCCGAGTCTCGCCGACCTGCCGGAGGTGCCGGACATCGTCGACATCTTTCGTCGGGAGGACCAGATTCCCGGTGTCGTCGCCGAAGCGATCGAGGTCGGAGCGAAGGTGGTCTGGTTTCAGCTCGGCCTGCGAAACGACGAGGCCGCCCGGATGGCGCGAGATGCCGGACTCGCCGTGGTCCAGGATCGATGTCTGAAGATCGAGCACGCCCGATTCGCCGGAGGCCTCCACCTGGGGGGCTTCGACACCGGCGTCATCACCTCGAGGCGTCGCCGACCCGTCTGAGCCACCACGCCGGTGATCCTCATCGAATGGGCCTTGGTCCACTTCGATAGGGCATTCCGCGGCGACATCGCCCGGCGCTTGTGGATATCGTCGTGGGATCGACGACAAGGAGACACGTGTTCCCGGCTGACAGGATCAGGAACGTTGCGCTCGTAGGCCACCACGGCTCGGGCAAGACGACGCTCGCAGAGGCGCTCTTGTACCGAGCCGGAGCAGTCAATCGATTGGGTTCGGTCGAGGCGGGTACCACCGTCTCGGACTTCGAGCCCGAGGAGCACGCCCATGGGATGTCGGTGTCGCTCTCGCTGTGCTCGTTCGAATGGCGCGATCACCGGGTCAACATCATCGACACCCCGGGATACCCCGACTTCGCCGGTGAGGTGAGTGCAGCTCTGCGGGTCGTAGACATGGCGGTGTTCGTCGTCGACGCCGTCAACGGCGTCGAGGTCGAGACCGAGAAGCAGTGGCGACTGGCGGAGCGGCTCCGGGTTCCCCGCATGATCTTCGTGAACAAACTGGACAAGGAGCATGCCTCGTTCGAACGGACCCTCGACGCACTCCGTGATCGCTTCGGAGCCGGCATCGCTCCGATCGAGCTGCCGCTCGGTGAAGGTGAGACGTTCCACGGCGTCGTCGACCTCTTCGAGGACGAAGCTCACGTCTACGACTCCGGGCACTCCGAGCCAGGTGACATACCGGCGGAGATGAAAGACCGAATCGCCGCCGTCGAGGAGGCGCTGGTCGAGGGAATCGTCGTCGCCGACGACGATCTGCTCGAGCAGTACCTGGGCGGCACCGTGCCGCCGGTGGACACGCTCGAGCATGTCATGGCCGACGGCGTGGCGGACGCGGCCGTGTTCCCCGTCGTGTGTGGATCGGCGACCGGCCCGATTGCGGTCGATCGGCTCGCCGACTATCTGATCGAACTCGGGACGCCACCCACGGCGCGTCCTTCGGTTCCCGTCCTCGTTGGTGACGACACCATCGAGATCCAGAGCGATCCCGAAGGTGATCCGCTGGTGTTCGTGTTCAAGACGGTGGCAGACCCCTATGTCGGTCAGATCTCGATGTTCCGCGTTCTCTCAGGCACGATCCATCCGGACATCACGCTGTACAACGGCCGCACGTCGAGCACGGAGCGGCTCGCCAAGGTCGGCGTGCTGCAAGGCAAGGAGTCGGTCCTGGTGGACGCGCTGGTCGCGGGCGCACTCGGGGCGACGTCGAAGCTCTCGGACACCGCTACCGGCGATGTGCTGACGCCGCGCAACATGCCCGTGCAAGTGCCGCCGATCGACGTTCCCGAGCCTGTGATCGGTGTTGCGGTGCGGGCCACGTCGTTGGCCGACGAGGACCGCCTCTCGACCGGTCTGCGTCGTCTTCAGGAAGAGGATCGGTCGATCACCGTCGAGCACGACGACGAGACGGGGCAGACCGTGATGCGCGGGCTCGGCGAGTCGCATCTCAACGTGTCGATCGAGAAGTTGTGTCGCAAGATGGGCATCGAGGTCGAGACCGAGCCGGAGAAGGTCCGCTTCCGGGAGACCGTCACCCGGTCGGCCGACGCCGAGGGCAAACACAAGAAGCAGTCCGGGGGCCACGGCCAATTCGGCGTGGCGATGGTCAAGATCGAGCCGCTGCCCCGCGGTGCCGGTTTCGAGTTCTTCGACGAGATCAAGGGAGGATCGATCCCACGTCAGTTCATTCCTGCCGTCGAGCAGGGCGTGATCCGGGCGATGGCCGAAGGAGGTCTGCACGGATTCCCCGTGACCGACATCGCAATCCACCTCTACGACGGCAAGTACCACTCTGTCGACTCGTCGGAGCTGAGCTTCCAGATGGCGGGTCGGGCGGCATTCCTCGAAGCCTTCGAGGCAGCCGGGCCGACCGTACTCGAACCGGTGTCCAGGGTGGAGGTCACGGTGCCACCCGATCTCCAGGGTGACGTCCTCGGTGATCTGGCCTCCCGCCGCGGGCAGGTTCAGGGCTCGATGATGGACGAGGTCGGGAATCAAGTGATCACTGCGCTGGTGCCGACTGCCGAGGTGCTGACCTATGCGACCGACCTCCGCTCGGTGTCGCGAGGGTGGGGCTCGGTCCGGATCTCCCATGACCACTACGAGGAGATCCCGGCGAGCCTCGTCGGCAGGGTGCTGGCGGCCCACGCCAGGGAGGCCGCCAACAGCTCAGGCTGATCCTCCACCGACCCAGCCGGCCAGTCGCAGGTCGGTGGTGACTGCCTGCCTGGCAGTCGAGGCGACCACGGCCAGGACCGAGATCGCGACGGTCCCAAGGACCAGGTACATGACCAACAACTGAACCGTCACCGCCTCGATCGGGTCGGCACCGGCAAGTAGCAGGCCGACCATGGCGCCAGGAAGGGCGATCAGTCCGACGACCTTCGTTCGCTCCACCTGGGGGATCAGTGCGCTTCTCGCCGCCGACGGCGAGAGTCTGCGCCCCACCATGGCCCGATCGAAGCCGAGCGCGAGCATGGCTTCGATCTCGCCTCGACGGGTATCCGCCTCCTTGGCGATCTGATCGACTGCGAGCACCGTAGACGGGAGGGCGTTCCCGATGGTGATCCCCGCCACGACGATCAGGTTGATGGGCGTCGCAGTGAAGATCCCCAGACCGAAGGCGATGGCGAGGCTCGTGGCCACAGATCCGCCGACTGCGAGACCGGCGGCGACGGTGAGGTTCGGAATCGCTGCACCAGCTCGCCGACGGATGGTCCAGACGGTCACGCCGACCATCACACCGATCCAGATCCATGCCAGGATCGTGCCGACTCCGGCATCGACGATCGCGGCCAGCAGCAGTCCGACGGCGATGAGCTGGACAGCGGCGCGTACCGATGCCCACCCGATCCGGCCTTCGACCCCCAGACCGAGGATCCGCGACGCGACGATGGCGATGGCCACCAAACCGAGCGAAGCGACGACGACCGGGATACCGACTGCATCCGGGTCGAGAGCGGTCACTTGGGCGAGAGGCATCCGGTCAGCCGGCCATCACCGAAGGCCGGCCCGCGTGTCGCTGCGTCAACCGAAGCTGGACCAGGTCTGACCGCCGGTGAGACGTCCCCAGTGAGGAGGGGCGTCGACCCAGTCGTCGTCGTCGAGCTGGTCGACCACCACGACGTGAGGTGTGTCGGGAGTCGCCCAGTGGTCGTCGGGGTCCCACTGGGGCAGGAACACTGCGGCGGCGCCGAGCGCGACCGCGGCGGCGATCGTCTTCATCTCGGTTCTGTCGCGAACGGTCTGCTCCACACGACCACGATACGACAAGATCGGACCAATGGCACTTACGTCCTTCCCCTGGGGTTTCCAGAATGTGGGTGAAGGAGGTCGTATGACTGCACTCGATCAGCGCAAGCCCGAGTCCTCCAGTGTTGCATCCATGGTTCGCGAACTCGGTACCGGCCCGAGTCGTCTGCGGTCCGACCGGACTCCTCCGATCGCGCTCGCCCTGCTCCTCGCTGTGCACGGGTTGGGGCACTTCGTCGGTGTCCTGGCAGCCTTCGACGCCCTCGAGGCGAACGCATCGCTCGAGTATCTCGATGGTGCATGGACCGTCTCCAACGACCTGCTCGTAGGGCTCATCGGCATGGTCTGGGCGGGCATCGGGCTGTCGTTCATCTTTGCGGCCGTCGCCGTCGTGACAGAGTTCCGTGGGTGGGAGCGCACGCTGGTTGTCCTCGGGTCGTTGTCGTTCGCCATGTGCGTGCTGGCTCTGTGGACGGCATGGATCGGCCTGATCGTGAACGCCGTCGTGATCGTCGTTGCCGTCGTGAGCGTCGGTGAGCGCGGTGGGAGGCCCCCGAGGATGGCGATCTGACCTGTTGTCGTCGATCTCGACGACAACAGCATCAGGCCAAGATGTGCTCGATGTTGGCCTCGGCCGAGGCCAACACGTATGCGACCGTCGGTATCTGCGCGGTCCAGGCAACGAGTTCGTGCAATTGCTGCGAGAAGCCGTCGACGTTCGAGTCGTCCGGCTTTGCGAGTCCGATGAATGTCAGGTCGGTGTGCCGTGAAGCCTCTGAGATGACCACGGTTGGCGGTCGGTCGTCGACGATCACGCCGACTCCGGCCTCGATCCGCGTTGCGTCGATCAGTTGGCGGAGGTTCGCCCTCGCCTCATCGGCACCGTCGGGGTTCGCCACGATCATCCGAACGGTGATTCTGGCGCCTCGCCAGTCGAGGCTCGTGGCGAGCAGATGGGCGAGCGTGATCATCAGCGCGCCGTTCCCACGGATCCCGTGCAGCCATACATCGATGGTGCGTCTGGCTCCGAAACCGCGATCGGGCTCGGCTCGGACGATGACCACGCTTCGATTCGCCTGATGGATCCGGGCGATCATCGCGCCGTACTCGGTCGGGTCGCTGGTCGTCACGCCGTCGCCCAGGAGAACGGTGTTCGGTACGAGGCTGCCCAGACCGTACGCCTCGACGAGCGTCGAGACTCCCGCGTAGGTGTTCGGTGCCGACACCACTCGGATCAGCGCCTCGACGCCGCGCTCCTCGAGGTGATCGCGGATGGTGGTGGCCAGCTGCGTCTTCCGCTCTGCCGAGGTCTCGACAGGGAGGATCGTGGCGACGCTCAGGATGCCGCGATCGTGTGACACGCTGTTGGCGAAGTCGATCAGATACCAGCGCTTGGCGGGGCTGCCGGCCAGGACGAGGAAGTTGGGCCTCCAACTCTTGGCGTCGTTCGTCCCGCGCACGTTCAACAGACCCCACCTCACGAGCGCCTGCCAGGCGCCCTGGCGGACATCACCCCATGCGGTCTTGAGCCCACGGCTCTGGAGCCACAGATAGATGCCGGCGACGATGGCAGCCGCCACGAGCGTGGCGACCGGGTTGATGAGGAACATGACCGCCCCGCATCCGATGGCGCCGAGCAGCGAAAGCGCCCAATGCACCCGGAAGGTCGGTCGGAACGAGGGGCTTCTGAGGAACCGCTCGACCGCAGAGACCACGTTCACCACGGTGTAGGTGGCGAGGAAGAACATCGTGAGGATCGGCGCGATCACGTTGAGGTCGCCCAGTGCCACGGCGAGCAGCGCGAGACCGAGTGAGACGTACGTCCCGAGCCGTGGTTCGTCCTCGGGTCCCGAACCCTTTCCGAGTACGCGGAGCGGTTTGGGCAGGATGTTGTCTCTGGCGAGCGCCTGGAGGATGCGCGGAGCACCGAGGATCGATCCGAGCGCGCTCGAGAGTGTGGCGCCCCAAACCCCGACGAGGATGGCGTCACCCCAGATCGCGATGCGACGCATGATGAGCGGGTCGGCGATCAGTGAGGCCGGGTCGGCTCGGGCACTCAAGAAGATGGGGATGATCATGTAGATCACGTAGCTGACGCCGATGGCCGCCATGGTTCCGCGCGGGATGGCTCGACGTGGGTCGGCGAGGTCGCCGCTCATGTTGACGCCCGCCATGATTCCGGTCACCGCCGGGAAGAACACGGCGAACACCTGCCAGAAGTCGACCTGGATGAAGGCTGGCGCTGCGGACGGCTCTGGCACGCTGCTCCCCAGGAACAAGGAGATGAGCGACAGCGCGATCCCGGCCATGATGAAGTACTGGACCCTGATCGCGGTTCTGGCGGAGATCAGCGCGAGGCCGGTCACGGCAATCGTCGTGACTGCTGCGATCAGGCGCTGGTCGAGGATCGGGAACACCGCCGTGAGGCTCTCGGCGAACCCGATGGTGTAGAGGGCGACGGACAGGGCCTGCGCCAGATACAGCGGGATCCCGATCGCACCGCCCACTTCGATGCCGAGCGCACGACTGATCATGTAGTAGGCGCCGCCGGTCTTGATCCGTTGGTCGGTGGCGATCTGAGAGATCGAGAGCCCGGTGAGGAATGTGATCCCCGTGGCGATCGTCACGATCGCGAATGCGCCCGTGAGGCCGGCGTTTCCCACGACCCAGCCGAACCGCAGGTACATGATCACGCCGAGGATCGTCAGGATCGACGGCGTGAATACCCCTCCGAAGGTGCCCAGGCCCCGTGTCCCGCTAGCGGTGGTCGTCGTGTCGGTCACGCCATCGACCAGCCGGCCAGGGACTGATCTGCGCTCGGCTGACATTCCACGGGGATCGGCTCCGGTCCGGTTGCTGGCTGACGGCGATCGTATCGCCGTGCGACCGACGCCGCAGTCGACAGAGGGGAGGCGGAGCCAGGTATCGGACGAATCGGTGAGAAAATTCCCTGATTTGGCCGACACGCGCGGAGAGCGGTTGACATACTGAGAGCGCTCTCAGCTCCAATCGAACAAGGTCGGAGCACGGACACGTCTCAGCCTGGGAGCGCTCCCAGGCTCTCGGGTCGTGTTTGCCGTTGGGACCGGGTTTGAGTGAGAGGGATGCAGGAGGCCGCCGGAGGGCGGCAGAGGGAGAGAAGTGATGGACGCGCAAACCGCCGGCAGAAGACGCCGGATCACCCTGATGGTCGTGTTGGCCATGCTGATGTCGCTCATGGTGGTGACACCGGCGATTCCGGGATCGGCAGTGCCGATCGCAGGCGGCGACGTCATCGACGACTTCAACGACGGCGACGCCGGCGATTGGGGATTCTTCGGAGGAAACGCCGCAGGTGGCGGAGGTGGGGCGCTCGACGACCGCCCATATGAGGGCACCCATTACTTCAGCACCGGCTGGGGCGGTCAGGGCACCGCCAGCGGGTTCTACGGCGGTGCGTTCCGGAACTTCGACGACGCCGCTCAGGTGACGCCGCCCGCCGATCCGTGGTTCAACGTCTGGGTCCTGAACCAGAGCAACGCCACCGTCGATGCCTACACGCTCGAGATCACGCTCCGAGAGGACCTCGACGGGAACGGCTGGACCAATGGCGCCGAGGACTCCTTCCGGCTCGACACGACGTTCACCTCTTCCGACTTCGACGATCAATGGGCGCTCGTGAGCGCGCCGTTGAGCTCGCTGACCAACCTGTTCACCGGCGGCGATGGCAGCTTCAACGGTGACCTCGACGAGATCGTGCTGGTGGTCGCCGGCGTCGTCGGTGAGGCCCCCTCGACCGTCGAGGTCGACTTCGACCTGTTCGCCTTCAGCTCGGGCGGTCCGCTGGCCTTCGACTCCGTCGTGTTCGACGACATGGAGCACGGCGACCCGTTTGGCAATGGCTGGTTCGCGTTCAATGGCTCGGTTGGTGGGGGCGGCATGAACGCCAACAACACCGATCTCCCACCCGTTGATGGCGGTGTGTTCTCGCTCGAGACCGGATGGGGCTCCGGCGGCACGCCGGGGTTCTACGGCGGTTTCGGACGCACCTACCCGGTAGACATCTCGGGGACCGAATACTTCAACTTCTGGATCAACCCGAACCCCGGCCAGGAGTACACCCTCGAGATCAATCTCCAGGACGACGACAACGTCGACGGAGCGATCAATCCGCCCGACGATGACGAGTTCCAATTCAACTGTGTCGTGTCCCCGACTGGTCCATGCGCCACGAGCGGCGGTGGGTGGCAACTGGTTTCGATCCCGCTAGCCGACTTCTTCGACGACAACGGCTTCCTCTTCGGCGGCAACGGAGTCCTCGACCCGACGACACCGGAGCGGGGAGGCAATGGCGAACTGATCAACGTGGTGATCGCGGTGATCGGCTCCGGCTCCGACGTCAATTTCCGCACCGACAACTGGACCTTCACCCGCAACCCCGCGGTGGTGGTCGCCCCGCCGAGTGTCGTGATCGTCGATGACTTCGAGGGTGGCGTCGCCCCCGGGACTCCGTGTGCGCCAGGCGCCCCGCCTTTGAACTTCTGTACCTTCAGCGGAGCAGGCAGCGTCGTTTCGCTCGCCAACCCCTCCGCTCCTCCTGCCCCTGAGTTGCCCGAGGTCGGCACGCCGAACAGCGTGCTGCAGATGGACGTCGACGTGACGTCCTATGCGGGGTTCATCCACGGCTTCGAGTCCGGCGGCGCATGGGTGTCGCAGGACTGGTCCACCAGGGAAGGGCTCTCGATGTGGTTCCACGGGACCGGATCGGACACCACGGTGTTCATCGATCTCTTGGACAACCGCAGCCCGGGCTCCACCACGGACGATGCCGAACGGTTCAGTGTTTCTTTCGTGGACGACTTCACCGGGTGGCAGCTGCTGCAGTTCCCCTTCTCGAGTTTCGTCCGCAAGGACGTCGGAAACGGCGCGCCCAACGACGGCCTGGGCCTGTTCGAGGTCCACGGCTACGCCATCGGCACGCTCGGCACCGGAGGATCCCGGAGCTACTACATCGATCAGGTCGGCGTGTATGGCGCCGCTGAGCCGCCCGCGCTCGCGGTCGGCTTCGCACTGCCCGACACACCGGTCGAAGAAGGTTCCACGGGCGACGTGACCGTCAAGCTGAACCGCGCGTTCGGCGGTGATGATCCGGAATCGGTCAGTGTGGACTATGCGACCGAGTTCGCGACGGCAGCGGCCGGAGAGGAGTACACACCGACCTCCGGGACGCTCACGTTCACCAAGGGCGGGCCGACGGAGCAGACATTCGCCATCGAGACGTTCGATGACACCAAGTGGGAGGGGGAAGAGCGCATCGTTCTCCGTCTCAGCGGTCCAGTAGACGTCGAGCTCAGCTCTGCTCAGGCGACGGCGCTGATCGTCGACAACGACGACTTCGATCCGAACCTGCTCGATGATTTCGAGCAGGGCGCATTCCAGTGGGATCTCGAGGGTCCGGCGACGATCGACGCCGTTCGCGTCGACGGTGGTGCTGTCGTGGCCCGTCCCGGACAAGACGCGATCGAGAGCCAGGCGTTCGTCGAGGTGCCGCTGTCCGTCGACATCGACGTCCAGGGCAACCTGTGTCGTCCGCCCAATGGGATCGTCCCCGTGAACCTGCTTTCGACAGCTGAGTTCGACGCGACCAGTGTCGACCACACGACGGTGACTCTCGGTGCGGCCTCCGAGGTGCACGTTGATCGCCGAACAGGACTCGCGCGCCGTCACGTCGAGGACGTCAACAGCGACGGGCTCGACGATCTCGTGTTCCACTTCCGTGCTGCCGACGTCGGTGTGCCCTGTCAGGAGGACCTGCCGTTCAACGGCACGACGGTCGATGGACAGGCCATCACGGCCGGTGGCTCGGAAGCTTCTCTGATCCGTGACTTCCCGCAGGGCCAGGACTGGACCGGCACCGAGAGCGTTTCGTTCTGGTATTACGGCGCCGGCGGCGGCGAGGAGGTCGTGCTCACGCTCAAAGACAATCGCGCACCGGATCCCGGGCCCTCCGGCTGGGAGCTGGCGTGGAGCGACGAATTCGATGAGCCGGCAGGCACCGTGCCCAACTCCGAGAACTGGGGCTACGAACTCAACGACGGTGCTGCCTACGGCATCCCCGGCTGGGGAAACAGCGAACTTCAGTTCTACACCGACGATCCGGCGAACGCATCGACCGACGGCAACGGCAACCTTGTGATCAGCCTCGAGGAGGCGGACGGGTCGCTCGAGTGCTACTACGGGACGTGCGAGTACACCTCGGCCCGACTGACGACCGAGCACAAGGCCGAGTTCGCCTATGGGCGCATCGAATCCCGGCTGCGGGTGCCTGAAGGCGGTGACGGACTCTGGCCCGCCTTCTGGAGCCTCGGTGCGGACATCGACCGCAACCCGTGGCCGGCCGCGGGTGAGATCGACTTCATGGAATACGTGAGCCGCTTGCCTGAGGAGGTTTTCGGCACGATTCACGGACCCGGTTACAACGGGGGCAACAGCTTCGGCGGTATCTACGGCTTCGGCGAGCGGGTCGATCAGGACTACCACACCTTCACGGTCGAGTGGGAGCCGAACCTGATCACTTGGTATGTCGACGGCATCCAATTCCACCGGGCCGAGCCGTCCGACGTAACCGGTCCATGGGTGTTCGACAAGCCGTTCTACCTGCTCCTCAACCTTGCCGCCGGCGGCAACTTCGGTGGCCCTCTGGACCCCGACAACGTCTATCCGCAGGAGTACATGATCGACTACGTGCGGGTGTATTCCGGCCCGGACACCGCGGAGCGGTTCGAGGCGTCGTTCGTCGACAGCGTGGCTGGCTGGCAACAGGTGACGATTCCGATGACCGACTTCGCACGCAGCGCGGACCAGCCGGCAGATGCGCCGAACGACGGACTCACGTTGACCGACGTCTGGGGCTACGGCTTCGAGTTCCCGAACGGCACCGCGAGCGGTGAGGCGCGGCTCGATCTCCTGCAGCGGGTGGAGCTCCCTCCACCAACTGATCTGGTCGTCACCAACCTGAACGACAGTGGGGAGGGTTCGCTGAGGAATGCACTTGGACAGATCGCCGAAGGTGGGACGATCACATTCGATCCTGCACTCGCCGGCGGAACGATCGGCCTGAGTTCAGGGCAACTCGTGGTGAACCGGTCGGTGGAAATCGACGCCTCCGATGCCCCGGGAGTCGTCGTCAGCGGCAACAACGCATCGAGGGTGTTCCAAATCGCGGCCACTGCGACCGTCAGCATGATCGACCTCGAGATCGCGGACGGCGCCGCCGCCCCGCAAGGCGGTGGCGTGCTGAACCTCGGGACGTTGAGCCTCGAGAGAGTCGTGGTGCGAAACAACACGGAGAACAGCGCCGGCCCGGCCAACTTCGAGTTCGGTGGCGGTGGCATCTACAACGGTGCCGGCGCCACGCTGAACCTCACCGACAGCACGGTCGCCGACAATGCCAGCCTCAGCCAGCCTGCGGGTGGCATCTACGGGTTCTTCGGCAGCACCCTCAACATCACGCGCTCGGTCGTGAGTGGCAACGCGGCTTTGGCGGATGTGGCCGGCGGAATCCGCTCGCTCGGTGACATGACCATCATCGACAGCACGATCAGCGGGAATACGTCGTCGGCGTGGCACGGCGGCGGCATCTTCGCCACAGACGGGATGGTCACCGTGCTCCGAACGGAGATCGTGGACAACATGGCGCCGAGCGGCACTGCCGGCGGAATCATGGTTGCGACGTTCGGAGCTCCGGTGACCCTCACCCTTCAGGACAGCATCGTGACCGGCAACGTCTCATACGGCTGTCAGGTCGAAGGGAGCCCGACCGTCGCCGTGCTGACCTCGCTCGGGGGCAACACGTTCACGGACTCGAGCTGCAACCCGATTGGTTCGGACGTCGTCCTGACCCCATAGCCGATCGAACCGATGGGGCGACCCGTGGTGGGTCGCCCCATCGGCCTCCTTCAATCTGTGGAGCGAAGACGCCCGCTCAGCCGACGGAATCCCAGGCGGGTGTGCTCGTGCCACGGCATATCATCAGGGCGGTGACGTACCTGGCTTCAGCTTGTGGGTGATCATGCTCCGCCGTGGGGTGAGCTCTTCGCACTCTCCGTCGACCGGGTGAGTGAGACCGTCGAGGAGATGCACCTGGCGATCGTGGACCCATGGTTCCGCTTTGCCGGTCCCGTTCAGCGTCAACTCAGAGGTGTCTCTGCCGGTGCGACCTCCGCCGTGTATCGAAGCGTCAGGGGAGTCGCCGGACTGGTCGGGGCGCTGGTCGACACCATCCCCGATGGACCACCAGCCGGCGAGCGGAGCGTGCGATCCGGCGGTGTGCAGGCCTTCGCCAATGCCGTGTGGGGCGACGAGTTCGACCGGCGGGCATCGTCGATGGCGATCGGAGTCGACGTTCGTGATGCCTCGGGAGAGATCGTCCCTCCGGATGCCGGGTCGCTGGCTCGAGCCTTTCCCGAGGCATCCGGACGTGTCGTCGTATTGCTCCACGGGCTCGGCCAGACAGAACGCTGCTTCACGCGGTCGGATGGCGGGATGGCAGATGCACTGGCGTCGTCGTCCTTCACGCCGGTGCTGGTTCGCTACAACTCGGGCCGCGCCGTCGCCGAGAATGGAGGCGAGCTGTCCACCCTCGTAGAACAGCTCTGCGCCGGGTGGCCGGTGCCGGTCGCCGAGATCGATCTCGTCGGGTACTCGATGGGCGGGCTGGTGGCACGGACGGCGATCGACATCGGTCGCTCGAGCTCTGAGCGCTGGACGCAGTCCGTTCGCCACGTCGTCACCATCGCCACGCCGCACGCCGGTTCGCCGATCGAGAAGGGCGTCGAGGCGTTGTCGCGAGCATTGATGGTGGCGCCGCAGAGCAGACCGCTGGGGAGATTCATCGCGAAACGAAGTGCGGGCATCCGGGACCTCAGAACCGGAGTGGCCTTGCCATCCGCGGTCGACGGCGTGAAATATCACCTGATCGCCGCGGTGGTCACGTCCAACACCTCACATCCGGTGGGCTCGTTGGTGGGCGATCTCGTCGTGCGGCCGGGAAGTGCAACCGATGGCAAGGGCACAATGGCCGGGGACCGCGTCCTGATCGGGCGACGTCGCCATGACGACATCCTCGACGATCCTTCGGTCTCGAGCCGCATCCTCGCTTGGCTCGACGCCGACTGAGCGATGGCAGCCGGAGGCGGTGGAGTGGCTCGATACCGTCGTCAGGCGGTGGTTGCGAGCAGGCGAGTGACCTCTCCGTCCGGGGTCTGTCTGAAGTCGCGGTAGAACGCTCCGATCGCCCCGAAACGGCGCGGCGTGTGGAGCGCGATCGACTCGTCGGCGACATCCGACAGGCGGCGCTCCCATCCCTCCGGCGCCACCGGAACGGCGACGACGACTCTGGAAGCCCCCATCGCCCTCGCCACCTGGCACGCTGCTCGGGCGGTGGACCCGGTAGCGATCCCGTCGTCGACGATGACCACCTGACGACCGGTGATGTCCGGAGCGGGTCGACCTCCCCGGAACGCCTCCACCCGTCGTTCGAGTTCGATCACTTCCTGGCGCTTCACACGATCGAGCTCCTCCCGGGATATCCCGAGTGGCCCGGTCACCTGCCGATGGATGACCTCGACCCCGCCTTCGCCGATCGCCCCCATCGCCAGTTCGGAATGCCCGGGCACCCCGAGCTTGCGCACGACGATGACGTCCAGCGGGGCGTCCAGCGCTTTGGCCACTTCGGCGGCAACCGGGACGCCCCCTCTCGGCAGGCCGAGCACGATCGTGTTCGGCGACTTCAGGTGGCCGACCACCTGGGCGAGTTGGCGCCCGGCGTCGGGTCGGTCAGCGAACATGAGACAGTCCCTCCCCTCTCGTCACACCATCTCGGACGACGCATGGTCGGGCGAGAGTCGATGGTCCCGGCGGGTCGGCCGGACAGGCAAGGACTGCTCGGATCGGAAGGACAGGCCTTGGCGCCTCCCGGCGATTCGACCCCGAGTGACTACCGATGGATTGCTCTCATGTGCGCACGGGAACCGGGAACCGGGGAGCGTCGCCCTTGAGAACGGCGGCCACGTCGGACGCCACCGTTGTCTGGAGCTCGAGGAGCGAATCCTCCGAATAGAAGGCGGTGTGTGGGGTCAGGATCACGTCATCGCGCCCGATCAGGCGTGAGGAGGCCGGAGGGGGCTCGAGCGGGAGCACATCGAGGCCGGCACCACCGAGCTTCCCTGCCTCGAGGGCGTCTGCCAGTGCATCGGTGTCCACGAGCGGGCCTCGCGCCGTGTTGATCAGAAGTGCGTCCGGCTTCATCTTCGAGAACGCATCGGCTCCGAACATGCCTTGGGTTTCCGGGGTCAGCGGGGCGTGGACCGACACGTAGTCCGACGACGAGAGCAGCTCTTCGAAGTCGACAGAGCGGACGCCGAGACGTTCGAACACCTCCGCCGGCGCATACGGATCACTCGCGATCACGTCGATCCCGAACGCCTGGGCCTTCGGCACGATCTGTTGGGGGATGTTCCCGATTCCGACGAGCCCGAGCGTCCGGCCCCGGAGGCGCTTGATCGGCACGACGGCGGGCATGTCCCACATTCCCGAGTGGACCTGAGCATTGGCGAAGGCGGTCTTTCGAGCCAGCGTGAGGAGAAGTGCCATGGTGTGGTCGGAGACCTCGTCCAGGCAATACGTCGGTGCGTAGGTGACGACGATTCCTGCCGCGTGGGCCGCTTTGACATCGATGTTGTCGGTCCCGATGCCGAACCGCCCGATGGCCTTGCAGTTCTTCAGCTCGCTGATGATCTCGGCGGTGATCGACGCGTACGTCACGAGCATCGCATCGGCTTCCCCCGCAACGGCGATGATCGACTCCGGCGTCCGATCGGCGGCGAGTTGGAGCTCGCCATCGACCTCGGCGAGGGCAGCCCTTGCGGGGTCGAGGTCCGGGAAAACGGTGTCGGTCACCGCAATGAGCTTGCTCATCGATCTGTCCTTCTCTGTGCGGATCGGGTCGTTGCTCATTCAAGCCGACGCCGGCGGTGCGTCGCAGTTCTTGCTTCGCAGAAGTCGGGCAGACCTCCCAGTCGAGTGGTTGGACGAACCCGTCCGAGGCGAACTCGAATGCCTGGAGTCACCCGAGGCGGCCGGTCAGTCGGCGTGGAGGGCGAGGATGGCGTCACTGACGTAGCGGGCGAGTCCCGCCTCGACCTTCTCGTAGGTGGCCTCGAATCGGGGATCGGTCACGTACATCTGGGCGAGGCCGACGTGAGCCACGGGGCTGAGCGGGTAGAACCAGCGGTCGATGATGGCACCGTGTTCCGTTGCGGCAGCGGCCGCCTCGGCCTGGTCGGTGGGAATGCCGTCGCGAAGGAGGGCGGCGAATGTCGCCACGTTGGCGTCCGACTCCTCTCGTTGTCTCATCCAGTCCTGCTCGGTGTACGAAGACGTGCGCCGGCGGCTCTCGGTGTAGCTGTCGGCGTTGCCCCACCGATGCTCGACCTCCGCTTCGTGGTCCGCGGGGTCGAAGCCATCGAGGATCTTCCGCATGTCGTCGTCTGTCATGGTCCTTCCCATCTCGATCATGAGGATGGCCGTCCGCCGCCTCACGACGGCCCATCCGATCATGGCAATGAAGCTATCGCCTGACGCGGGGTCGGCGAGTGGATACGCTCGGCGAATGGGTGAGACTCACATGGGCCCGGCAAATGCGATCGGGCGGTTCGTGCTCGAACTGGCGGCCCTCTACGGGATCGGTCGCGGGGTGTGGGAGGCTTCCGGGAACGTGATCGCAGTTGTGGTCGTGGCGGCGGTCGCTGCCTTCGTGTGGGGGAGGTTTCGGGTTCCAGACGATCCCGGCCCGGCTCCGGTAGCCGTACCGGGATTTGTCCGGCTGATGATCGAGGCGGTCGTGCTCGTCGGCGGGGGAGTCGGACTTGCGACCGCCCACGAGACGTGGGCGGTCATCTACTTCATTGCGCTGGTCGCCCACTACGCCACGACGCCGCGCCGGCTGAAGCATGTGCTCTCGTATCGGTGAGACCGTGCCGGCTCAGAGCCCGATGAGTGTCTGGGCGGTCGAGCCCAGGATCGCCTCGGTCGTGGTTTCGTCGAACCCTCCACTCCGGACGAAGTCGACTGGATCCAGGCTCCCCATCTCGAACGGATAGTCGGTTCCGAGCAACACCCGGTCGGCACCCATCAGGTCGACGACGTAGCGCAGCGCTGCCGGGTTGTGAAGCACCGTGTCGACATAGATCTGGTTGAGGTAGTCGGACGGCGGCTTCGTGATGTGCTTGGCGGTGAGGTTGGGCTTCTGGTGGTACCCGGCATCCATACGTCCGATCTGATACGGAGCGAAGCCGCCTCCGTGAACGACGCACACCTTCAGACGGGGGAACCGTTCGAACACACCGGAGAAGATGAGCCCAGCGATGGCGATGGTGCTCTCTGCAGGGCGGGCGATCATGTTCTCCATGAAGTAACGCCCGAGATCGATGCCCTCGAGCGGCCGCATCGGGTGCAGGACGATGAAGGCGCCGAGATCCTGCGCCGCGGCCCAGAAGTCGTCGAGACCGGCCTGATCGATGTAGCGCCCGTCGACGGTGGTCGCCAACTCCACGCCTTTCATTCCAAGGCCCCGCATGGCGTGGTCGAGCTCTGCGACGGCGCTCGTGGCGTCCTGGAGCGGCACCGTTCCGATCGCAGAGAAGCGCTCTGGTGCTCTTCCCGCTTCTGCGGCGAGGCACTCGTTCTGGATCCTGGCGTATCGGCCCCCGGCGTCGGGCTCGAGCTCGTAGGCGGTGAGGTCGATCCATCCGGACAGGACCTGGTGGTCGAGTCCCATCCGGTCGAGTTCGGCGACACGCCGATCGTGATCGGTCAGGTCGTCACGCAGCGGTTGCGTCGTCACCCGACCGTCGATCTGGACCGCCGTCCCCCGGTCGGTTGGGACGAGGTCGATGCCGAGTGGGTTGCCCTCGGCCTCCATCCAGGTTCGGAACGATTCGGGTATGCAGTGGGCGTGGACGTCGATGATCATGCGTTGACTGTATGTTGCGTTCGAGCCGTCTGCAATCGATTGCCAGAGATTCCGCCGGTTGCTTCGCACGCG
>JAHEDH010000157.1 GCA_024641285.1 bacterium | reverse complement strand
GAGAGCGACTCGGCGACTCACCCGAGGCAGAGGAGATCGAGCGACTCCACGCCGAGGCGATGGCATCGGTTTCGGAGACCATCCGATCGGGCATCGAAGGCGGCGACCAACTGGCAGCTCTGCAACGGGGACTCCAGGAGGAGCCCGATCTCTCACTCGCCGTCGAACGATGCCTGGCCGGAGCACTCCGGGGCGACGACCATCTCGGACGGCTCGGCCTCCGCATCGTCGGGAACCTGTGGATGTACTGGCACATCCGAGGGATGAATCTCACGGCACGCGAACACGCCCGGGCTCTTCTCGAAGCCACCGAGTCGGCGGAGCCGAGTGCGGATCGCGCCGCAACGCTCCTCTCGCTCGGTCTCGCCCAGTGGACACTCGGTCGCATCACCGAGGCGAACGAGACGTGGCAGGCGGCATTCGAGCAGGCGTCTGCCGTCGAACACGACGGGGTCCGCGGCCGGGCGGCCTTCTGCCTCGGCGCAGGTTCCCTCGGACTGGACCCGGCCGAGGCGCGACGCTGGGCCGGTGACGGAGCCTCGATCGGGCTGAGGTCGGGCGACCGATGGGCCTTCGCCTTCGGCGGAGGGTTCGAAGCGTTCGCCGAGGCGATCTTGGGAAACGTGGAGGCGGCGAGATCGAAGTTCGAGGACGTGCTCGGAATCCAGGTCGAGATCGGTGACCACGAGGGAGAGGGGTTCTCGCTCGCCGGTCTGGCATTCCTCGAGACCCAGGCGGGAGCTCTCGACGCGGCCATCGAGCTCTACGAACGTTCACGTATCGCGTACGCGACGATCGGAGACCGGGCAGAGGAGGCCCGTGTCCTCGGGGAGATGGCATGGGCATACCTGGCGAGCGGAGACATCGGCGGAGCACGTCGCCGGTTCCTCGATGCGATCGCCGCCTACGAGGGTGTCGCCAGCGGCAGAGGTGTCGGGCTCGCCCTCGTCGGGCTCGTGGCTGCCGAGGTGTCCGATGGCCGTCACGAGCGTGCGGTGCAGCTCGCTGCCGCGGCGGAACGCCTCGTCGGCGAGGAGGGGATCGCCAACGTGTACCAGTCCTCACCCCAGGGCGCAGACCACCTGGAGGCGGCGACCGCCGCCCTCACCGCCGACATCGCCGAGCGGGCACGAGCGGCCGGCCGTGAGATGAACCTCGAACAGGCGCTGGCTCTGGCGCGCTCCTGAGTGCCGGCGGCAGGTTCGGCGGGGTGCCCGAGGGTCTGGCGGGTCCGCCGGCCGGGCCGGGTTCTACCGTCGTCGGCACTCTGTGGGAGTCGGAGCAACGACCGATCAGGATCGGCCCGCGCGTTCCCCGGGGTGATGCCTGCCCGGTCTCAGCGTTGTGTCACCGCTTCCACTGATGCATGCGGACCGTCCGCTCTCGCCCGAGTGTGGTCATGACTCAGCCGCACGGGTTCCTTCTAGGTACCTGCGCGCATGGCGGTCGGCGAGATGCGCTGGGGGCATCACCGCACGAGCGGCTCAACCGTAGAGGTCGTCCCAGCCTGTGGTTCAGGCACGAGGATCTCACAGGCTCGACTGAGAGGTGCGCATTCGAGGCAAGGCGCCCCGCGTTTTTGGCATGGGTGTGTCGTCGGTCGTGGGGTTTACTCGCTTATCGACGCCCGGCGCTGCGGCCGGATTCGACTGGCGCACTCCGAGCGCTGCTCACATGGTGAGGAACGTACAGGTCGGCCCTGGCGCGCCCGTCAGCTTGCGATCGAGCGTGGCGAGTGGGATGTCGTAGAACTCCGCGACCGCGACGTACCACGCGTCGTACGGAGTCACCGTGGCTCGAAGTCTCCAGATTCTCTCAGCGAAGGGCTCATAGGGCAACAGTGCGACCGGTAGATCGACGAGGTCGGCATGCGCCATCGTCGCCGAGGCGTCGGAGATCCGATCGTCCATCTCCGCTCTCCTCAGCACGCTGGAGACCTCGGCCAACAGGAGATGGGGAGCAACGAGGTTTCCCTCGCTGAGCTGTTGTTCCGCCCACGACCCGGCGGGGCCGGCATCGATGAGTGCTGCGGAGATCACGGACGCATCGACGACGAGCGTCATCGACGGTCGGCGTCGCGATATCGCAGAATCGTCGCCGCATCGATCGTCGATTCGCTGGCACGTTTCCTGTGTCGGATCCGGGTCATGAGGTCTTCGACATCCGGCTTGGCGGCAAGCTCGATCAGCTGGCTGCGGAGGAACTCCTGGAGGGAACGACCCGACCGTGCAGCGCGGGCTGCGAGCTCATCTCGGGTCTCGTCCGGCACGTCCCGAATCGTGATCGAAGGCATAGCAGTATTCTGCATGCATCGCTGCTGTTATGCAAGTAGTACGTCGGCGGTCAGGCGAGCAGCGGTTGACCACGGGCCATTGGCTCAGCACCCGGCGGCGAATCGAAACGCGAGGCAGACCTCGTCCATCCTCTCGGTGGACAGCGATCGTGATCCGCTCGAGACAGCGGTCGATGCGCAAGGTGAACGTGTTGTCGAAGTTGATCGCACACTGTCGGGCCATGCCGTCGGCCGGTCCGATGGCGACTTCGGTCGGGATCTCACGGACAGACGACATGACAGCGCCACCAGAATTGCGTGGAGACGCTCGATGAAGCGCTGCCGGGTCAGGATCAGCACAGGTCGGCGCGTGTCGCCTGGGATGTCGGCCCACCACATGCCGCCGCGTTGCATCGAGATCTCGCTCCTCGACAGGAATTCCGACCGCACGTCTGGTGGGGCGAGGCCTACGGTTTCAACTCGCCGGCGCCGTCCAAGCGACCCAAAGTGATTGAAGTCACGTCATAGAAGGCAACGGTACCGCCATGCGCCAGAGCGACAAGCGTCGACTCGCGCCTACCGTCGACTCGCGACAGAGGAGACCCGCACGCGGTGCGGATCTCCTCTGGTCGGCTACCGGCTACTCGTTTGAGATCAGCCGCCGGCGTTGCTCAAGGCACGGAGCTCGGCTTCCTCCCATGACCCGTCGCTGCGGGGCCCGAGGGCGTCGAACCGGTTCTGCTCGGCAAGGCCCACTCGGATACAAAGACCCCGGTGTTGGTAGGTGCCCTTGCGGGAGCGAAATGCGGAGCCTCGTCGATCCAGGCGGAAGAGCTCCGACACTGCGCAGATCTCGGTCGGATCGAGGTCGCAGCTCGGGTAGGGCCGAACGACTGGCGAAGAGCGCCGCTTGTCATCACCTCGTATCAGAACCCGTCTCAGAGCGTCTGTCTTGGTGTCGGGCCGAGAGGCCATCCATCGTGGAGGGCCCGAGCCGGCCCGGAAGGGAGGCTCGCACATGACGAGCAAGCACGAAGGTCGGGGGGTGGAACTCAACGAGTTCCTCGGACAAAGCGACGCACCCGACAGACTCGAACGTGTAGTGCAGCGGCGATGCGAGCCGCCGGCCGAAGAGGAGCCCAAAGAGCTTGAATACGCCCGGACTCATCGCACCGTGATCGTTCCACCAGACGCCGGCGACATCGAGACGGAGCTGTTGCAGATCGAAGGGCTCAATGGCTACCGACAGATCAGCCTTCGATCCGAGGGCCCGTTTGCCCACCACCTTCCCGGTCGGGAAGCGCTGAGAGAGCGGCCCGAGTCGCTGTGTGCCGAGGTCAGCCCGCGAGTGGGAACCGAATCGCACCGGCCAGGGTGGATAGACGGCACCTTCCACCCCCGAATCGAGCCAGTCGGGCCGCAGATGTTGAGGCGGTTCAACGGGCGGGCAGTCAGACCGCTGTACGTCTTCGGACCTGACGACCGGCGCACCTACCGGGATCGATCCTGGCCGTGGGGTCTGATGGGGCGAGTCTTCACCAGCGAAGGCAAGAGCGGCAGCGCCGCACTAATCGGAGATCGCATCATCGCAACGGCCGGTCACATGGTTCCGTGGGGTCAGTCGGGATGGTGGATGCGGTTCGTACCGGCCTACTACGACGGCGTGTCGCTTCACGGTGCAAGCGTCGAGTCGTACGTGTCAGACGCTCGTGGCTACGACGTCACCGGACGACCCACCGGGTATGACTGGGCAGTGTGTCGTCTCTACAACCCGCTCGGTACGTGGCTCGGCTACTTCGGATACAACGGCTTTGCCAGCTCGTGGGAGGACGACCCCTACTGGACGATTCTCGGCTATCCGGGTGCGTTGGCAAGCGCGCAACGACCCTCGTATCAGACCGGGGTGTCAGTCTTCGACATCGACGGCGACTCGAACGGTGGCAAGGAGCTCGAAACCAAGGGTGACGTCACGCCAGGGAATTCGGGTGGGCCGATGTTCGGATGGTGGAGTGGCGACCCAAGACTGGTTGGCGTGGTCAGCGGAGAGGAAGAGGACTGGAGCCCGGGCTTCTGGCCATGGGACTGGGCCGACGTCGAGCGCGGCAATGTGATTGCCGGTGGCTCGGGGTTCACGAATCTCATGGCGTGGGGACGGACCAACTGGGCGTGAAGCCCAGCAGGTCGAGGCTCGGCGATGCGAGACCTCGGCCCTAGCCCGCTCTACCTCAACACTGGAAACGCTCAGGTCGCACACCTTGACCTGGGAGCGTCGCACCAGATCCGCCCGCAGGAGCCGGATGAGAGAGGGCGTCCGTCGGTGGCCCGCCCTCGCGCTCCAAGCGCTCTGCGCCGATCTGTCGCTAGGACCGGCCGAGAGCGACTCCAACGATGGACACCGACCTTCCTAGAGAATGGTGTGTGGGCAAGCCGAGACGACGCGACGAGGGGGCGCCTGGGCTGGCGCCCCCTCGTCGTTGACTCGACTGTGGCTATTCGCTCACAGGCTCGTCGTCGTGGAGACCGGACGACGTCCCGCCGGGGTACCCGGCGGATGTGTTCGCAGAGCCACCCGAAGGCGACCCGGGAACGATCTTGCCTGGAACCCCGTTGACGGACTCCGTCGAATAGGCGTACGTCAGCGTGGCGAACGCCACCGCGTCGGTGTTGACGCCGTACGCACTCAGGTTGATGTTGTCGATCGTGTCACACGCGAGGTGATAGCACGGGTCGTACTGATCCCCCGCCGTGCCACCCCAGAGAAGGACCTCATCGGCGGTCTTGATGCCTTCGGCACCCGTGAACAGACCACCCGACGGGATCCCCACCGCGATGAACGGTCCGTAGTCGGAACGACCCGAGAAGTCGGTTCCCTTGAACGGCTGGCCGACTCCGGCGTAGTACGACTCGAACAGCTTCTCGATCTGGGCAGAACCATCGGGGCCGGGTCCAGCTCCGACAGCGTCGGAGTCGTCACCGTCGTAGACGAAGAACACGTGGTTCGGCGATCCGATCATGTCGAAGTTGAGGTATAGGGCGATTTCGTCCTGCTCCTCGGCGCTGAGGTTGTTCACGTAGTAGGTGGAGCCGACGAGACCGGACTCCTCGGCACCCCACAGCGCGAAGCGCACCTTGTTGACACCCGGCACGTTGGCGATGTTCTGTGCCACCTCGAGGATCGCCGCCGAACCAGAGCCGTTGTCCTGGATCCCGGGACCGGCATTCACCGAATCGAGATGGGCTCCGACCATCACGACGTTGTCCGGGTTGCCCCACGGTGTCTCGGCGATCACGTTGCTCGTAGTCGCGATGCCCCGGAACGTGTCGGTCTTCAATCGCATCACGAGACCCGACGTCGCCGCCAGTTGCTGGCCGACGTCCAGGGACACCGACGTGACCGGGATGTCGAGCGTGAACCCGTTACTGAGCGTGCCGTTCAACGTCCCAGGAGCGTTGTTGTAGATGATCACCCCAACCGCGCCTGCGTTGTACGCATTGGTCGCCTTGAGCGCGAAGGTGCAGGCACCGCGGCTGATGAGGGCGATGTTGCCGGCCGGGAACCCGGTGAAGTCCCCGGCGTTGCAGCCGGTGATCGCCGACACCGTGCTGACCGAGGCCGTGACGTCACCGCTCCCCGAGTAGGACATGATGTTGTTCGCGATCGGACCGGCAAGAGGCAACACCTGCTGCAGCACAGTCGGCGACAGCGTGATGAACGTCTGGAACTGGAATTCCTGCACGGTCACATCGAGCCCGGCGTCCTCGAACACCGACGCGGCATAGGCCGCAGAGTCGTCGTACCCGGGAGTGCCTGACGTGCGGATGCCGTTGTTGGCGTTCGCGATGTCCTGGAGCACAGCCTGATGGGCGCGGGCTCCGTCGAGCGTGACGCAGTCCAGCAGTTTCTTGTAGGTGTTGTTGACCCGCGTGTCGCACGAATCTTGAGCGGCGCCGGCACCCGGTACGGGCGTGAGCGTCAGGATCATCGTGAGCGCAGCGAGCAGCGCAGACTTCCTTCGCATGGGTTCTATCCCTCTCTGAGGTCGGAGGATGGAGCACCCTCGCAAGACGCGGACCATATCAATCGTCGCCTTGCCCGCGCGGCGGATTCTCGAGATATTTGTTCCCATTTCGACAGCTCCCGAACCGACTGACAGGAACCGCCACCCGCTCCCGGGGGGGCGATCCCGTCGGTCGCGTGGACTCGGCAGGCACTCCGATCGCCGGCGAGATGGGATGGCGCGATCTCGGTGAACACCGACTCAAGGATCTCAGTCGGCCCGTGCACCTCTATCAGGTGACCCATCACGATCTGCCCACAGACTTCCCAGCCCTGAACACGCTGAGAACCGAGACGACAAACCTGCCGATCCAACTCTCATCGTTCATCGGTCGACATCAGGAATCGGCCGAGGTCGCCAAGCTCCTCCGTGGCTCTCGCCTGGTGACGCTCACCGGCGCCGGGGGATGCGGAAAGTCGAGACTGGCGATGGAGATCGCCGTTCAGTCGCAGTCCGACTTCGTCGATGGCGTCTGGCTTGTCGAATGCGCAGCCCTCACGGATGCCACACTGGCCGGTCAGAACGTCGCAGCAGCCCTGGGCGTTTCGGAGCAGGCCGATGCGACGGTCGAGTCTGCGATCGTCGACCACCTGAGCGGACGAACGCTCCTGCTGGTTCTCGACAACTGCGAGCACATGATCGACCCGATCGCAAACCTGACCTCCGGCATCCTTTCGGGAGCTCCCGCTGTGAACGTGCTCGCCACCAGCCGAGAGCCACTCCATGCCCGAGGGGAGACCATCTACGCCTGGCGACGAGGGAGTGAGATGACGCTCGAGGACATCATCGCTCAGACACTCACTCGATCCGGCCGTGCCTGACCTGTCGCGGTCCGAAGCACGGGCGCCGCGAC
>JAHEDH010000156.1 GCA_024641285.1 bacterium | reverse complement strand
CCCGACCGTGACGGTCACCCCGACGACGATCAGTGACAGCCGCAGCGACGTGCGTGCGCCCCAGATGACCCCGTAGAGGACGTCGCCTCCGGTGTTCGTCGTGCCGAGGAGATGCCCGGGAGAGCCCGGGGGAACTGCGATCGCCCCCCAATCCCGAGGCATCTGGGTCGGGTCGGGCGTGTTGGGCTCCGTGATCCACGGTGCGAGCAGAGCCATCCCGATCATGGCGACGATGATCACCAATCCGGCCCTGGTCGTCGGGTTGGAGAGGACGTTGCCCGAGAGCTCTCGCGCCCGCCGCAAACGGACGCGCGCCGCGCTCTCGGTGGCGGGTGCAATCACGTTGGGAGGAGCTTGTGAAACGGCCATGTCAGGTCCCCAGGACGACGCGTCGGTCGAGGTAGGCGTATATGACGTCGACGACGAGATTCACGAAGAGGAACAGCACACTCGTGAACAGCACATAGGCCATGATCGTCGCCTGGTCTCCCCGTAGCACGGAGTCGGCCATCCAACGGCCGAGTCCGGGCCATCGGAAGATGATCTCGGCGACGACCGTGCCCTGGAGGAGAAAGCCGAAGCTCAGCCCGATGACGGTGACGGTCGGAATGAGGGCGTTTCGCCGTGCATGGCGCCGCAGCACGAGGCGCTCGGCGAGCCCCTTGGCACGTGCGGCATCCACGTAGTCCTCCTGCAGTTCCTCGACGAGCGAGGAGCGCATCATGCGGGCGATGATGGCGGTGGCGCCGTAGCCGAGGGTGACTGCCGGCAGCACCAGGTGCCAGATGGCATCCCGGAATGCCCCCATGTCACCGGCCAACAGCGCATCGACGGTGTACAGCCCGGTCGGATGGGCGATCCGACCGTAGATCGTCGGATCGCTTCGGCCGATCGGGAACCAGCCCAACCCGACCCAGAAGACGATGAGCATCAAGATTGCAAACCAGAAGAGGGGCATTGCGGCGCCGCTGATGGCAACGACCCGCGTGATGTGGTCAGGAGCGCGGTCGCGGCGAGCTCCTGCGAAGGTGCCGAGGCCGATCCCGAGAGACACGGCCACGATCGCGGATGCCACGGCCAGTTCCATCGTCGCCGCGAGCTTGTCCGGGAACACGTCGGTCACAGGCGCTGCAGCCACACCCGACCAGCCGAGGTCACCGGTCAGCACGCCTGAGGCCCAGTAGTAGTACTGGACCGGCACCGGATCGTTGAGGTGGAACTTCTCTTCGAGTTCGGCCACCTCTTCGGCGTTCATCTCGTGCGACAGGTAGATCCCGATGGGTGACCCGCCGATGCGCGTCAAGCCGAACACGATGATCGAAACCCCAACGATCAGCAATGGAAGGACCATCAACCGTCTCAGGACGTAATCGCGAATCTGCACTCGCCGTCACCCTTTCCTGTTCCTAGACGAGATCGCAGGTCGGGCGCCGAGGCGCCCGACCCGACAGATCTCGGCCTACTTGTCCATCAATGCGAACTTGATGCTCGGGCGTGGCCAGAGCGGGTTCGATGTCCAACCTTGCACCCAGCTCCGATAGGCGGCGACGACGCCTTCCTGGCCGGCGATCAACCACATCGGGTCGTCGTACAGCAGGAACTGCAGCTCCGAATAGAGCTGGGCTCGTGCCTCCGGGTCGAGTTCGACCTCGGCGGCGTCGATCAACTCGGCGACCGCCTCCGGATCCGCATACCCGTTGGCGAAGCCGTGAACCTCGCCCCACTCGCCGTCGGGGTGCTGGTACGACGACACATAAGAGTGTGGGTCGGCGAACGGGTCTGCGTTCTTCACCCACATGGCGTACTCGATCGGATCCTGGGCGTGCGCATCGTCGAACTGCGCCTCGGCAACGGCGAGCACACGGATCGTGATGTTGCACGGCAACCGCTCGAGCGAGTCCTTCATGACGAGCGCCGCCACCTCGAACAGGTTGGCCTCCTCGGTGATCACCGACGCCGTGAAGCCCTCAGGGCAGTACCCCGCTTCGGTGAACAGTTCGACCGCCCGATCGGGATCCGGCGCGTCGTACACCGGTGCGTTCGGGTCGTACCCGAAGATGCCCTGGGGGATGTAGTGGGGATTGAAGTCTCCGAATCCACCCAGCGCGCCGTCGATGAACGCCTGGTAATCGAAGGCGTGGTTGAACGCCTGGCGGACCTTCGGGTCCCAGAAGAAGTCCGTCGGGATGGTGTCTTCCTCGGGCAGGGCGCCCTCGGGGATGTTGAGGTTGAATCCGATATGGATCGGCTCGACGGTCAGTCCCTCACCGAAGATCGTCACGCCTTCGGCGCCCTCGATCTCGCCGATGAACGAGGGGTCGGCCTCGATGGTGTCGTAGTCGCCGGCCCGGAGACCGAGCACCCGGACGTCCGGCGTCGAACCGATCTCGATCCTCACATCGAGGTTGGCCGGAGTACCCCAGTACCCGTCATAGACCGACAGTTGGAGGTTCTCACCGCGGTTCCAGGCAGCGAGCTCGTATGGACCGGTGCCGACCATGTTGCCCTGCATGAACTCGTTGAATTCGCCCTCGACGATTCCGCCGTTGGCTTCAACGGCGTCCTGGCTGACGATCGAGGAGACCATCCCGACGACGGCGGTGTTGAGGAACGCCGCGCTTGCCTTCTGCAGTGTGACTTCGAATGTGTAGTCGTCGATGACGGCGGTCTCGGCGACGATGTCATTGAGCACGTCGGCAGCAGATTCGGGCAGCGACATGGTCATGACTCGGTCCCATGAGTACTTCACGTCGTCGGCGGTCAGCGGAGTGCCGTCGTGGAATGTCACACCTTCACGGATCGGGAAGGTGTAGGTGAGCCCGTCTGCAGAGATGAGCCCGTTGTCGACGGTCGGCACCTCGGTGGCGAGTCCCGGAACCAGCTCCGGCCCGCCTGGACCGATCTCGAGCAGGCGCTCGTAGACCTGGAGGATCACCGTCTCGCCGCCTTCACCCGGCTCGACGCCGGCAGGATCGAGCGACAGCGGCTCGTCGTCGGCTGCGTGCACGAGGAGACCAGGATTCTTGATATCGGAATCGCCAGTGTCACCCGTCGCATCGTCACCGCCGTCGTCCGTGTCACCGCCAGAAGCCGCCGTCGTCTCGGTGGTTCCGTCGTCGGATGGCGCTGTCGTGTCGCCGCCTTCGTCGTCGGCAGATGTGCACGCCGCTGCGATCATGGCGAGGGCGAGGATCATCGCCAGCCATCGCCTCAGGCCTGGTTTACCTGCAGTCATTGGTTCTCTCCTCCGAATTGCCTGTCGATGCGGGAGTCGCGCGCCGGAAACGTATCTCTCGACCAGAATCACCGCAATCGATTGCAACGGGAGGTTAACCGGAAGGAAACACAGCGGTCAACAGTTTCATGAAGAAAGTTTCCGGGATCGCTCGACCGGCATTCCCACCATCGAGCCCCACTCGGTCCACGAACCGTCGTAGACGCGAACATTGGGCCGATCTGCGATCCGGGTGAGCGCGAACCAGGCCAGCGAGGCGCGATGCGACAACCGGCAGTAGGTCACGACCTCCGAATCCGGCCAGACGCCGGCCTCGGCCAGGGCGTCGCGCACGCCGTCAGCCGCGAGAAACGTCCCATCGTCGGCCAGGAGTCGCTCGTGGGGAAGACTGATGGCGCCCGGGATACGCCCTTTGCGCTCGGCGCCATGGTCGAACGGCGCCGTCAGCGGCGCCACCCGCTCGCCCTCGTACTCCTCGGTCGAGCGCAGATCGATGAGCGCACGCCCCCGAGACCCGAGCCCGGCGAGGACGTCGTCCCGACCGATCGACGCATCGCTCACGGGTCGACCCGGGCGGGGATCCCCAGGCGCCGGGACCGCCGGCGGGGCGTCGGTGAGCGGCCGGCCTTCCGACGCCCAGGCAACGTGACCCCCGTCGAGAACGACGCTGAGATGCTCGAACCCGGACATCGCCAACACCCAGTAGGCATAGGTGGCGAATTGAATCGGATCGCCGACCAGGACGAGCGTTGATTCGTCCGACACTCCGAGCCGACCGAGTCGGGTCGCCATCACCTCGGCCGGCGGGAACCGTCGCTCGTCCTCGTCCCAGCAGAGGTCCTTCCACCACACGTAGTGCGAGCCGGGAATGTGACCGCGAAACCAGGCGGCAGTCGCAGGTTCGTAGAACGACACCTCCAAGACGACGAAGTCGGGCCGGTCGAGGTTGGATTCCAGCCAGTCAGTCGAAACGAGCCCCGGCATCACGTTGCCTCGAATGACAAGACGACTTCCGTGGGCGCCTGCAAGGTGTTGTGGACCTTGCATGCGGATGCCACCCGCTCCAGCGACCGTACCCGACGGTCGTCGGCGTCCGTCTCCACCGTCATCGACACCGAGACCTTCCCGATCCGGGTCGGCGCCTTCGAGACTTCATCGTCGAGCGCCATCGATATGCCGCGAATCGGGATCTCCTGATCTTTCGCGAAGTTGAGCATCGTCCCGGCCATACACGCTGCCAACGCTCCGAGCAGCAGCTCGGTTGGGCGGAAGCCGTCACCCGGCCCGCCGGCGTCCAGGGTGTCGTCGACGATCACCTCGAGGCCACGGGCCCGGATGGCGAATCGCCGTCCCTCGATCTGTTCGAGTTCGACGTGCATCGTCACTCCTATCGGTACTTCAGCCCGGTTCCAGTGTTGAACAACACGACCCGCTCGCCCTCGATGATCCACCCCGAAGCCTTCAGGCGCTGGGCGGCCGCCCAGACGGCTCCACCCTCGGGACAGACGTCGACGCCGGTCATTGCGGCGAGTTCGCCCGTCTTGTCGTGCATCTCCTGTTCCGGGATGGCGATCGCCGTGCCGTTCGTCTCACGGATGGCCCGCAGGCACAGGAATCCGCCGATGGGTCCCGGCACCCGTAGCCCGTAGGCAGTCGTGTGCGCGCCCTCCCAGAATTCGGTGGTGTCCGCTCCGGACTCGAATGCCTTCACGATGGGCGCGCAGCCTGCCGTTTGGACCGAAACCAGCCTGGGACGGTCCGAGCCGATCCACCCCATGCGCTCCATCTCGTCCCACGCCTTCCACATCCCCACCAGCCCGGTGCCGCCGCCGGTCGGGTACACGACCACGTCGGGCATGTCGCCGTGGAACTGCTCGAAGAGCTCATAGCCCATCGTCTTCTTGCCCTCGACCCGGTACGGCTCCTTCATCGTCGAGACGTCGAAGTCGTTCGGACCGCGATTGGCGGCCAACCACTTGCCCGCATCGGAGATCGTTCCCGGCACGAGGTTGACGTCTGCCCCGTAGTGACGGCACTCGTCGATGAACGCCTTCGGCGTGTCCTCGGGCATCGCCACCACGACCGGCACGCCGGCGGATGCGCCATAGGCGGAGAGCGCGCTGGCGGCGTTGCCCGCCGATGGGGCGACCAACCGCTCGGCACCGAGCGCTACTGCCGCAGACACCGCCATCGACATCCCGCGCGCTTTGAACGAACCGGTCGGGTTCCGGGCTTCGTCTTTGATCCAGGTGCTCTCGTCGACGTCGATCAGCGGAGTGAAGCCCTCGACCAGGGTCACGGCCTCGCTCCGCGGGATCGGAAGCACCTCCGCGTAGCGCCACATCGAGAAGTCGTCGGTGTGGATGACGTCAGACGGCGCCCCGACGGGCAGCCTGAGGTCCACACGAAGCGGGAGACCGCAATCGTGACAAAGGGTCTCGAGGGCGTTGGGGTCGAGGGTGGCTCCACATGAGAAGCAGGTGAGTGTTTCGACGGTTGATGAGACTGGCATGGCCGTCAACCTAGCCAACCGTCGGCGAGCCAATTGCAATCGATTGCCAGATTCTCCGGCGTCAGGCGCCTCGGGCGGGATACGATCCGATCATGCCAACCGACACGATGCGAGCCATGCTCATCGAGGTACCCGACGGACCGCTCGTCATGCGGGAGATCCCCACCCCCGAGCCCGGGCCGGGCGAGGTGGCACTGCGCGTAGAGGGATGCGCTGTCGATCGGTTCGACGTAGCCATCCGACGCGGGGTCCGCGAGCGGGCCACGGCACTCCCCCACATCCTCGGCCACGAGATCGCCGGAACGGTCTCGGTCGTGGGCGAGGGCGTCTCCGACATCCGCGCCGGCGCACGCGTCGCCTCGACGTTGTATCTGGTGTGCGGGAAGTGCCGATGGTGCCTTCGGGGTCGAGAAACGATCTGCGAACGCTTCGGGGGTCACGTGGGCGTCAACATCCCCGGCGGATACGCCGAATACGTGGTGTTGCCCGCGCGCAACCTGGTGGCGATCCCCGACGATCTGGGCATGCCGGAAGCGTCGATCCTGGCGAATGCCATCGGGACGCCGTACCACGCCATCGCCGTGCGGATGCAGATCAGACCGGGAGATCGGTTGGTCATCACCGGTGCCGGTGGTGGCGTTGGCCTGCATGCCGTCCAGATCGGACTCATGGTCGGCGCAGACGTGATGGCGGTCGACCTGGGCCGCCCCAAACTGGACCATGCCATCTCGCTCGGCGCCTCTGTCGCGGTCGATCCGACCGAAACCGACCTCGCCGAGGCGATCGCCGATTGGACCGGTGGCGTTGGCGCCGACGGGGTCCTCGAACTGGTCGGTCCCGCCACCATCGGTGCAACCCTCAATGGTCTCGCCAAGGGCGGGAAGATGGTGATCGTCGGCTCTCACACCGGCAAGGACTGGACGATCGACCCGGGTGACATCTACCGAAACGAGTGGGAGATCCGCGGCTCGCGCAATGTCTCGGCCGACGAGCTCCGCACCGTCGTCGATCTCGTCGACCGAGGGCTGATCGACCCGATCATCGACCAGACCGGCGGGCTCACCGATGCAGAACGCTTCCAGCAGCGCGTCAGCGACGGCACCGTCATCGGCCGCGACGTCATCGTGCCCTGACGCCTCACGTCTCACGCTTCACGCTTCACGCCTCACGCCCCACTTCGAAACCCGAGGAGCGCGGCATGTGGCGCAAAACGTGGACGGTCTCTTTGGCGTGGAGGCGGTGGCGTCCTGCCTACGATCGTCGGCAGGAGGTCACCACATGTCTCGTTCCCCTCACCACCTCGTCGCGCTGGCCGCCGACTTCGAGAAGGAGGGGCAGTACAACGCCGCCAAACTCGTCCGCGCCGCCGCCCTTTCGGCGATCAATCGAAACTCGACGAAGTCCATCGTTCCCACCGAGGCGTCGGAGCAGGCCGCCGAAC
>JAHEDH010000032.1 GCA_024641285.1 bacterium | reverse complement strand
TTCGAGAAGGAGGGGCAGTACAACGCCGCCAAACTCGTCCGCGCCGCCGCCCTTTCGGCGATCAATCGAAACTCGACGAAGTCCATCGTTCCCACCGAGGCGTCGGAGCAGGCCGCCGAACTCCGCGACGTCGCCGACGGGCTCGGGGAAACGAGCGCCGCGAGTCTCGCCACCCCCCTGAGAGCAGCTGCCGACTCGCTCGAGGCCGGGACCGTGCCGCTCTACGACGACGCACCAGACCCCTTCGTCTGCCGAATCTGTGGCCAGGTTGCGATGGCGCCGTTCGACGACCGGTGCAGCGAGTGCGGACGCTGGCCGACGGCCGCCGAAAGAATCAGACCGATCTACTGGGCACGGGCGTCGACCCCTCCGGAGGCACTCGAGATGCTGGCAAAGACGCCGGCGACGATTCGCTCGATCCTCGGGTCCGGCGATCCCGGCATCGCCGGACCCGACGGCGGGTGGTCAGCTCATCAGACACTGGAGCACCTCAACAACGCCCAGGGCATCTTCCGGGGCCGCATCGACCAGTTGATCTCGGGCGGCGACCCCGAACTCGAGTCGGTGCTCGTCTGGAGGATGGACGGGACCGAACTGACGACCGACCAGCTCTTTGCCAGCTACTCGGGCTTGCGTTCGGAGATCGTCGACCTGCTCTCGGAAATCGACCCGATGGTGTGGTGGAACACCGGACGACACGAGGAATTCGGCCGCGTCACGCTCGCAGAGCAGGCCAGCTACTTCGCCAACCACGAGCCCACCCACCTCGCCCAGCTGGCCGAAGCCATGGGGTGATCAGTCGACGAGACCGACGTCGGTGTCTCCCAGGACCTCGCGGTGTCCGATGCCGAGTGTCTTGATCCATCGTTGCTGACCGCTCGTCAATGCGATGAAGAACCCCAACTCCACCAGTTCGGGCTCGGTGAAGTGCCGATGGAGATCCGCCCACAAGGCGTCGTCGGCGAGGTCGGAGTCCCAGATGATCGAGCTGGTGTAGCGGAGCGCCGTCTTTTCCCGGTCGGTGAACCGATCGGAGTCTTCGAACTGCAAGAGATCGTCGTAGTCGGCTTCTGTCAGGCCCTTCCGTCCAGCCTGGACGGAGCGTTGCACGCCTCAATAGTCACAGGCGATCGACTTCGAGACGTACACCCGACACAATTCCTTGATCTCGTGATCGAGCACTCCGTCGAGAAACGTCGTCCGCCACGCATGGGTGAACGCCTTGAGCACCGCTGGCACATGGCTGCGGATGGCCTGACTCTCGGGGCGGGGCGTGCTGTGGACTCGACCGTATTCGACGATCTCGCGGTCGTCGGGTTCGAGGGAGTCGAGATCCGGATAGCTGATCCTTGGCATTGGGTACCTCCTGAGGCCCCAATGTATGCCGGCGAACCCGAACGTGCGCACCGACCTCCCCGAGCCTCCGGCGCACGCCCGTCCCTCGACCAAGGCATCACCCGGGGGATCGTGCAATCGATTGCGAGACCCCGTTGCACGGGTTTACAGTGCAGCCCATGACGACGATTGCCGTGCTCGGGTCCCGTTATCCGGATTTTTCGATCGAACAGGAGATCCTCGGAGACGTATCGATCGTCTCGGCACCCGGCGGCACCGCCGACGAGATCGTCGAGGTGGCGGGGACCGCCGAGATCATCATCGCCGGGTCGCTCCCCAAGTTCACCGCCGACGTCCTTCCGCTCCTTCCGTCGCTCAGGGCGATCGTTCGGGCGGGCATCGGGGTCGACAACATCGACCTCGAGGCTGCCAGGACGGCGGGGATCTCGGTGTGCAACGTCCCCGACTACGGCACCGAAGCCGTCGCCCACCACACCCTGGCGATGGCATTGGCGGCCACCCGTCGCCTCGGTGAGGCCGACAGGATCGTCCGCAAGGGAGCGTGGGGCTTCGACCCGCTCCGCCCGATCCACGTTCCTGGCGAGATGACCGCCGGGGTGGTGGGATTCGGTCGGATCGGCCGCCGGGTCGCCGGCTTGTTGCTGCTGGTCGGGTTCGGTCGGCTCCTGGCACACGATCCGTTCGCAGACCCCGATGCCCACGGGGTGGAGCCGGCGACGCTGGAGGAGATCCTCTCCCAATCCGACGTCGTCTGCCTCCACGCCCCAGCCCCGCCGGACCGCTCGCTGATAGGCGCAGATGAGCTCGCCCTCATGAAACCGGGCAGCGTTCTGGTCAACACGTCCCGCGGCGCACTCATCGACGACGCCGCGCTGGCGGCTGCGCTCGCAACCGGGGCACCGCGGGTGGCAGCACTGGACGTCTTCACGCCCGAGCCGCCGGACCTCTCGACCTTCGACGGGGTCACCGACCGCCTCCTCTTGAGCCCGCACATGGCCTGGTACACCGAGGAGAGCCAGACCGAGATGCGGCGGAAATCGGCCGCCGAAGCGAGCCGCTTCCTCGACGGTATTCCGTTCCAGAACCCCATCGTCACCCCGGAGGTCACGAGATGAGCCATTCGATCAGCGAGCTGACCAGCCGGGATGTGGCCGAGCACATCGCTCGCAATCCCGTCGCCGTCATTCCCTTCGGCAGCATCGAACAGCACGGGCCCCATCTCCCGAATGGCACCGACACCATCGCCGCCGAGGTTGTCGCCGAGGCGCTCGCCGAGGCGCTCGACGCGCTGTATGTGCCCTTCGGACCCTACGGCGTGACCCCGATTCACGCCGGACATCCTGGGACGATCAGCCTCAGGCGCACCACCTTCGAGGCTCTCCTCACCGATGTCTGCAACGAGTTGATCGACATGGGGGTCAACCGGCTGGTCTTCGTCAACTGGCACGAAGGCAATATCGCGTCGATGGACGGAGTCGCCACCGAGATCCAGAATGCTCATGACGATGTCTACGTGATCACCTCGCACGCCTGCTACGTGGCGCAGCGGATATACGCCGCACAGGGTGGAGAGCTCACCCATGGAGGCGGGATCGAGGCGATGGCGGTGATGGCACGCGACCCGGACCTGGTCCACGTCGAACGCGCCGGCGATGCCACACGGCCGGATCTGGCGATCGCTCTCGACGAGATGCGCCGCGACCCCGAGACCCACGGCTACATCACCGATGTGACCGAGATCGATGATGACGGCTGGTACGGCAACCCGTCCTGGGCGACGACGGGACTGTCGGAGGCGTTCGCCACCACCACGGCGATGGAGATCGCCAAACGAGTCGAGTCGATCCTGGCACTCAGGAGTGATGGGTGAGCGTCATCGGAGAACCCGAGCTCGACTTCGTCGAGCTCCCGGGCAGGCGCTCGGCGAACCCACTCGAGGCGGTGTTGAGCGAAGCGAGCCTCCGCATCGTCGAGCTGGAGCGAACCGGAGGTCGCACCGCCCATCGCCATCCGTTCTCCGAGGAGATCGTCTACGTCGCCGCCGGCACCGGAGAGGCCTGGATCGACGGCGAGCGCCATGCCGTCAGTGAGGGCGACGTGGTCCACATCCCTGCCGGCGCCGCACACGCCACCATCCCGTCCGACGGAGAAGCAATGCGCCTGGTCTGCTTCTTCCCGCACCCCCATCTCCCGGACAACTACGAAGACACCGACATCGAGGTCACATGAGAAAGGATGAGCAATGAGCGACAAGGTTCGGCTCGCATCGATCGGTCTCGGCCGATGGGCCAGGGTGCTGGCACGCGGAGTGCAACGCGGAGACAAGACCGAGCTGTACTCCTGTTTCTCCCGGTCGGAGGACAAGCGCGCGGCGTTCATGGAGGAATACGGCGTCCCGAAGAGCGCTTCGAGTCTCGACGAGCTGCTCGCCGACGACGGTGTCGAGGGCGTGATCATCACCACACCGAACGACACCCATCGCGAGGTCATCACCTCTGCACTCGAGGCCGGCAAGGCGGTCTACACCGACAAGCCGATCGCTCAGACCCTCGAAGACGCCGCAGCCATCAAGGCGGTCGTCGAGAAGACGGGCGGCGTTTTCGCCGTCGGGCACAGCGCCCGTCGCCTGTCCGGCAATCGGGTCATGAAGCAGTGGATCGACGACGGCACGCTCGGTGGCGTGTCCATGGTCGAGGCGAACTTCTCGAACGAACGCGGTCTCGAACTGACTCCCGAGACCTGGCGCTGGTACCTCTCGAAGACCCCCGGGGGCCCGCTCATCCAATTGGGTGTTCACCACGCCGACAACCTCCAGTACCTCCTGGGACCCGTCAAGGCAGTCTCGGCCCATACCCGCAAGCTGTTCACGAATGCCGAAGTGCCCGACGCCACGATGGCCATCCTCGAGTTCGAGTCGGGGGCGTTGGGCTATCTCGGTTGCGGATGGGCCTCGCCGGGCATCTATCAGATCCGGCTCCAGGGCACCAAGCAGAACCTGATGTACGACCTCGACTTCACCCACTGGGACGAAGCCCACGAAGCCGACGAGTACTCGTCGCTCGTTTCGCAGGCGTACGGCCAGCAGGAGCGCTCACCGGTCGAGCTTCCTCACACCGACATGTTCCGAGAGCAACTCGAGGAGTTCGGGCTGGCGGCCCGCGGAGAAGCCACGGTCGAAGTTCAGGTGGACGACGCCATCCGAGCGCTGGCGATCGTGCACACCGCCATCGAGTCGAACCGCCAGAACGGCGCGGCCGTCGAGGTCGAGTCGCTGCTCAGCGAGGTGGGAATCACGATCTGATGCCGATGAGCATCGAGCGCGATCTCGTCCACACCGATCCGATCGTCCAGGAGGTCCTCGACACCTGGCTTCCGCGGTTCCTGCGGGGTGGGATCGCGCTCGGCGACATCACGGCCACGGTCGGCAGACTCGACGGTTGGGACGACTGGGGCCGGGAGTGGATGGCCACTGCGGCCGAGCACGAGCGGATCGCAGAAACCGCCGAGACGGACGGGCGATGGGCTTCGGCCACCGCAGCGTGGGAAGACGCCGCTCGCTGCCATCACCTCGCCTACTTCCTGTCGATCCGCGATCGGAAGCTGCACGACGAAGGTCTCCGCAAGATGCTGGAGTGCCACGACCGCGCACGGCCGGGCATGCAACCCGCCGTCGAGAAGGTCGAGATCACGGCTCGCGGACTCAGAATGGTGGCGTTGTTGAGCGTCCCGCACGCAGGTGCGCCCGTGATCATCGTGCTCCCCGGCCTCGACTCGACGAAAGAGACCCGGCACTTCGCGAGGGCGGGTTGGATGAAACAAGGCTTCGCCGTCCTGAGCCTGGATGGTCCTGGCCAGGGCGAGGCGAGCACATGGTCGACAGCCCGCCACGACTACGAGGTGGCGGTCGGTGCGGCGATCGACTGGATCGAGGACCGACCGGAGCTCGACGCAACCCGGGTCGGCCTCCACGGCTCGAGCCTCGGCGGGTACTACGCACCGAGGGCCGCTGCGTTCGAACCCCGCGTCAAGGCGACCATCGCCAACTGCGGGCCGTACGACTGGTCCGAATGCTGGGACGGCCTCCCGGTGGTGACCCGCGAGGCGTTCATGCACTACAGCGGGTCGTCCAACCTCGACGAGGCGGCGGAACGGGCGGAGGCGTTCACCCTGGAGGGCGTGCTCGGCGCCCTCGATCGACCGCTGTTGGTCGCTCACGGTTCCGAGGATCCGCTCATCCCCTGGGAGCAAGGAGCGAGGATCGCCGACGAGGCGGCGGGCCCGTCCGAGTTCCTCCTCGTCGAAGGAGGCAACCACGGAATCAACAACCTGGCCTACCGCTGGGCGCCCTACGCCCGAGACTGGATGACCAGCCACGTGATAGGAACCTGATCCACCCGAGGAGATCGACATGACCACCACGACCGCAGACATCGTCATCGCAGGAGCAGGACACAACAGTCTCATCACCGCTGCGTACCTCACCGCCGCCGGATACCGGTGCGCCATCGTCGACGCCCGTCCGATCCCCGGTGGCGGAGCCACCACCGAAGAGATGCTCACGGACGGGATGTGGGTCGACACCTGCTCCACCGGACACACGCTGATCCAGGTCAATCCGCTGATCCGTCTCGACGAGCTCGGCCTCGTCGAACGGTACGGCCTCTCATACATCGATCCCGATCCGGTCGAGGTCGTGGCATTTCCCGACGGCGAGGCGCTCACGATGTCCCTCGACCCCGCCAAGACCGTCGCCGAGATCGGACGGTTCTCGACCGACGACGCCGCGGCGTATCGACGGCTTCTCGAGGAGTGGGAGGAGGTCAAGTCGGCGGTGGGCGCAGGGAGATTCCGGCCGATCGGATACGGCCCCAGTCCACAGGAGTTGCTCGAGCAGCATCCTCGGGGCGGAATCTGGCAACGACGCTCGATGATGAGCGCCCGTGACGTGATCCTCCACGAATTCGGCGAGCCTCACGTCCGCGCCTTCATGGGTTGGATGGCGTCGCAGACCGCCGTCCCGATCGACGGAGCAGGCACCGGCCTGCTGGCCTACCAGATCATCAGCGGCCGGCAGGCACGGAGTTGGTCGATTCCCGCCGGTGGTTCGGGCAAGCTGGTCGACGCCCTGGTGGGCTATCTCACCGACAACGGGGCCACCATCCAATGCGACACCGTCGTGTCCGAGCTCGTGCTCGAGAACGGCCGATGCGTCGGGTTCCGCACCGCCGACGGCGACGAGTTCCGCGGTGAACGAGGCGTGGTGTCGACCATCCACGTCAAACACCTCGTCGACATGGCCCCGAAGGACGCCTGGGGCGAGGAATTCGTGTTCGGCACCGAGACGTTCCACATCGGGATCCCCTTCTTCGGTGTCTACATGGCGACGACGGAGCCGCCGAAGTACACCACCCACGACGGCACCGGATCCGCCGTCTCCGCCGGGGTCGCCGGATGGATCGACGACCTGGCGAGGAACTCCCGCAAGGTCTCCGACGGGCACTTCACCGAGGAGTGGCCGTTCATGCTCACTGCCACACCCACCCTCGCCGATCCCGCCCGCGCCCCCGAAGGGATGCACACCGTCAAGATCGTGACCTTCAACGCCTCCGATCCTGGGGGCGGACCCGAGCGATGGGACGACATCAAAGAGGACATCGCCGACCGTCAACTGGAGTACCTCCGCCGATTCGCGCCGAACCTGACCGACGACGTGATCGTCGCCCGTGAGGTCAAGTCACCGCTCGACATCGAACGGACCAATCGCCACATGATCGGCGGCGCTCCCCACGGAGGCGACCGAGGCATCGGGCTCAGCGGGGCGAACCGCCCCGTCCCGGGCTGGGCGCAACATCGAATGCCGATCCCCGGCCTGTACCAGACCGGAGGCACCACCCACCCGGGTGGCTCGATCACCGGCGCACCCGGACGCAACGCCGCCATCGTCATGCTCGAAGACCTCGGACGAGACCCTTCCGAGTTCATGGCGATGGTATGAGAGAGGAGACCCCATGAAGTTCCCAACCGTGACCGAGACGATCGACGGCAAGGACGTCGAGCTGATGATGGTGGAGACATGGGACGGGCTCTACGCGCCGATCGGCGTTCGCAAGCCAGAGGGCGATGGTCCCTTCCCGATCGTCCTACTCGCCTCGGGCAACGGCGGGGAGGGGCTCGACTGGCTCCGCGACGCCTTCCAGAATCGCGGGTACATCACCGACCGACTGGTCTCCGCCGGATATGCCTGCGCATGGCTGCGGTACCGCACCGAGGTCGAGCTCGGCTACAACAACGGGGGGCCGCTGGTGCGTGACGTGCGTCAGGGACGCGAACTGTTCAACCGATCGCCGCTCGAATACGAGGACGAGATCGCCATCATCGACTTCGTCAAGACCCTCGACTTCGTCGACCCCGACCGGGTCGGCATCGTCGGGATGAGCCACGGCGGCGAGATGGTCATGAAGATCACCTCCGAGTACCACGGGGCGGCCGTCGGCGTGGCCAGCGAGCCGGCCAGCCACGAATACCTGTGGCTCACCCCCGACGAGACTGCGCACGTCAATGAGGAGACCGGGCTGCGCGACATCGAATCGATGATGATGACGGAAACCGAGAAGGTGCGCCGACGGATCGATCACGACATCGCCTCGAAGCGAATCGCCGGGATCGACACCCCGATCCTGGTGATGGGCCGGGAGACCGACGAGCTCCAGGGCATCTTCCGCCTCAACTACGAGCTTCTCGAAGAGGCGGGCAAGGACGTCGAGTGGGTCTCCTACGACCACGACCTCCACGGCTACCTCTACCCCAAACGCGGCGCCGACGGCGAATACGACGTCAACGAGGTCCAACACGAAGCCATCGCCTTCGTGATCGCCTACCTCGACCGGCACCTCAAATGAACGCTTCACGCTCCACGCTCCACGTTCCACGCCGGGCGTGGTGCGTGCCGCCTGCCGCGTGGAGCGGCGCAGCCTGATGCGCTACTCGTTCAAGGTGTGGGCGCAGGAGGCGACGTGGGTGCAGCTGCGCGACATCTGGGTCGAAGCCGACAAGGGCGGATTCTGGGACATGGTGTGGCTGAACGACCACCTCTACCCGCCCAAGGCTCCCGAGCATCTGCCGATCATGGATGGCTGGACACTGTTCGCCGGCTTGGCGGCAATCACGGATCGCATCCGGTTCGGGACGATGGTCACTGCCAACACCTTTCGTCACCCGGTCATCCTCGCCAAGCAGGCGGTGACGCTGGATCACATGTCGGACGGGCGCCTCGAGATCGGCGTCGGCACCGGCTGGCACGAGGGTGAGCACCATCGGTTCGGGATCGAACTGCCTCCATTGAAGGAGCGATTCGAGATGCTCGACGAGACCTTCACCATCCTCGATGGGCTCATGCGCAACCAGATCTACAGCTTCGACGGGAAGCACCGGACGATCACCGACGCGCACTTCGAGCCCAAGCCGATCCAGAAGCCACGCCCGCCCTTCGTGATCGGCGGTACCGGTCCGAAGAAGACCATCCCGCTGGCCGCCAAATGGGCGGATCAGTGGAACTTCCCCGACTTCACGACCGACCCGGACCTGTTCAGCAATCGCCTCGAGAGATTGCACGAGGCATGCGAAGAGATCGGTCGCAACGTCGCCGACATCGAGATATCGGTCCAGTTCCGCTACTCAGGAGATCCCGTACAGGCACGGGACTTGGCCGACACCTATCGCGAACTCGGCGCACAGCACATCCTGGTCAGCTTCACGCCGCCCGCTGATCCAACACTGCCGCCGAAGCTCGCCGCTGCCCTGAGTCGCTGAGCGGCGAGGTACCCCTGCGGCGGCCCGGCATCGGCCAGCCGGTCAGCATCCCGAAGATCGCTTCGGCCATCGGGAGTCGATCATGACTTCCGGCAATGTGCCGGCCGGCCGCGTCGGACCGACAATCGGGGGAGCTACGAGAGGCATGGGATGCAAGGGTTGCGGTCGCCGACACTGCGGTTCCTGGGGGCAGCCGGGACGGTCACGGGCAGCCGGACTCTGCTCGACACGGGCGACTCCCGGATCCTGGTCGATTGCGGCATGTTCCAAGGGCACAAGCGCCTGCGACTCATGAACTGGGAGCCGTTCCCCATCGATCCCAAATCGATCGACGCGGTGCTGCTGACGCACGCCCACCTCGATCACTGCGGATATCTCCCCCGCTTGGTGAAGCTCGGGTTCGAGGGCCCCATCTACTGCACCGAGGGAACGCGCCGCCTCACCGAGGTCGTCCTCAAGGACAGTGGCCACCTCCAGGAGGAGCAGGCGGCGCACGCCAACCGGCGTGGGTACTCAAAGCACGATCCGGCCCTCCCCCTCTACACCAGGGAGGACGCCGACCGGTGCGATCCACTGTTCGAAACCATCGACTTCAACACACCGATCGACCTCGGCAACGGCGTGGAGACATCGTTTGCGGGCGCCGGCCACATTCTCGGCGCTGCATCGATCAGCGTGGAGGTCGATCACATCCGTGTCGTGTTCAGCGGCGATCTCGGCCGCCCGACTCACCCGCTGTTGCTGCCGCCGGCAGAGATCGGACACGCCGACACGGCCGTCACCGAGTCGACCTATGGGGACGAGGAGCACCACGATGTCGATCACGAAGCTGGTATCGCCGAGGCGATCGGCGCTGCGTTCGACCGGGGCGGAATGGCCCTCATCCCCGCGTTCGCGGTGGACCGGACCGAGGTTGTGCTCTGGCATCTCGACCGGTTGGTCGCCGACGGGCGGCTTCCGGACGTACCCGTCTTCGTCGACAGCCCGATGGCCAACCGGGCACTCGACGTGTACCAGGATGTCGTTGCGGCCTCGTCGCCGGAGATCAGACCGGAGATCCGAGGGAAGCGACTGTTCGGATCGCTGCGGTTGACAGAAACCCGCACGGTGGATGAATCCAAGGAGCTGAACGATCGCAGCGGGCCGATGATCATCATCTCGGCCTCGGGCATGGCGACCGGCGGTCGCATCATCCACCACCTCGTGCATCGGATCGGTGACGCGCGCAACGTGGTGATCCTCGTCGGCTACCAGGCTCCCGGCACCCGCGGGGACCGGCTGGCGAAGGGCGAGCGCCACATCAAGATGTTGGGCGCCTACCACCAGGTGCGCGCCGGGATCCGCCGGGTGGAGTTGTCGACGCACGCCGACCGCAGCGAACTGCTCGACTGGATCGGCACCTCCTCTCCGCTTCCCGGCACGGTCTACGTGAATCATGGCGAGCCCGCGGCATCACAGGCACTCGTGGACGGCCTCCACGCCCGGTTCGATCTGACCGCCATCGCCCCGACCAAGGGCGAGCTGGTCCGCCTGGATCTGTGAGATCGGCATGAGCGAGATCGTGGTCGTCGGAGGTCTGAACATGGATCTCCACCTGTTCGGACTTCGCGGCTCGGCCGGCCAGGCCCCGATGGTGGCCGACGAGTACCTGGCGATGCCGGGAGGCAAGGGTGGGAACGTCGCCAGGGCGCTGGCCCAGCTCGACGTCCCCGTGCAGCTGATCGCCAGGGTTGGTGACGACGAGTTCGGACACGACTGCGTTGCCGCGGTTGCGGCGGACGGAGTCGACACGGGCGGCGTCACGGTCACACCCGGCGAGTCGACCGGGTTCGTCGCCATCGAGCTGATCGAGGGCAGCCATCAGTCCATGCTGTTCGCGCCGGGCGCCAACGACCACCTCACCTGGGACGACGTGCGGCCCGCGGTCGAGACGCTCCATGACGGGCTCGTGATCGCCCAGGCGGAGATCCCGACACCGGTGCTCGATGCCCTGTGCACCTTCTGCTCCGACTCCGACATTCCCCTGTACCTCGACCCGACGCCCCCCGAGCGCGTCATGCGAAGGCATCTCGAGGTGTCGGAAGTCATCACACCCGACGCGCTCGAAGCGGCAGAGCTGGTCGGCAGGATCCCCGGCTCGCAACTCTGGCCCGCGCTGGCGTGCCGTGAGCTCCTCGAGTCCGGAGCGCGCAGGGTGATCGTGAAGCTCGGAGCCGACGGGGCGCTCATCGGCGACGAGAGCGGGCTCACGGAGGTCCCGACGATCGAGGTCGAACCGATCGACGAGACCGGCGCCGGAGACGCCTTCCTGGCCGCGCTGGCGGCCAGGCGGCTGGAGGGAGCGGAGTGGTCGGAGGCCGTGAGATTCGCCAACGTCGCCGCCGCCCTGTCAGTCGCCACGAGCGGCCTCCACCTCCCGGACCGCGCCGCGATCGAGGCGGCCGGCCGACCGCACGGGACCTGAATCGACGGTATCGGAGGCAGGGGTGCACCCATCAACCGGGCCTACGGACCCTGGCGGAGCCGCCGAGCGGGCGGGACGATGCCTCGATGCGAACCTTGCTCATCTCACTCCGCCTGGTCATCGCCGTCGTCGGCGCGGTCGTGTTCACGATCGTTCGCCGTCTGAGCCGAGGTCCTCTCGTGCCGGGCTGGGATTGGGAGATCGAGTTGAGGCGCGAGACGCTGCATGCGCTGCTGGAGACCGGCACCGAGATTGGACGGCCCGAACGCTGGGCCGACATGCGGTTCGAGGCGCCGGTGCCAGGCTCACTGCGAGGACTGGTCACGGTCCAACCCGACACCGTGAATGGTGTTCGGGGCGAATGGCTTCGACTCCCACCACTGCCCACGCCGCGGCCGGTCATCTTCTACATCCACGGCGGCGGCTTCGTGATCGGCAGCCCGGGCATGGAACGGCCCTTCATCGCCCACCTCGTAGCGGCGGCACGGGCCGACGCATTCTCGGTCGACTACCGGCTGGCGCCGCGCCACCGATTCCCGTCCGCCCTGGTCGACGTGACAAGCGCATATCTCGGCCTGCTCGAACGGGGCATCGATCCCGCTCGGGTCGTCGTGGCGGGGGATTCGGCAGGAGGAAACCTCGCCGCCGCGCTCCTCGTCCGGCTGCGCGACGAGGGCCTGCCGCTCCCCGGAGCGGCGGTGCTCTTCTCGGCATGGCTCGATCTCGCCGTCACCGGCGCAACCATTGAATCGAATGCCGAGACCGACTATCTGCCTGTGATCGACGCCGAGCCCGCTCGCCACTATCTGGGAGATCTCGATCCGACGACACCGTGGGCGTCACCGCTGTACGCCGACCTGACCGGCCTGCCTCCGATGCTCGTCGCGGCGGGTGGTCGAGAGATCATCCTCGACGACTCGACCCGCTTCGTCGATCGCGCGTGGAAGGCGGGCGTCGACGCCACGCTCTACGTCGAGGAGGACATGTTCCACGCCTGGGCGAGCGTCGTCCCCAACCACCCCGTCTCGAAGCGAACCTTCCTCATCGTCGCCGACTGGATCGCCGGTCTGCGATGAGGGCGAAACCGATCTTCCGTGAATCGGACGGATGTCAGCTCCGCGACGAGCCGAATCCGACGCCTGTTGCCAGTGCGCCCAGAGCGAAAGCTCACGGTGCAGCCGTTCCGTCAATCGAACGGAGTCACTGGAGGGCGATCAGGATGACTCCGGAGACGACGAGACCGACGCTGACCAGTAGCGGAGAGTCGATCTTCTCGTCGCCTTTGAGGAACACGTAGCCGAGGAACACGGTCCAGATGCCCTGCGTCCCTTGGAGGATGCCCACGACCCACGCCGGCAGGTACCCGAATGCGTAGAACTGCGAGAGGATCGCCATCGCGGTCGTGAATCCGGCCGCCACGAAGAACCACGGCACCGGGCGGAGGTTCTTCGAGATCCGCTGTCCCAGCTGCCTCCGCACGACATCGATCAACAGGAGAACGGCGAACGCCGCCGCCACCCCGATCAGCGCACCCAACACGGCGCTGTCGAAGTATCTCAGCCCGAGTTTGCGCACGACGAACGCCGAACCGAAGAACACCGGCGCGCCGGCCGCCACGAGATACGAGCTGAGCGGTACCTTCTCTGCGGAGCCGCCCGCACCTGCCCGCACCCGCACCAGCCACAGCAGCCCGGCGACCACGAGAGCCCCGCCCGCCGCTTCGAGCGGTGCCAACTCCTCGCCGAGGACGATCCACCCACCGATCGCAGCGACGAGTGGCGTCCCGGTGATGAAGGCGCTGGCACGGCTGGGTCCGATCAGCCGAACGGATCTCAGCTGGAAGCTGCGTCCGAACACCGTCCCGAGAATCCCGCCCGACACCAGTGCCACCACACCGCCGAGATCGAAACTCGGCCGTGTGACGAACAGGCCGACGACCGAGAGCACCACCAGGTTGACGAACACGGTCATCAGCACCCCGTCGTCGGCGTGCTTTCGACGCTGACCGATCCGAACCAGGATCGAGGACGCCGAGAAGAAGAGCGCCGACGCCGCACCGATCAGCCAACCGATCATTGGACGCTGATCAGGATCACCCCTGCGGCCACGAGGAGGACGGTCGTAACCAGCGTCCGATCGATCCGCTCGTCTCCCTTGAGGAACACCAGGCTGAGCCCGATCGTCCAGATCCCCTGCGTCGACTGGAGGATGCCCACCACCCACGCCTCGAGCAGCGACAGTGCCCGGAACTGGCTGAGGAGGGCCGCCGAGGTCGACAGACCGGCTCCGACGAACCACCAGGAGACCGAGCCGAAGTTGGAGCGAACCCGCTCACCGAGGATGCCCCGCGCGGCGTCGATCCCCAGCATCACGAGGTATGCCGAGGCGGCCCCGATCCATGCGCCGAGCACCGAGGAGGGAAAGAACTGGAGCCCCCACTTGCGGAACACGAATGCCATCCCGAAGGAGAGCGGCGCACCCGCTGCGATCAGATAGTGCCGGAGCGGGACCGACTCACCGATCAGGCTCCCACGCGACCGCGCATTCACGAGATACAGCAACGCTCCGATGACCATTGCGGCACCAAGGATCTCGATCGGCGCCAGGGTCTCGCCGAGCGCCATCCATCCACCGAACGCCGCCACCACGGGAGCGGCGGTCAGGAAGGCATTCGAGCGGCTCGGACCGATGAGCCGCACGCCGCGCAACAGTGCCGTCCTCCCGCCGACGGTGCCGATCACGCCGCCGGCGATCAGCGAGATGATCCCGCCGGTGTCCCAGGCAGGCCAGTCGACGAACAGCGCTACGGCTCCGAGGAGCACCACGTTGACGAGGACCGACATGAAGACGCCGTCGTCATTCGGCCTGGTGCGCTGCCCGATCCGCACGAGAACGGACGTCAGCGAGAAGCACAACGCCCCGAATAGCCCGAAGAAGATGCCCATCTAGGGCACGCCGGTCATCGAGAGAGCTTCTCTGCAAGCCAGCGGAAGCAGTCGGGCGCCCAATGGTCGAAGTATTGGAAGGCGCAGTGGCCGGCATCCGAGTACACGCGCGCCTCCTTGCCGGTGGCGGGCCCGTGTTCGAGCATGAAGTAGATGTTTCCGATCGGTGCGAGGTGATCGTGCTTGCCGTTGATCATCAGGACCGGCATCGTGATGTTCTCGAGAATCCCCTGCTCCGAGAGCGCCCACTCCGAGAACAGCGACTCCTCCTTCTCCCTCGACCACGACGGGAACGAAGACGGGTCTCCCGGGGCGCCGAAGTGCAACTGCGCCCGGTCGTTCCGAGCCTGAACGAAGGCTTCCATCTCGTCGTCGGTCATCCGGTACCCGAACGGGTGCCCGGCGTTGGCGACGACTGCGCCGACCTTCTCGGGGGCGACTCCGGCGAGTTGCATCACCGAGTAGCCACCTCGCGAGATCCCGAAGGCGCCGACCCGGTCGGCATCGATCTCGGGACGGTCTCGAAGCCAGTCGATGGCCGCTTCCCACGCAGAGACCGAACTCGGTGACCATGGGAACGGGTTCTCGCCACTGGCCGGGCCGTCCATGACGAGTGCGGCCATTCCGTTGTCGATGCACATCTCCTGCGCCCAGCCACGATCCTCTTTGAAGACGTCGGCTCCGCACATGATCAGCACGGCGGCCACGGGGCGCTCGACGGAGGCACCTTCAGGGACCCGGTAGTGGGTGGTGACCTTCTGGCCCTGGTGCTCGATGTCCACGAACTCGACGGGGGGCCGAAGGTGAGCGCATGCCTTGCGGTAGGCACGTGCACAATCGCGACTGATCTCGGACTTGGCGTCGGTGATCTCACCGGGGAAGCGGCCGATGGCGTAGTAGGTCTTGGCCTGGAGGTACTCGTTGCGAGCACCCTCGTGGTCGCCCGCAGCCTCGAGCCGGTCGCCCTCGTCCTCGTGGTGCCTGCCTCGCTCCGCCCACACCGGCACCCACAGATCGTCGGTGGTGCCTTCGAGTTTCGCCACGGTGGCCTTGAGCTCGTCGATGTCATCGATCATCGAGAACCACCGTCGATAGAAGCCGCCATGTTGGACGACGAACGGATCCTCATTGGCGGCGAATCCGAGATCTGTGGGCATTTTCTCACTCCTGGGGTGCGCTCCGGCCCAGCGTACTCCTACAATCGATTGCATTCGCCTCGAGGGAGCAAATTGTGCGGCCCATCCCGCTCGAACCGATCGATTCAACCGGCCTCCAGCAGAAGTTCGACGACTGGATCGGTTTCGTCGAGCGTTCTCATCATGGGTCGAACCCGCGTATCAACTCCGGCGAGGCCTTCACCGAGCTGAAGAAGCCCCTGGCGGAGTCACGGGTGGCTCTGGTGACGACTGCCGGCGCCCATCTCGACAGCCAAGAGCCGTTCCACGTCGAGACGGTGGCCGGTGATCCGACTCATCGCGTACTCCCCGACGATCTCGATCCTTCGAGACTGCGATTCACCCACACCCACTACGACACGTCGCCGGCCGAGCAGGACCCCAACTGCGTGTTCCCGATCGACCGACTCCACGAGCTCGTCGAGCTCGGCCGGATCGGGGAGGCGAGCCCCGTTCACATCGGCATGATGGGATTCAATCCCGATCCCGGACCGATCCAGGACGACCTGGCACCACGCGTTGCCGGAATCCTCGCCGACGCCGAAGTGGACGTGGCGATCATGGTTCCTGGTTGACCGATGTGCCACCGGTCGGTCGGACTGGTTCAAGGAGTCATCGAGGCGAGCGGCATCCCGACGGTCACGATCTCGATGCGACCCGATGTGACCTATGGGGTGCGAGTGCCGCGGGCGGCGTACGCCAGGTTCCCGCACGGGAATCCCTTTGGTGAGCCGCATCACCCCGAGCAGCACCACCTCGTGTTCGAAGCGCTCTTGCAGTTGCTCGAGAAGGCGACGGAGCCGACATTCGTCGAACTGCCGTTCAGATGGAGGAGATGGAACCAATGGCTGTGACTGCACACGAACGGGTCTCGATGGCGACGGAGCAGATGTCGGACGCGATCTACGCGGCGCTCGACGCCATCGACGCCTACCTCGACACCGTGACGCACGTGGCGTCCGAACAGGAGTCCTCCGACGAACCCAACACCCAGTTGGTCAAGCGCATGCGCCAGTTCGAGGGCCGTGCTCGAGAGATGACCAGCATCGTCGAGGACCAGGTCCTGACCCACCTGAACTTCTGCACCGACCGCCTGTTCAGTGTCAAGACCGCCGAGGAAGGCACGTTCATCTGACTGCTGCCGGCTACCGGCTCCCCGCCAACGGATCAGCGCTTCGGCTACCGATCAGAGCCTGGCTTCGCGGAGCCGGGATGCCAGGGATTCGTCTGGCTCGAGGGTGTAGACGCCGCCGTTCACGCGATCGGTCACGTAGACCAGGAGGTCTTCGTCGACCCAGACGTCGTTGATCTGACAGGCCGGCTGATCAGGAGGGCTCTCCGGGATCCAGTGAGCGATCTCGACCGGACTGACCGGATCGGCGGTGTCGTACACCCGGAGCCCGCCATTGAAGTAGGTGGCGAAGACGACCTCGGCACTGCGATAGCTGCCGGGGCGATTCTCGTGAAGACAATGGGCGCCGAATCGCAGGCCACGATCACAGAAATCACCTTCAGGGACTGGGCAGATCGACACGATCTCCGGGTTGGCCTCATCGGCGATGTCGACGACACGCACCATGTGAGGATCGTCGTCACACCCGTTCGTGACCGCTTCGTCGGTGACCACTGCGATGCCGCGACCCGGCATGGGGAGCACGGTGTGCGTGTGCCCACCGACGTCCCATTGCAGGTGGCTGACCACTCCGATGTCGTCCAGATCCCCGATATCGAGGATCACCATTCCCGAGTCCCAGAATCCCAGATATGCGCGATCCCCATCGATCATGCCGTGGTGCACCGAGCGTGACTCCGATTCCGGCCACGTCGGCCTCTCGCCTGGTCCCATGCCCGGCCACCACCACCGTGCGCGCTCGACCGGATGCTCAGGGTCACTGACATCCACGATGACGAAGATCCGTTCGTCGAACCCTTCGGGGCGGGCCGAGACGTAGGCGTACGGTCCACCCTCGTAGACGATTCGGTGCACACCGAGGCCGGTCGAATCCCAGAACCCGATCTCACGCGGGTCGAAGGGGTCACTGAGGTCGTAGATGGCCATTCCGACACGCTCGGGGACACCGCCCCGGAATGCCTCGTGGTTGGTCATCAACATCCCGTCGGCGACCTGCACCTTGTGCGTGTGGCCACCCTCGGGGCCGTCCCACTGGCGGACCAGCCTGAGGTCGGATGGATCGGAGGCGTCGAGGATGCTGGTCCCCTTGCCCGAAGGTCCGAAGTGCGCCACGTAGAGGGCTCCTGCCTCACCACGCATCACCTGCATACCGTCGCCGAAGCCGCCGAGGTTCGACTGGCCGATCTGTGTGAAGCCTGCGATGTCGGACGGATGCATCAGTCGCTCACTCGGGAAGGGCCGGCGACGGTCAGGGTGTCGTTGCGTTCGTCCATGGCCGCCTGGAGCTGGCCCTGACTCGACCCCAGCGTCCGCAACCACCGCTGTCCACCGAAGGTGAACCCGATCCAGTACCCGAGCTCCACCAGCTCCTCCTCGGTGAACTCGGCGTGGAGGTCCCCCCACATGGCGTCATCGGCATCGTCGGGGTTCCACATGATGGCATCGGCGTAGCGGAAGGCCAGCCGCTGGCGGGGCGTGTAGGCCTCAGAGCTGTGATGGGCCAAGAGCTCATCCAGTTTCTCCCGATCCTGGCTGAACTCCCTGGCGACGCCCTGGTTCGAGCAGTAGGTGCAAGATCCCGAGAGAGCGATGTAGGCCCGGACCAGTTCTTTCAGCTCGAAGTCGAGGACGCCCTCGTGGTAGATCCACGCCCGGGTCTCGGTGAACGATCGCATGACACCGGGAACGTGCGAGCGGATCGACTGGAATTCCGGCCCCGGCTTGCCGTGTCGCATCGCCGTCTCGAGCCACTCCCGGCATTGCGGGTCTTCGACCTCTGCCGGTGACCGATAACTGATGTGTGCCATCACTGCTCCCTGTCGTCGCCTGCCTCGAGGATTCCGACACGTGGTCAGAAAATCGGCGTGCTGGAGCAATCGATTGTATCATTCGCCGGTCGCACGGGAGAGAGCGCCAACCGATGACCGATCGCATCACCCTCAAAGAGGTGGCCGAGGCCGCCGGAGTCCACATGTCGACGGCGTCGCGTGCACTCAACGAGGAGACGCGGGACGTCGTCAACGCCGAAACGGTCGCCCGGGTCCTGAAGGCGGCGCGCAAGCTCGGCTACACGCCCAATCCCCTCGCGCGCGGCCTCCGAACCAATCGGACCATGACGGTGGGGATGATCATCCCCGATATCGAGAACCCGCTGTTCGGCCCGATCATCGCCGGCGCCGAGGCCCGACTCGGGAAGGATGGCTACTCGCTCCTGATCGCCGACGCCGACGTGAAGGACAGCGCATCGGTAGCCAGGGTGATCGAAACGCTCATCGAGCGCCGGACAGACGGCCTCATCGTCGCCACCTCTGCGCGGAAGGATCCGATCGTGGCAGATCTGGCCAAGCGGGACATCCCGGCGGTGCTCGTCAACCGGACCGCGGACTCCTCCCCCCTCCCCTCGATCGTGGGTGACGACCACGCCGGAATCGGACTGGTCGTCCAGCACCTGGTCGACCAGGGTCACACGAGGATCGGTCACGTCTCAGGCCCACACACCATGTCGACCGGGCACGGGCGTTATCAGGCCTTCCTGTCATGGACACAGAGCCTCGGGATCGAGGTCGACCCGAGCGCGATCGAGGAATCGGAGTGGTATCGAGTGGAGGCAGGGTTGGCGTCCGCGGAGGCCCTGTTGAAGAGAAGGCCGGACATCACGGCCATCGTCTGCGCCAACGACCTCCTGGCGATGGGCGCATACCGAGCCGTCAGACAACGCGGGCTGACGGTCGGCAGCGACGTTGCCATCACCGGGTACAACGACATACCGTTGCTCGACCTGCTCGAGCCACCTCTGACCTCTGTGCGGGTTCCCTATCGACAGATGGGAACCGAGGCCGCCGGGTTGCTCATGGCGATGCTGTCCTCCGGCAGCGGGCAGGACGGTCCGATCTCGATGCGATTGGCCCCGACGCTCTCTGTGCGCGGTTCCAGCGGCCCACGGGCCTGAACACTCCGATATGACCTCCGAACGGCGAGTCACCTTCGCCGTGGGCGCCTCACTGTTCGCCATCACGGTCGCAGCCTTTCTTCGGCCGCCACTGCTGCCCGACATCGGACGAGACCTCAGCCTCAGCTCGCTCGGGCTGGGAGTCCTCGGCTCGGTGTTCGCACTGGGCCGTCTGGCGGCAGACATTCCGGCCGGGCGCCTTTCGGACAGCAGACCCCCGGGGGTGATGATGATGGCGTCCGCAGCGCTCGTTGCACTCGGGAGCCTGGCGCTGGCACTTGCACCGACCTCGACGGTGGCCTTCGGCGCCGTCTTCGTCCTCGGAGTCGGCTCGGCATGGACCCTCACCACCGCGCAGGCGCACTTCGCCACCGCCCCGAAGGAACGGCGCGGCGCAGCCATGTCGACGTTCGCGGCCTCGCTGCTGACCGCGCAGGCCATCGCTCCCGTGATCAGTGGAGCCATCGGCGCCGCTTTCGACTGGAGAGTGGCAATCGGCGTCGGAGCGGTCATCTGCGCAATCGTGATCGTACCGATGGCCCGCCTCGGGGCAACGCCTCCTCCTCGAGAGCGGATGCGACTCGAGGCTCTCCAGGAGTCGGACGGCAGGGACACGAAGATTGCGCTCGCCTTCATCTATTTGCTCCCGGCCGTGCAGTTCGCCATCGGCGCCGCGATGATCCAAACGATCGTGCCGATCGTGGCCGACGAAGAACTCGGCTTGAGCGTCGGGATCATCGGAGCCGCCCTCGGCGTCGGTGGCGTCGCCCGCCTGTTCGGGGCAATCGGGGCGGGGAGGGTCATGGATCGGATCGGCCGCAGGGCGGCCCTGATCCCCGGACTGGCGCTCCAGCTGGCAGGCGTCGTGACGTTCGCCCTGTCAGGCAGCGTGATCTCCCTCTGGATCGCCGTCGTGCTCGTCAGCCTGGGATCCGTGTCGGTCAACGTCGGAACGACGCTGCTTGCCGACCTCAGCGAAGGCGGACGGCTTGGACCGCGGCTGGGCGCCTTCCGCTTCACCGGCGATGCGGCATTCCTGATCGCTCCCGCGCTCGCGGGCTGGCTGCTGGGGATACAGGGACGGATGGCTGCCACCTTGCCGCTCGTAGCACTCACCGCCGCCGTCCTGATCGGATGTGTGATCTGGGTCCCGGAGACCCGCCACGCCGGCTGAAGCCGCAGTGCGGAGCCCTGCTCTACCAGTACTCCTCGAAATGGACGTTGCCCGGGCGTTTGCGGCGGTCGGGGGTGAATCCCAACCCGTGCAACACCGCGACTGCGCTCGACGGCTCGGTGAAACGCGGGGTCGAACCTTCCCACTCGGGCGGGCCGATCATTGCCGGATTGCCGCAGAGGTAGACGTGGGTGCGCCTCGGGTCGAGGCCTGAGGGCAGCAGGCCGGCCAACTCGCCGGAACCGATGAAGTCCTGGACATACCGCTTCGGCACGTCCGGTTCGCGAGTCGGCAGCGTCACATAGTGATAGTTGGGATAACGCTGTTCGAGCTCCCGGTGTGTGTCCAGGTACCCCAGATCGCGCAGGTGGCGGACCGAGACCACCGAGACGATGCCACCGCGATGGCCTTTCCGGAGCAGCTCGTTGAGCATGGAATTGTGCGGAGCCTCGCCGGTGCCCGTCGAGAGGAACACGACGTCGAGATCCGGATGGTCTACGGCGTCGAGCGTGTACCTTCCGGCGATCTTGGGCCCGAGGTACACCCGGTCACCGACACGCTTGGCAGCGAGGCGTGGGGTCAGGGCCGGGATCCGACCGTCCGACGGGGGGACGCGGACGATGTAGAACTCCATCCAGTCGTGCTCACGTGGATCGAGTAGGTACCCGACGGAGTCGACGACCGGGTTGCTGATCGAATAGGAGCGCCGGATGAGTCGCTGACGCTCTTCGTCACTCATCTCCTCGTCGGCATCATCCACCCGAGGCTCCCAATACCCGAGCCCGAGTGTGGTGTATTGGCCGGCACGGTGCGTCACGTCTGCCCGGTCGGGCTGCACCCTGACGACCCAGAGGTCATCGTGGGAGTGATCGAAATGGGTGATCGTTGCGTTGTAGTGCTCGAGTCGCAGTTGCTCGATCTCCCTCGTCCGCGGCGGACGGGTCGTGACGGCGCGACGCCCCTGGAGCACGCCGGGCATGGCGATCAACGTCTCCCAGGTGCGGGCCGGCCCCAACGCGTGCCGCTCATCGGCGAGCGGATCCACGACGACGTGCGGAGGGTTGGGGTGCTCGTCGTGGTCGTGGGAGTGCTCGGCAGGAGCGATCGTGACGATGTGGTCGAACTGGAGCGCCGGCGTCATCCGGCCGACCCAGTAGACCATCGGAAAGCCGTGAGAGTCGACGGCTTCCTCGACCTCACCGCGCCACAGCACGGTGACCTCCCGCCGGTGCTCGAGCGAGGCGATCGTCTCGCGCCCCAAACGGGACAGGCTCGTGATCCGGCCGGAGAACGCAAGGACGACGTTCGCTCCCGCAGCGAGCAGTTCGACCACCGCCGACACCGCATCGTCTCCACGTCCGACGACGAGGACGTCGGCACCCGCGAGATCGACTTCGGCCGGGACCCTCCTGACGTGTACCCGTTCGGCGATGGACGCCTCGAACGGGAACTCCGGCGGGCGATAGTCCGGCTGCGCCACCTCGACCAGCATCCTCGTGGTGAAGCTCTCCTCGGCCGTCTCGACCAGGACCCGATCGGGCGCAAGCGCCTCGATCTTCTCGACGATCGCCTGATACCTGACCGAGAGGGCAAAGCGGCCGACTGCCTCGGCGGGGATGGCGTTTTCGCCCGGTTCGAGCACGAGGATCTGCTCGACCCCCGATTGACGGGCGTCACTGGCGATGGACAGTCCGGTCGGGCCGGCGCCGATGACGATCAGATCGTGGATCATGAGATCTGCCGATTCTGCCCGATCGCGACGGTCGGCGTGCGAACAAGTGCCTGTTGACAGCGAGCGCTCATGCCTCCACACTACAATCGATTGCAGAACGAATCTACTGCGGGCCGAAGGTCGAGACGACGCATCGGCTCTGGCGATCGAACAGGAGCACTCATGTCCACTGACAAGTTTCCCCATCGAGTGGGATGGATAGGCACCGGCAGGATGGGGGCGGCGATCGCCACGCGGTTGCTCGACGCCGGCGTGGATCTCTGGGTGTGGAACCGCACCCGTTCGAAGGCCGAGGCGCTCGAGGCGAAGGGAGCGAAGGTCGTCGACTCCCCCGCCGAGCTCGCTGAGCGCGACATCGTGTTCACCATGGTTGGCGGCCCCCAGGACGTGCTCGAGGTCACCTTCGGCCCCCGTGGAGTGATGTCGAATCCCGACGTGCGCCCCTCGATCCTCATCGACTCGACGACGATCGACCCGGTGACTTCCCAGGAGCTGACTCGCCGAGCGGGCGAGGTCGGAACGGCAGTGCTGGCCTCACCTGTTTCAGGCAACCCCAAGGTGGTCAAGTCCGGCCGGTTGACCGTCGTCGCGTCGGGACCACGCGACGCGTTCGACACCGCCCTCCCGTACGTCGAGCAGTTCGGTCGCAAGGTCACCTATGTCGGAAGCGGCGATGAGGCCCGCCTGGTCAAGATCGCCCACAACCTCATGCTCGGCGTGGTGACGCAGTCGATGGCGGAGATCACACTGCTGTGCGAGAAGGCCGGCGTGAAGCGGTCCGACTTCCTCGAGTTCCTCAACGACAGCGTCATGGGCTCGATGTTCACTGCGTACAAGACCCCGGCGTTCGTCAACCTCGACTACACGCCGACATTCACCAGCCATCTGCTCCGCAAGGATCTGGAGCTCGGGCTGGACGCGTCCCGGCAGACCGACGTGCCGCTCCCGCTCACCGCGTTGACACATCAGATCGTCATGGAGAACATCGGCCTCGGACAGGGCGATGCCGACTTCGCCAACCTGCTCAGTAGGCAGGCGTCGGTGTCGGGCATGCAGATCGAGCCCGAAGGCATCGAAGTCTCGACGCGGCTCGAATAGGGACGTTGGCGCCTCCTGGTACCCGCGTCCACCCCACGCGGCTGGGGACCACTCCCTTCCCCCACTGCGTGGGAGGGCATGCCTAGGGCGCCACGGCTACCGCTCTGAGCTCGAGGACCAGTCGGGGATCGGTTGCCAGACGGGTGACCTCGACCGTCGTGCTTGCAGGGCGATGGTCTCCCATGCGACGTGACCGAGGTCGGTGCCGGCGGCGCGGAGCACTGCTTCGAGCTGATCCATGGCCATCTCGGCCTGCGCACCTGGGTCGGCGGGGATGCCATCGAACTCGGCAGCGATATGAGGGTGGCTGTGATAGACGGGGGCGGCGGTCACGCCGGCCAGAAACACCAGCGATCCTCCGGTGACCTTGATCGCAGGCGTGTACGGCATGACGAAGTCGCCTCTGCCCTCGGTGTGGATCAACTCATACAGGTCTGACATTGTCTCTCCTCGACGAGATCGCAGGCCGTCACCATTGCTATGGTGACCGTGCAAACGATTGTGGTCCGTCCGGCCGGAGAAGGAGCCCAGAATGAGTGGAAGCGTCGTCGTCATCGGAGCGTCATCCGGCATCGGGGAGGCGATCGCCAAGCACTACGCCGATCAGGGGCGAACGGTGTACGTGTCGAGCCGCGAACAGGAGCGGGCCGACGAGGCCGCAGCCCGGATCGGCGGCGACACCCACGGCATCGCCGTCGACCTCGCCGAGCCTGCCGGCATCGCCGCCGGTCTCGCTCCGATCGAAGGGCCTGTCGACTATCTCGTCATTCCGGCGGTCCTCCGGGATTCGAACAACCTCCGCGAATACGACATCGAAGGGGCGACCAAACTCGCAGTGCTCAAGGTGGTCGGGTATCCAGAGACGATCCATCAGCTGATCGACCGGATGAGCGACGACGGCGCCATCGTGCTCTTCGGTGGGCTGGCCAAGGAGAAGCCATATCCGGGATCGACCAACGTCACCAGCGTCAACGGCGCAGTCGAGAAGATGATGAACGGCCTCATCCTGCAGGTGGCGCCGGTCCGTATCAACGCCATTCACCCGGGCATCGTGGCCGACAGCTGGTTCTGGGAAGGGAAGCAGCCGGTCATCGATGCCGTCCTCGCCAAGACTCCTACCGGCAAGCCGGTACTGACCGAGCACATCGTCGATGCAACGGTGTTCCTCCTCGAGAATCCATCTGCCAACGGAGTCAACCTCCAGATCGACGGCGGACACCAAGCCCGGAATCTGATCTTCGACTGACACCCGGCCGGGGACGCGGCCGCCGGCTCGCCCACCGAGGGATTGATCATGACGCGAGCGTTGAACACAGCAGTCGTCGGCCTCGGCTGGTGGGGCCGCCAGATCGTCGACAGCGTTTCAGACAGCACTCTCGTGCGGGTGACGGTCGGCGTCGATCCGGACACAGACGCTGCCCAGCCGTTCGCCAAGGCTCGTGGTCTTCGCTATGAACGCGCGCTGGCGAAAGCGCTCGAAATCGACGTGGATGCGGTGATCATCGCAACTCCGCACAAGCTGCACGAGATGCAGGTGCTCGAGGCGGCATCGGCCGGGAAACACGTGTTCTGTGAGAAGCCGCTCGCGCTCGATCCGGATGCCGCCCGCAGAATGGTCGAAGCTTGTCGGAGCCGACAACTCGTCCTCGGTGTCGGGCATGAGCGAAGATTCGAGGGCGCGCTCGAAGCGATCTCATCGATGGCACGCAACGGCGAGCTCGGATCGCTGCTCCATGTCGACTGCAACTGGTCACACGACCTCTTCACCCGCTCACAGAAGCCAACATGGCGTCAGGATCCGGCGCAGGCCCCCGCCGGAACGCTCACGGCGCTCGGCATTCACATCACCGATTATCTGATCTCGGTGTGCGGTCCTATCGCCGAAGTGCGAGCGTTGACCGCAGACAGGTCCCAGCGCTTTCCCGGTGAGGACATCGTGACGATCCAGCTGCGCTTCGAAGCCGGGATGACCGGCGTCATCACGAACCTCGCTGCCACGCCCTTTCACAGCCGGATCTCCGTGTTCGGCGACGAGGCGTGGGTCGAAGCGCGTGAGAACTCGAACGTCGATGTTCCCGAGCCGGCGATCCTCACGTGGCGTGGACTGGACTGGGAGACACACAGCAGGACGTTTGCGGCCTCGAACACAGTTCGGGCGAACCTCGACCAGTGGGCCGCCGCCATCCTGCACGGAGACGACTACCGCTTCACCGACGAGCAACTCGTCCACAACGTCGAGGTTCTCGAAGCGATCGTCAGGTCGGCGGCTGCCGACGGCTCCGTCGTGACGTTGCCTTGAACGCTCCGCACCCGGACTCACGGTGACCGGCTGATCGACCTCGGAGAGCCAGTCGCTCCGCGACGTCGAGCACCTCGCTAG